>NZ_JBHSLC010000010.1:67103-369191 GCF_042657465.1 Azospirillum himalayense | reverse complement strand
CCGGCAACCTGACCGACACCGCGAGCAACGCCCCGGCCGCCGTCACCGGCCAAGCCGTCACCAACACCTCCCCGCCGGCCGACACGACGCCGCCGTCGATAACCATGGTCACCATCCCCAACCAGCCGGCCAAGGTCGGCGACGTGGTGACGGCGACGATCACCGTGGCCTCGGACAGCGACACCTACACGCTGGGCGCCGGCAGCACCATCGGCGGCTTCGCGCTGGGCAACCTGACGAAGGTCAACGCGACGACCTACACCGCGACCTTCACGGTCACCGCGGACGGCCAGCGCTCGGGCGACCGGGCGGCGAACCAGGACGTTCCGGTCAACATCGTTCTGGTGGACAGCGCCAGCAACGCCAACGCCGCCTACACCACCGCGATCAGCCAGAACAACGACCGCATCGACACCAACGCCCCGCCGGTCCTGGCGGTGCCGACCACGCCGCCGACGCTGGTCGACACGGCGGCCAACGACACCTTCCCGCTGGTATCCGGCCAGCTGGTCGCGACCGATCTGGAAGGCGACACGCTGACCTACTCGGTCAGCGGCACCCAGACGCCGGGCACCTACGTGATCGGCGGCGTGACCTACAACATCGCCTCCACCGGTGCGGGCGGCACCGCCTACGTCAACAGCCAGACCGGCCAGTACGCCTACGTGTTCGACGCCGCCTTCCTGAACGGCGTGCCGGCGGGACCGATGTCGGGCACCACCACCTTTGGCGTGTCCGACGGCAACCGCACGGTCACCCAGCAGCTCACCCTGAACTTCACGGGCGCCAACGACGCCCCGATCCTGTCCACCGACGTCCGCAGCCTGTCGGCCATCGACCAGGGGGTCGCCGACGCCGCAAACGCCGGGACGACGGTTACAGCGATGCTGGCCTCCGCCGGCACCGCCACGGACGCCGAGTACAACAGCCCGGTCCCGCTCGTCACCGTCGTCCCGCTGGGCGTCGCCGTCACCGGGGTGACCAACACTCACGGCGTGTGGCAGTACAAGGTCGGCAGCGGAAGCTGGACGAACATCCCCGTCGGCGCGTCGAACGGCTCGGCGCTCCTGCTCGCCGGATCGGATCGCATCCGCTTCGTGCCGTCGGGCTCCGGCTTCGCCAGCACGGACACGGGCGGGCTCGTCTTCAAGGCATGGGATCTGACCAGCGGAACGGCGGGCAACCTCGCCGACACCACCAGCGGCTCGGCCTTCAGCACGGCCAGCGCCAGCACGACGATTCGGGTCGACGCGGTGCCAACGCTGACCGCCACCGGTGGAACCGCAACCTTCGGCGTCGGCGCGTCCTCCGCCACCAGCCTGTTCAGCGGCGTGGCCGCCTCCACGGTGGAGGCGGGGCAGAGCTTCCGCGGCGCGGTGTTCACGGTCAGCGGCGTGGTCGACGCGACCGAGGTGCTGAGCATCGGCGGGACCGACATCGCTCTGTCCAACGGCGCCACCGCCTCCCTGACCGGTCTGGGGACTGCGGGCGGCAACGCCAGCGTGACGGTCACGGTGGTGGGCGGCGTCGCGACGGTGACCATCACGGGGCTTGAGCGCACGGATGCGCAGATGAGCGCGCTTCTGGGGAGCCTCGGCTACAAGAACACCAGCGGCGGAGCGACGCTCGGCAACCGCACGGTGGCCATCTCAAGCCTGACCGACACCGGCGGGGCGACCGGCAGCGCAGCCATCGCCAACATCAGCACGGTGGTGAGCGTCGCGGACGTCACGCCCCCGAGTGCCCCGGTCGTCACCACGGCGGCGCTGAGCAAGAGCGCCACGCCGACCATCGGCGGCACGGCGGAGGCGGGCAGCACGGTGACCGTGACGGTGGGCGGGGCGACCTACACCACCACCGCGACGGGCGGGGCGTGGAGCCTCGACCTGTCCACTGCCACGCCGACGGCCGGCACGCTGAGCCTGAACCCGAACGGCACCAACGCCGTGTCGGCCACGGCGACCGACGCCGCCGGCAACGTCTCCGCCCCCGCCACGCAGACACTGACCCTCGACACCACCGCGCCGGGTGCGCCGACCGTCACCTCGGCGGCGCTGAGCAACGTGGCGAAGCCGACGGTGGCCGGAACCGCGGAGGCGAACAGCACGGTCACGGTGAGCGTCGCCGGCGCCACCTACACCACCACCGCGAACGCCAACGGCGGGTGGAGCGTGAACCTCGCCACCGCCACGCCGACGGCCGGCACGCTGAGCCTGAACCCGAACGGCGCCAACGCCGTGTCGGCCACGGTGACCGACGCCGCCGGCAACAGCTCCCCGACCGCCACGCAGACGCTGACCCTCGACACCACCGCACCAGGTGCGCCGACCGTCACCTCGGCGGCGCTGAGCAATGTGGCGAAGCCGACGGTGGCCGGAACCGCGGAGGCGAACAGCACGGTCACGGTGAGCGTCGCCGGCGCCACCTACACCACCACCGCGAACGCCAACGGCGGGTGGAGCGTGAACCTCGCCACCGCCACGCCGACGGCCGGCACGCTGGCGCTCGACGCCAACGGCGTCAACGCGGTATCCGTGACGGCTCGGGACGCCGCCGGCAACAGCTCCCCGGCCGCCACGCAGACGTTGACCCTCGACACCACCGCACCCGGCGTCACCGTCGCGCTCGGCTCCAACAGCCTGGGCGTCGACCAGACGACCACGGTGACCTTCACCTTCACCGAAGCGCCCACCGGCTTCACTGACGACGACGTCACCGTGCCCAACGGCGCGCTGTCCAACCTTGCCGTGGTTCCGGGCAGCAACGGGCTGGTCTACACCGCCATCCTGACCCCGGCGGCCGACCGCGTCGCCGCCGACAACCGCATCACGGTCAACCTCGGCTGGACCGACGCGGCGGGCAACGCTCCGACCGCGACGGCCAGCTCGACCGCCTACTCCATCGACACCCGGCGCGTCGACGCGCCGACGCTGGGCGGCGGGGTCGCAGACCAGGCGGTCAACGACACCGCCAGCCTGCGACCTTTTGCCGGCTTCACCGTGGGCGACAGCAATCCCACCCAGTCCCAGACCGTCGTGATCAAGCTGCACGATGCCGCCGGTACGGTGGGCGACGCCACCGGCTCCTTCACCCAGGAGAGCCTGACCGCCAGCGGCTTCACCAGGACCGCCGCCGGCACCTACAGCCTCACCGCCCCGAGCGCGGCGGCGGCGCAGGCGGCGTTGCGCCGGCTCACCTTCCAGCCGACCGGCAACCGGGTCGCCCCGGGAGCCACCGAGACGACCACCTTCGCCGTCACCGTCACCGACGACACCAGCCTCTCGTCCTCCGACGCCACGACCAGCGTGCGCGCGCTGTCGGTCAACGACCGCCCGACGCTCGCCCAGACGCTCGGCACGCGCAGCGTCGACCAGGGGCAGGCCTTCGCCTACACGGTGCCGGCCGGCGCCTTCGCCGACGCCGACACGGGCGACACGCTGAGCTACAGCGCCACGAGCCTGGACGGCTCGGCGTTGCCCGCCTGGCTGAGTTTCGACGCGGCGACCGGACGGCTGTCCGGCACGCCGGGCAACGCCGACGTCGGCAGCCAGGCGGTGCGCATCACCGCCACCGACGCCGCCGGCGCGGCGACCTCGGACGTGCTGATCGTCCAGGTCGCCGACGTCAACGACGCCCCGGTCGCGGTCAACGACACCGTCACCACCAACAAGCTGACGCCGATCGCGGTGAACGCCGCCAACGGCGTGCTGGCCAACGACAGCGACCCCGACTTCGGCGACCGCCCGGTCGTCAGCGCGGTCAACGGCGACGCGGGCAACGTCGGCAAGACCATCACGCTGGCGGGCGGCGGCAAGCTGACGCTGAGCGCCGACGGCCGCTACACCTTCGACCCGGCCGGCGGCTACGCCAGCCTCCCCGCCGGCCAGACCCGGCAGGAGACGGTCTCCTACACCATCACCGACCGGGCCGGCGCCACATCCACGGCGACGCTGACCATCACCGTCAGCGGCGCCAACACCGCCCCGACGGCGCAGGAGACCAAGCAGGTCGCCATCGACCAGAACTCCAGCCGCGTCGGCCTGTCCATCGACAAGCCGGTCGATCCGGAGGGCGACGCGCTGACCGTCACGGTCACCGGGCTGCCCACCATCGGCACGGTCCAGCGCTTCGACGGCACCGCCCTGCAGGTCGGCGACACGCTGACGCCGGACCAGCTCGCCGCCGTCGTCTACACGCCGCCCTTCGGCACCACCGGAACCGCCGGGCAGTTCACCTACACCATCTCCGACGGCGTCAACCTGGTCGGCCGCGCCGTGGCGATCGACCTCACCCCGGTGCAGTGGCTGAGTGTCGGCCCCTCCGTCGTGGCCGGGGCGGAAGGGAACTCCGGCACCACCGGCCTGGTCTTCACGATCACGCGCCATGGCGACACCTCGGGCAGCACCACGGTCACCTGGCAGGTCGACGCGCCCGCGGACAGCGGCCTAACCGGCAGCCTGGCCGACGCCGCCGACTTCGGCGGCGTGCTGCCCGGCGGCACCCTCACCTTCGCCGCCGGCGAGACCAGCAAGACCATCACCATCCCCGTCAGCGGCGACCGCCTCGTCGAGGACACCGAGCTGTTCCGCGTCGCGCTGGTCGGCTCCACCACCACGGTGGCCAACGCCAAGATCGAGGTGGAGACCCGCACGGCCATCGGCACCATCCTCAACGACGACCGCGCCGCCACCGTCACCAAGGTCACCGGGCCGGGCGCCGGGCGCTATCTGGCGACGCGCGGCGACGCGCTGGAGTTCACGGTCGCCTTCACCGACACGGTCGGCGTCGCCTCCGGCACGCCGCGCCTGACCCTGACCATCGGCAGCCAGACCCGCTACGCCACCTACGACCGGACCGAGAACGGCGCGTTGGTGTTCCGCTACGTCGTGGCCGCCGACGACCTCGACAAGGACGGCATCGCCGTGGCGGGGACGCTCGACCTGAACGGCGGGCGCATCGTCGACAGCGCCGGCAACACGGTCACCAGCCTGACGCTGGGCAAGCTCCCGGCGACCGACAAGGTGCTGGTGAACGTGCGTGGCGGCCGGGCCATCGACGGCTACATCGCCGGCGCCACGGTGTTCGCCGACGCCAACGCCAACGGCGTGCTCGACGCCGGCGAGGCCAGCGGCAGCACCGACGCGGTGGGCAACTGGTCGGTCGAGGGCGGCAGCGGGCCGATCATCATGCTCGGCGGCACCGACATCTCGACCAATCTGGCCTTCACGGGCGTCTACCAGACGGCGGCCACGGCCTCGGTGATCAATCCGCTGACCACGGTCGTCATGGGCATGGCCGGGTTGGGCGGCAGCGACGCCGCGATCGCCGCGGCGGTGACCGAGCTGAAGAGCAAGCTCGGCCTCGACGCCGGCCTCGACCTGTTGAACTACGACCCGATCGTCGCCGCGACCAGCGCGGGGGCGAGTGCTTCGGCCATCGCCACCGCGTTGCGGACGCAGGCCGCCGCCGCCAACATCGCCAACCTGATCGTCCAGGGCAGCGCGGTGCTGACCGGGGCGGTGTCCGGCACGGCTCCGGCGAGCGGCGTGATCGGCCGGGCGCTGGTCAGCGCCATCGCCGAGGCGGTCGCGGCGGTGCCGGCGGGGAGTACGTTCGACCTCGCCGACACGACTGTGCTGGCGACCATCCTGACCAGCGCCGGCGGCAAGGTCTCGGCCATCGACAGCGCCAAGCTGGCCGCGGTGGTGACCCAGGCGGCCAGCGTCATCGCCGCGGCGAACGGGGCCGTCGTCAGCGCCAGCGGCAGCAGCGACGGTCTGGCCGGCCTGACGCAGATGGCCCAGACGCAGGTTGTCGCGCAGGGCGCGGCGGCCGCCGAACTGCAGAGCGGCACCGCAGCGGGCAATGTTTCGAACGCGGTCAGCACCTTCACCGGGAGCAGCCTGCAGAGTCAGATCAGCAGCGCGACGGTCGCCGTCGTGGTGCCGTCGCGGCTGGCCATCGCGGCGACCGACGCCGACAAGCGTGAAGGCGACGTCGGCAGCACCGCCTACAGCTTCACGGTCACCCGCGCCGGCAACACGAGCGGCGCCCTGACGGTCGACTGGGCGGTGGCGGCCAACGGCACGCTGGATGCGGCCGACTTCGGCGGGACGCTGCCCGCGGGCACCATTTCCTTCGCCGACGGCGAGAGCACGAAGACCATCACCGTCCAGGTCGCCGGCGACACGGACATCGAGCCGGACGAGACCTTCACGGTGACCCTGTCCAACCCGTCGGTGGCGGCCACCGCCCTCGACACCGCCACGGCCTCCGGCGTCATCCGCAACGAGGACCCGATCAACCCGAAGCTGACCCTGCCGACGGCGCCGACGGCGGTGACGGGCCAAGCGGCGGCCATCGGCGGGCTGACGGTGGCCGATGGCGACAGCGCCACGGTGACGGCGACGCTGACCCCGGGCAACGGCACCATCACGCTGGCCGGCCCGGCGACGGTGGGCACGGCGGCCGACGGGACCCTCACGGTCAGCGGCAGCGTGGCCGATGTCAACGCCACGCTGGCCACGCTGGTCTTCACCGGAGCCGCCGGGCAGACGGCGGGCAGTCTGGCGGTCACGCTGAGCGACGACGACCCGACCACGCCGGACGCCTCCGGCACCCTGGCCATCGCCCTCCAGTCGGCGCCGGAAAACGTGCTGCCGAGCCGCCCGACGGTGATCGCCCGCCACTCCATCGAGATCCTCGGGCTGGAGCTGCGGGACGCCGACGGCGGCACCATGACGGTCGTGCTGACGCCGACCAACGGCACCATCACGCTGCCGCTGTTCGGGGCGGCCACGGCGACCGACCTCGGCAACGGCAAGATCCGGTTGACCGGCACGCTGGACGACGTGAACAAGACGCTCAAGCAGCTTGAGTTCACGGGGGCCCGGCAGGCGACGACGGCCTCGATCCTGTTCGAGACCGCCGACGACCAGCCGCTGACCGCCGACGACAGCGACCTGCTGCTGATGGACGTGCTGTCGCCGCCCGAACAGACGGTGCCCGCCGCCCTGGCGGCGGTGGCCGGCCAGGCGACGGCGGTGAGCGGCCTCGTGGTGGAGGATTTCGACAGCACGACGGTGCAGGTCACCCTGACGCCGACCGGCGGCACCCTTGGGCTGACCGCCCAGGGCGGTGCGTCGGTGTCGCAGCCGGGCGGCGGGGCCTACCGCGTGGTCGGCACCCAGGCCGACGTCAACGCCACGCTGGCGACGCTGACCTACACCGGGACCGTCGGGACGACGGCGGGCACCATCCAGGTTGCCTCGACCGATCTCGACGGGCGCACCCCGGTGGTCACCGACACCATCGCGGTGACCATCGACAACCTGCCGGCGGTGACGGTGCCCGGCTCGCTCAGCCTGGTGGCGGGTACGCCGGCGGTGCTGGCGGGACTGAGCGTGAGCGACCCCAACAACCGTGTGCTGACGGTGCGCCTGAGCCCGTCCGGCGGCACGCTGGCGGTGGCCCCGGCAGCCGGCGTGACGATCACCGGCAACCCGGACGGCTCGCAGACGCTGAGCGGCTTGGCGAGCGCGCTGAACACGGCGCTCGCCGCGGCCACCTTCACGGGCAGCGTGGGGACGGCGCAGGCCGCGCTGGCCGTCCAGGTGGACGCCGGCAACGGCCAGAACGCCCACTCGCAGCTCGCCATCGCCCTGTCGGCGTCGCCCGAGCTGACCCTGCCGGCGACCAGCCCGACGCTGCTCGCCGGGACGGCCACGGCGGTGTCCGGTCTGGCGCTGTCCGACACGGGCGCGGCCATCGCCACCGTGCGCCTGACGCCGAGCAACGCCGCGCTTGCCCTGACGGCGGCCGGCGGCGCGCAGTTGACCGACCTCGGTGGCGGGGTGCTGGCGGTGGTCGGCACCGCGGCGGCGGTCAACGCCACCCTGGCGACCCTGACGGTGACGCCCGCCGACGCCGCCATGACGGCAAGCGTGGCCATCGCGGCCGACTATGCGGGCGGCATCCTGCCCGGCGTGAGCGGGACGCTGGCCGTCGCGGTCGCGCACGCGCCGACCCTGACCCTGCCGCAGCCGGTCACGGTCGATCCGGGCCTGACCACGGCGTTGAACGGTATTCTGGTTGCCGATCCCGACGGCGGCACGCTGACGGTGACGTTGACCCCCGCGCAGGCGGTGCTCGCCGTCGCCGCGGCGGGTCAGGCGACGGTTGGCACGGCAGCCGGTGGAGCGGTGACCATCACCGGATCGGTGGCCGATGTGAACGCCACGCTCGCCACGCTCGCGATCACCGCGGCACGCGCGTCCACGGCGACGATCGCGGTGACGGTGAGCGACGGCACCGTGGCCCCCGCGGCGTGGGGGACGCTGACGCTGCCGGTGGTGGACCGCACGCCGCCCGGAGCCCCAACCATTGCGGGAGCCTTCCTCGACGACGCCGGAACCGCGGCGGGCGGCCTGATAAACCGCGGTGCGCTGCTGGTGCGTGGCGTGGCGGAAGCGGGCAGCACGGTGGCCCTGGCGGACAACGGCCTGGTGGTTGCGACGGTGACGGCCGGGGCCGACGGCGCTTGGGTCGCTGACTTCCGCGCGGCTCCGCTGCCCGACGGCGGCCACAGCTTCACGGCGGTGGCGACCGACGCGGCGGGCAACACGGGCACGGCCTCCACCGCGCTGGCGCTGACGGTGGACACGCAGGCGCCTGCGGCCCCGCAGGTATCCTTTGCCGACGCCGCCATCGACCACAGCAAGCAATCCAACGTCGCCTTCACCATCGCCAACGGCGAGGTGGGGACGACCTACCGCTGGACGCTGACCTCGTCGGGCGGCGGCACGCTGAGCGGGACGGGACGGATCGCCAGCGCGTCCGACACGGTTCGTGGTCTGGACGTTTCAGGGCTGTATGACGGTACGCTGTCACTATCGGTCATGCTGACGGACGATGCGGGCAACGCCTCGCCGGCAGCCTCGGCCACGGCGGCCAAGGCCACGGCGGTGACCATCGACGGCGCGCAGGTGCAGACGCTGTCGGGGCAGGCGAACGGCAAGACGACGAGCACGGTGGTGGTGCAGGCTCCCGCCAGCAGCCGCGCGGAGGATCCGGGCACGGCGAACGCCACCCTGGCCGACGTGCCGGTGGTGCAGGAGACGCGCAACGGCTCCACGGTGACCACCCTCCAGGTCAGCCTGCCGACGGGCGTCGGCGTGACGGCGAGCGGCCCGGCGGCCCGGCAAAATCCGACGCAGTCGCTGGACGATCTGGTCCGGGAGATCCAGGCGCGCACGACGGCGGGAACCTCGTCGCGCACCGGGCTGGAAGGTGGTGGCCGGGGGTTCCTCGGTGCGCTGCCGCAGACCACGGCGCTGCTGGTGCGGACCTTCGACTTCACCGCGGCGACGGCTCCCGACACGGCGGCAAAGATCACCGGCACGGCCCAGGACGGCTCCTTGCCGACGGCGCTGGTGATCAACACCACGGCGGTGGGCGCGCCGTTGGCGATCCAACTCGACAACGTCGAGTTCGCGGCGGTGATCGGGCAGGCGACACTGACCGGTGGGGCCGGCAACCAGACGGTCTTCGGCGACGGCGCCGACCAATACCTGCTGCTGGGTGAGGGTGACGACTACCTGTCCGGCGGTGGCGGCAACGACACGGTGGCCAGCACGCTGGGCAACGACACGCTGCTTGGCGACGACGGCGACGACCTGCTGGGCGGCGGCGAGGGCGACGACCTGCTGAGCGGCGGGGCCGGTCAGGACACGCTCGGCGGCGGGGCCGGCAACGACACGCTGGGCGGCGGGACGGGCAACGATGTGCTGTTCGGTGAGAACGGCAACGACGTGTTGTTCGGCGAGGACGGCAACGACACGCTGTTCGGTGGCGACGGAGCGGACATCCTGGTTGGCGGGGCGGGCGACGACGTGCTGGCTGGCGGGGCCGGCGGTGATACCTTCTTCGGTGGCGAGGGAGTCGATACGTTGTTCGGCCAGGAAGGCGACGATATCCTGGCGCTGGGGGCGGGCAACGACATCGCCGACGGTGGCGACGGCGACGACACGCTTTTCGGCGAGGATGGTGACGACACGCTGTTCGGCGGGTCGGGGGCCGATATCCTGTCTCTGGGGTCGGGCAACGACCTCGCCAGCGGCGGGTCGGGCAACGACACGCTGTTCGGTGATGACGGCGATGACACGCTGTTCGGCGGGGCGGGAAACGACGTTCTGGCCGGCGGAGCCGGGAACGACGTGATCTTCCTCGACCAGGGGGCTGACACCGTCTGGGGTGGTGACGGAGCGGATCTGTTTGCCATTGGCTCGGATTCGGGTGGATCGGTGGTGATGGACTTCACCGCGGGTACCGACCGTCTGGCGCTGTTCGACGCGGCGCTCAACCTCGCGAGCGTGATCGCCTCGGCGCGGGTGGTGAACGGCTCGACCGTGCTCGACCTCAAGGCCGGGGTCAGCGTCACCATCCTCGGCCAGACCGGCGATGTTGCAAATTGGTTCGGCTGATATTCCCAAAGCCGTCCCAAACCTGGGGAAGGGATGGTAAAGCGCTCTGCGAAGGCAGTGAACCGGCGGTGCAATGAAGTGGCGGGGCATGGTGGAGGTGACGGGCGATGACGGCGCCGTGAAGCAGCACGTGATCTCCGAGGGTGAGCGCTCCGGGACCGGTCAGGCGTAAGCGGAGCGTGATTGCACCGGATCAGCCGTTGACGGCCGGCTTCCAACTCCACGGGGGCAACTCGGCGACACGGTTGGCGGGATGGCCGTTCACCGTGCGCTCCAGGCTGGACATCCCTCCAAGACGAAGCGCTCACGGTTATCTTCCGCTTGATCGGCGTCAGTAGAGAAGAGAAAATTGAGAAAGAGATCTGTAGAAAGTAAATGCAAGAAGCAGTGGATTCCTTGGTCATCTGCGGCACGAACTCGACCGTGCCGTCACAGAAGTGGAAGATCAGAACAATGACATCTTTGGAGGGTAGTGCGCTGTATTCGGTGCCTCAGTCCCGCTGAAGACGATTTTTGGCAAGACCGAGCTATGGGGCGAGATCGAAAGATTTTGTGCGTCCATCATCAATCCCCCTTGTCGGCAATGGATTTTTAGATTGCTTTCACTTGTATTCAGCCACTGTGTTTTGTATGCGCATTAGATCATTGATATAATTCGCAGCGGTTTGCAAGGTGTGGGGTACCACTACCGGTTGCTGCCTGTTTAAAAAGATCGAGCGGGCGATCCCTCGTGTCACCCCGGCCGCAAACCGGAACCTTCCGCTGACCTGCGGTGTTGCTTGGCGGCAGCGTCAAGAGGGGGAGTCGCCGGCATGAACCGAGCCACCGATCCGTATGCCGACACCATGAGCGGCGTCGCGGCGGGCACAACAGCAAGCACCACACCCACATCCGACGCCTCGGCATCGCCGCGCGGACGGCGTGGGACGGATGAGATCGAGCAGGACATCCATGCCATCCGTGGCCGCATGGACGCGGTTCTCGACGAGATCGAGTTCCGCCTCTCGCCCGGCCAGATGTCGGGCGGCGTCATTGAGGTGGTCCGTGACGTGGTGGAGGGCAACCCATCGCGCATGGCCCGCGCCATCCGTTCCAACCCCTGGCCCCTGGCTCTGGTTGCGGCGGGTGCCCTGTGGTTCGCCTGGACCGTGTCGCGCACGCCTGAGGTCGAACCCGCCACCGCCGGAACGTCAACGGGACGAGTCGTTGATGGGACGATACAAGATGTGCTGAGCGTTCTGGTCGCCGCCTGCCGCCAGGGAGCCACCGGATTCCGCCAAGCCGACATGGTTCTGGGCGATCCCGACCTGAAGGGGCGGCTGGCCCAGGTCGCCACCCAGTTCGACCGAAGCGCCGCCGCCTTGGAAGCGGAACTGGTGCGCCGCGGCGGCGGCCGCGATCTGCAAGCGCCTGTCCATGCGGTCTGGCGTGATCTGGACACCGAACTGGGCGGTTCGCGGACGCGCGGCGGTCTGCTCCGCGGTCTGGAGAACGGTGTTGAAGGCACGCTGGGGCTGTTCCGCAACAGCCTGCACGATGACCTTCCCGAGGAGCTGACGGTGATCGTCGGAGCCCATTTCCACGAGATCGAGACAGTGCATCACCGCGTCGGCGCTCTGCGCGAAGCGGTCGCGTGAGGGAGGGGGCATGCTGGGGCTGAGCCGTCGCCACCGCAACCAATATCCGCGCGTCGAGATGGGGGGGCGGGGTCGATCGGCGGCCCGGCCGTCCGACATTCCCAAGGCGGGCTGGAAGGACATCCTCTGGCGTACCTGGGAAGAGCAGGGGAAGGACAACATCTCCATTGTGGCGGCGGGGGTGGCCTACTACGCCCTGTTCGCCATTTTCCCGGCCATCGCTGCGCTGGTCTCGATTTACGGCCTTGTCTTCGACCCGGCGGGGGTGGAGCAGCAGGTCAATCAACTGGCCGGATTGCTGCCGCCCGAGGCGCTGAATGTGCTGCGCGATCAAGCGCGCAACGTGGCGTCGGCGCCGCAGGAAGGTCTGGGCTTCGGCGTCCTGTTCGGCCTCGCGCTAACGCTGTGGAGCGCGTCGCGCGGCACCAACTCCCTGATCACCGCGCTCAACATCGCCTATGGAGAGGAGGAGCGGCGCAGTTTTCTCCGGCTGGCCCTCCTGTCGCTCGTGCTGACGCTGGCCGGGCTGGTGTTCATCATTGTCACTCTGGCGCTGATCGTTGCGGTGCCTGCGGCCATCAACTTTCTCGGTCTGCGCGACACGCCCATCGGCTGGGCGGCCAGCCTTGCGCGCTGGCCCATTCTGGCGGTGGCGATCGTGCTGGCGCTTGCCGTGCTTTACCGCTATGGCCCGGACCGGCGGCAACCGAAATGGCGCTGGGTCACCTGGGGATCGTCCATCGCCACGGCGCTGTGGATCATCGCCTCGGTGGGCTTCTCGATCTACGTCTCGAACTTCGGCAGCTACAACCAGACCTACGGGTCGGTCGGGGCGGGCGTGGTGCTGCTGCTGTGGTTCAACCTGACCTCCTACGTGATCCTGATGGGGGCGGAGCTGAACGCGGAAATCGAGCACCAGACCGCCCGCGACACCACGGAAGAGGATGGGCGCGGTCCGAAGCCGATGGGCCATCGCGACGCCTACGTCGCCGACACGGTGGGAAAGCGCCGGGCGTAGCGCTTTCCCCCGCTCGACGTTTTCCGGGTCAGCGGTTGCCGCAGCTTTGGATGATGCCGTCGACCTTGCGGGCGCTGTCCGCGGTCAGACGGTCGTGGATGAAGTCAGACCACAGTCCGACCCGGTTCAGATCGTCGGACACGCAGCGGCAGGTGGCGGTGCATTGCGCCGCCTCCCCGCCTCTGGCGGTGCAGGTCGCGACGCAGGAATTTTGAAAGCTGCGGATATCCGCCGGGTCGGCACCGATCCCCATCGCCAGCAGGGACAACAGGCCGAACAGCACGGGCTGGTGCAGCAGATACACCGCCAAGCTGTGCCGCCCGGCCCGGGCGAACAAGCGCCCGGCCGCTCCTCCTGGAGTTTTCGTCGGGCCGGGACGCCACAGCCGCCCGAGCGCCATCCCGAAGAGGAAGCCGCCGAACCAGGGAAAGAGCGGCACATAGTCGTTCGATTCCGGCGCAAAGGTCATCAGCCCGATCCAGCGCAGCCAGGGCTCGTCGAACAGTGGCAGGGCGACCGTCTCGCCCAGCGCGATCACCGCCACACCGAGCAGCAGAAGCGCCGGCCAAGGCAGGCGCAGCAGCGCGAGGCCGAGAAGGCTCGCCACCGCCATGTGATGCAGCACGCCGAAGAAGATCGGGCTGTCCGGAAACATCGCCAGCGACACCGCCGACACGCCGACAGCGGCCAGGACGAGCAGGGCGAAGCGTCGCAGGAAGCGGCGCCGGTCGATGCCACCCTCTGCCGCCAGGACGAGGCTGAAACCCGACAGGATCAGGAAGCTGCCGAGGATGCCGGTGCGCGCGGCCAGCCAGAGCGGATTGTCGAACAGGTCGAAATCGGCCAGGCCCAGATAGGTCAAATCCCAGGAGCCGTGATAGAGGGCCATGGCGAGCAGCGCCACGCCCCGCGCGAAGTCGATGACGCCGACGCGCCGGGCCGTCGTGGTCGCCGAGACCGCCGATGCGGAAGAGGTGGACAGGGTGGGCATGGGGCGACTTTGTGCCGGAACGGCGCGCCGCTGTCCACCGATGCCCGTCAGGAAAAGGCCTGTCAGGAAAAGGCCTGTCAGGAAGGCATGGGCCGGGTCAGAACCAGCCGGGCCGTAGTGCCCTGTCCGTGCGATCCGGTCATGGTGAAGGTTCCGCCGATCTGGGCGGCCAGCGAGCTGACGATCTTCAGGCCAAGGCTGGAGGGGCGCGTCAGAGTGAAGCCATCGGGAAGGCCCGCTCCGTCATCATGCACCGTCAGCACCAGCTCCCCATCACCGGTCCGCAGATCGACGCCGATCCGTCCGGCCTCGCCGTTGGGAAATCCGTGTTCCAGCGCGTTGCTGACCAGCTCGGCCAGGATCAGGGCGAGCGGGATCAGGGTGTCCGGTGGCAGATCGGACTCGGCGGCGCTGACCGTGCAGTCGACCCGCTCCGCCCCGGAGGTCTTGAGGATGTCCTGGCACAATTCGCGCAGAAACGGCTCCATGTCCATCGGCCCGTCATGGGGGGCGTGGAGCCGGCGGTGCAGGCGGCCCAGTGTGGACAGCCGTCCAGCGGCCTCCTCCAGCGCGCGGCGGGCTTCGGGGTCCTTCACCTTGGACTTCTGGATCGCGATCAGCGAGGAGGCGAGTTGAAGATTGTTCGAGACGCGGTGCTGAAGCTCGCTGAACATCACCTGGGTCTGCTGCGTCAGGCGGGCGCTGCGGTTGCGCTCCTCCGCCAGCCGCTCAAGCGCCACGTTCATGATGTGGATCACGGCAATGTCCACCGCCACGACCAGCCCGAAGAAGCCCAGAGCCAGGGCACTTCCGGGATTCAGGTCAAGCGATTGGTTGGGGCCGAGGAAAAAGAACCAGGAGGCCAGCCCGCTCAGCAGAGCCGTCAGGATGCCCGGCCAAAGCCCGGCCAGGAAGGTGGTGACGATGACCGCCGGGAAGAAGGTCAGGAAGGGGAACCCCGCCGGCAGCCGGTCGTCCAGCGCAAGGCGCGCCACCAAGGCGACGGCAAAGGTCGCCAGCGCGAACATGAACCCCAAACCCTTGTGCCCGCGCAACCGGGAAAGCTGGGCAAGAGTCATATGCGGCGGTTGTCCGTTTCGAAAGCGGGGAACGGACGATGCCGTCCGTAGAGGAGAAGGACTACGATAGGGAGATTCGTATGCGAACGCACCGCCTTTTATACGGGTGCTTGGCAAATTAAGTTCGATCTTCGTGGCGTCCGTTCAGCGCTTGGCCACCGGTCTTCAGCCGGGCTTTGCGGTTTTGCGCAGTTCGGCGCATTGCGTCAGCAACGGCGCCATCGAGCGCTGTGCGGCGATGCGGGCGGCGACATCCGCGGACTGCCGGGCCGCGGCGAAGTCCCCCTGCGCGTACAGTCCCTGGGCCAGCGCGAGTCGCGCCCAAGCCTCATCACCCGCCTGACCGGCACTCGCGGCCTTTTCGGCAGCGTCGCGGGCGTTGCGGACGGTGTCCTCCGGTTGGCCGGAGAGCAGGGCGGCCTCGGCGATCCAGATGAGAATCTGCGGCTCGTGGCGCCGGATGCCGAGCATCCGGGCATGCTCCCGGCTGCCCAGCAGCAGGGATGCTCCGTCGTTGAGCGCTCCGGTGCGGACCAGGGCGTAGCCCAGCGCGCCGAGGACGAGAGGCTGGCAGGCGTGCAGGCGGATCGTCTCGGTGATGGCGACGGCCTGTTTCAACGGCTCGACCGCCATGGCGTAGCGCTCTCCGGTCAACGCGGCCCAGCCAAGATGCAGACAGGCCAGGGCGCGTGACGCGGCGTGGCCGCTGTGCTCCGCCTGGGCGAGCGCCGCACGGGCGAGCCGCAGCGCTTCCTCCGGCTCGCCCAGTTCCGCCCGGCAGCGCGCCCGGTGCGCGGCGATGCACACAGACGCCAACGCTGTCGGGCCGTGGAGGCGGCGCGCCTCCCCCTGGTGCGCCGGGTCGGCGGCCAAGTCGGCAGCCAAGTCGGCGGCGGCGCGTAGAACGGTGTTGGCGTGACGAAAGCGGCCCGCTTCGGTCAAGCCACGGCCCAGATTGATGAGCGTTTGAACCTGCTGCCTGGGGCTTTGAATGTGCCGCCAGATCCGCAAAGCCCGCAGGCCCGTCCGCCGGGCCTCCGACAGGTCGCCGCCGACCCAACGCAGGGTTGCCAGAATCGACAGGGCAAGCGCGGAACGCATTCCGTCGCCAAGGCCTTCGGCAAGCGCATGGGCTCTTTCCGCCGCCTTGATCGCGCTACCATCCGAATGGGGTCGGGTGCGGGCCAAGGCGGTCCATAGGTCGATCCGGCGTTGCGCGTTCCGCCGGGTCTCGGGCAAGCGGTCCAGCGCGGCCAGCGCGTCCATGTAGTGACGAGCGGCGTCGGCGGGTCGGCAGTCCGCCTCCGCCCGCTGTCCGGCGTGCCGCGCGCAGGCGCAGGCCAGGGCCCATTCCCCGGCCAATGGAGCGTGATGGGCCATCCACTCGATCCGTTGCGGTCGCCGGTCCCGGCGCAGCGCGTCCAACAAGACGGCGTGCCGCGCCGGATCATCCACATCCATGCCGGCTCCGCCGGCTGGTCCGCCGTTCGCTTCCGGCAGGGCCATGAGCCGTGCTGTGCCGGGGGGCATCCAGCCGCCGGGCCGCGCGCAAGACGCCGGAGAACCGATGGCCAGCAGACACAGCCGTGCGTCCTCGACGGTGTTGCTCAAAGCATTGAGCAGCGGCACCGTCAAGCCGCGCGCCCATTGGACGTTCTCCACCACGATCAGGACGGGACGCTCATAACACAGGTCCAGTATGGCGGCGGCCAGCCCCTCCACCTGGAATTCCGCCCTCTGCGCGCCGTCCAGCCCCAGCCAGAGCGATTGGAGCGACGGAAGGCCCAGGAGGCCGCGCACCGCCTCCCCAGCCAACTCACCGCCGCCGCGTTCGGCAGCCCGGGCGATGTCGCGACGGGCTTCGATCTCAGGGCCATCGGCCAAAGGCAGCAGGCTGAGGGCCACCGCTTCGAGATCGTCGGGTTCTCCCAGCGGCGGCAGAAGGGATTGCGGCCAGCGCAGGACGCTGAAGCCGGTGGTGACGGGGCTGTGGACGAGGGCGCCAATCAGGCGGCCGGCATCCTCCGCCGCCGCCGTCACGGCCAGGATGGAACCGATGCCTTCCTCGGCGCGGCGCAGGGCATCCGCGATGTCCGCCAGCGCATGACGGAGCGCGACACCCTTGGGTGTCGCGTCGACATCATCCCGGACGACGGACCGCGGCTGGACCATCGGTTTCCCCGTGGTGTTGATCTTCCGGAACGCGAATCCCGTTCCGGCATGCTGGAGCATGCGCAAGGACGATGACAGATTTCGCGATGGAAGGCCTGCGCTTCTTTTGGCTATGGGGTGGGAGGATAGGAGACATACTGCCGCATGGCTTTCTGTCACCCGTTACCCTCATAAAGAGAAACGGCACCGTGGATTGCCTCGGTGCCGTCCGTTGTTGTGGGTTGTGTTCACAACCTTGCCGAAGGTCTTAACCGGAAGGTTTGGGATCCTTCGGTTGCGCCTTCGGCGCCGTGTCAGCGCTTCACGGCGATGCCTTCGACCTGCGACACGTCACGGACCGCCCCGCGGTCGGCGCTGGTGGTCAGGGCGGCGTAGGCGCGCAGCGCCGGCGAGACGATGCGGTTGCGGTTGGCCGGCTTCCAGGCATCGGCGCCCTTGGCGTTCTCGGCGTCGCGGCGGCGCTGCAGCTCTTCGTCGGACACAGCGAGGTTGATCTTGCGGTTGGGGATGTCGATCTCGATCCGGTCACCGTTCTGGACGAGGCCGATGGCGCCGCCCTGCGCCGCTTCCGGCGAGGCGTGGCCGATCGACAGGCCCGACGTGCCGCCGGAGAATCGGCCGTCGGTGACCAGGGCGCAGGCCTTGCCAAGCCCCTTGGACTTCAGGTAGCTCGTCGGATAGAGCATCTCCTGCATGCCGGGGCCGCCGCGCGGGCCTTCGTAGCGGATGACCACCACCTCGCCCGCCTTGACGGTGTCGCCCAGGATGGCCTCGACCGCCGCGTCCTGGCTTTCGAAAACGCGGGCCGGGCCGGCGAAGACGAGGTTGGAGGCGTCGACGCCCGCCGTCTTCACGATGCAGCCCTTCTCGGCGATGTTGCCGAACAGCACGGCGAGGCCGCCGTCCTTGCTGAAGGCGCTCTCGACGGAGCGGATGACGCCCTTGTCGCGGTCGAGGTCCAGTTCCGGCCAGCGCTTCTCCTGGCTGAAGGCGATGGTCGTCGGGATGCCGCCGGGGGCGGCCTTGAACATGGTGTGGACGCCCTCGTCCTGGGTGCGCTTGACGTCCCAGCGGTCCAGCGCGTCGCCCAGGGTCTTGGCGTGGACGGTCGCGACGTCGCGGTTCAGCAGCCCGCCGCGGTCGAGTTCGCCGAGGATGCCGAAGATGCCGCCGGCCTTGTGCACGTCCTCGATGTGGACGTCGGACACCGCCGGGGCGACCTTGCAGACGTTGGGAACGCGGCGCGACAGCCGGTCGATGTCGGCCATGGTGAAGGGCACCTGGCCCTCCTGCGCGGCGGCCAGCAGGTGCAGCACCGTGTTGGTGGAGCCGCCCATGGCGATGTCGAGCGTCATGGCGTTTTCGAACGCCTCGAAGGTGGCGATGCCGCGGGGCAGGGCGGTGGCGTCCTCCTCCTGGTACCAGCGGCGGCACAGCTCCACCGCCATGCGGCCGGCGGCCAGGAACAGCTCCTTGCGGTCGGCGTGGGTCGCCAGGATGGTGCCGTTGCCGGGCAGCGAGAGGCCCAGCGCCTCGGTCAGGCAGTTCATCGAGTTGGCGGTGAACATGCCGGAGCAGGAGCCGCAGGTCGGGCAGGACCCGCGCTCCATGACCGCCGCCTCCTCGTCGGTCACCGTCGGGTCGGCGGCGGCGACCATCGCGTCGATCAGGTCCACGGCCTTGGTCTTGCCGCGCCAGTTGACCTTGCCGGCCTCCATCGGTCCGCCGGACACGAAGACCGCCGGAATGTTCAGCCGCATGGCGGCCATCAGCATGCCGGGGGTGATCTTGTCGCAGTTGGAGATGCAGACCAGCGCGTCGGCGCAGTGGGCGTTCACCATGTACTCGACGGCGTCGGCGATCAGCTCGCGCGAGGGCAGGCTGTAGAGCATGCCGTCGTGGCCCATGGCGATGCCGTCGTCCACGGCGATGGTGTTGAACTCCTTGGCGACGCCGCCGGCCTTCTCGATCTCGCGGGCGACGAGCTGGCCCAGATCCTTCAGGTGGACGTGCCCCGGCACGAACTGGGTGAAGGAGTTGGCGATCGCGATGATCGGCTTGCCGAAATCGCCGTCCTTCATGCCCGTCGCGCGCCACAGGCCGCGGGCGCCCGCCATGTTGCGGCCGTGCGTGGAAGTGCGGGAGCGATAATGCGGCATGTCTCTACCTCAGGGATCGAACATTGCGTGCGGATGCGCAGGGGCAGCAACACTAGCAATCCCGAAGGGCGGAAACCAGACCTCTCGTTCCCTTTTGGGCCCCATTTTCCGGCAGGCGGGGCATAGGAGCTTTGCGGAGAACGGGAAGGGGGGAGCGCCCCGCCCGGTCAGCCGCCCGACGCGTCCCGGCGCGACGCCTTGCCCGGCTTCCCGCTGGCCGCCCCGCCGCGGGAGATCTGGCCGCCCGTCTTGGTCGTGCCGGTCTGCTCCGTCCGTCCGGCGGCCACCGCCGACAGATTCTCCGCCGCCGCCCGCGTGCCGCTGCCGCGAGCGGCTTTGGGCGCCGGATTCGCCTTCGCGGAAGCCGGCTTCGCAGCCGTCATCTTGGGCGTCGCCTTGGAACGCCGTTTCGGCGGGGTATCCGGGGCGCTGCTTTCCGTCTCCTCGCTCTGCCGCTCGGCGCGGATCTCGTCGTCCACCTCGGCTTCAGCCTGGGCCCAATGCTCATCGTGCTGACCTTCGGGACGTCCCTCCCGCTCCCAGATGTCGTGGGCGCGGCGGCGCACGCGCTCGGCCCGATCCTGGCCCGGCTTTTCAGTCATGGGGCTGTCTCCTCCTGGTCATGGCGGGTCGGGGTCACGGACCGGCCTGCCCGTCACAACGCAGGAGAGCGGCAGTGGTTTCAAACCATCCGAAACAGAAGGCCGAATAGCGGGAGATGCCCCGTCAGCGGCTCTCCTGTCCGACGAAGCGGCTTTCGAAGCGGGCGGCGTCGGCGGGGGCCAGTGCCACATGAACATGCGCCTGCCCGTCCTCGTCCCGCCGGTCCAGCACCTGCCCATGCTCGTAGAGCCACGCCAGGGCGCGTCCGTCCGACAGGTTGACGCTCAGCTCCAGCACCTGCCGCTCGGCCGATACGCGCCGATCCAGCAATTCCAGCAGGTCGTCCAGCCCCTCCCCGGTCAGGGCGGACACGGCGACAGCGCGTTCCTCTCCCTCCATCATCCGCTGGTTGGCGAGGCGCATGTGGAGCGCGCCGCGGGCCGTCGCCGGCATCTGGTCGGTCTTGTTCAGGACCTCCACCACCCGCGGGTCGTTGGCGGCGTCGATCCCGAGGTCGGCCAGCACCGAATCCACGTCCGCCTTCTGCGCCGCCGTGTCGGGGTGCGAGACGTCGCGGACATGCAGGATCAAATCGGCAGCCTGCACCTCCTCCAGAGTGGCTCGGAAGGCGGCGACGAGCTGGGTCGGCAACTCCGACACGAAGCCCACCGTGTCCGACAGGGCCATGGTCTTGCCGGAGGAGAGCGCGATCCGGCGCACCGTGGGGTCGAGCGTGGCGAACAGCATGTCCTCGGCGGTGACGCCGGCGCCGGACAGCCGGTTGAACAGCGTCGATTTGCCGGCGTTGGTGTAGCCGACCAACGCCACCAGCGGCGTGCCGCCGCGCTGCCGGGCGGAGCGGTGCAACTTGCGGGTCCGCCGCACCTCCTCCAGGTCCGACTTCAGGCGCGAGATTCGCTCGGCGATCAGGCGGCGGTCGAGTTCGAGCTGGCTTTCGCCGGGGCCGCCCAGGAAGCCGAAGCCGCCGCGCTGCCGCTCCAGGTGGGTCCAGGACCGCACCAGCCGCGAGCGCTGGTAGGTCAGGGCCGCCAGCTCGACCTGCAATTGGCCCTCGCGGGTGTGGGCGCGTTCCCCGAAGATTTCCAGGATCAGGCCGGTGCGGTCGATCACCTTGGCCATGCAGCGGCGTTCCAGGTTGCGCTGCTGCACCGGGCTCAAAGGATGGTCGATCACCACCAGATCGGCGTGGAAGGCCTCCACCATGCCGCCGATCCGCTCGGCGGTGCCGCGCCCGAACAACGTGGCGGGGTCGGGACGGGCGATGCGGATCACTTCGGCGTGCGGCACCTCCAGGCGGATGGCCTGGGCGAGCGCGATCGCTTCGGATAGCCGCGCGTCGGGCTGGCGCGCCGGACCGTTTCCATCGTCGGGGCGGGTGGGCAGGACCGGCAGGATGACCAGGGCGCGGCCGGAGGATGGGGGCCTCGTCCCGTCAGGGTCCTGGCCGGGGGCGCCTTGGGAGACGGGGGCGGTGGAACGGGGTGACGGACGGTCGTCGGAATCAGGCATCGGGCTGGCACCGTTCCTTACAGGCAGTGGGATTGAGCGATCAGGAGTTGCAGGTCCGCAAAAAACAGCCTGCCGCCGCCGCGGTTCCAAAACCGTCCGGAATCGTGCACAAACCGCTGGCGTGTAACCTCCGGACATACTCCGATCATGCCATCCCTGGACCGCGGCGCCGCCTCCCCCCATACGGTCATGCCCGATCGCTCCGCCGGGATGCCCGGCGCCGGCCTGCTGGCCCGCTGGCCCTGGTGGGGGCTGTGCGCGGCGCTTGCGGTGATGATGGTGCTGTCGGCCCTGGCGATCGGCTTCCGCACCCCCTACTGGTCGCACGCCGATCAGGATCTGGTGCTGGCCTATCATGGGCTGCTGTTCAACGAGGGGCTTCCCCAGGAGTATTTCGACCATCCCGGCTACACTTACTTTCTGGTGATCGAGGTCTGGTACCGGCTGCTGCACGCGCTGGGGCTGATGCCGGTCGTCTCCCTGTCCGGCCTGCCGCCCGCCGCCGACGACACCGCCTACAATGCGGCCTGGCAGAATCTGGTCGAGGCCGGGCGGGCGCTGTCCATCCTCGTCACCACCGGTTTCGCGCTGGTCTACGCCAACCTCGTCCGCACGCTGGTCGGCGACCGCCGGGTAGCCTTCCTGGCCGCCGTGGTGATGGCGTTCGGCATCGGCCTGTCCACCCAGGCGCGGCAGATGCGCACCGACCTGCTGTCGGCCTCCTTCGTGGTGACGGCGCTTCTTCTGGTGCTGGTCACCATCCGCACCGCACCGGGATGGCGGCCTCTGCTGCTTCTCGGGCTGGCCGGGCTGCTGGCCGGGCTGGCGGTGGTGACGAAGATCCAGGCGATCTTCCTGGCGCTCGGCATTCCGGTCATTGCGCTGGCCTTCGGGCGGCGCTTCACCGGGGAGGGCGGTCCCCACTGGATCGCCGCCGCGATTCTGGGGCTGGCCGCCGCCGCGGCGGCGCTGCCCGCGGTGGCCCTGATCCAGCACGGCATCGCCAGCGCCGGGCAGTCGCTCTACCCCTACCGCCCGGTCGGCGGCGGGCTGTCGGGGGTCTATCAGGGGATCATCGTCGGATGGGTCGTTCTCGGCATGGCCGTCTACGCGGCGGTGTGGCGGGTGCGCCTGTCCTACGCGGTGGCGGCCATCGCGGCGGTCGCGCTCGGGCTGGCGCTGGGTGTGCTCGCCCTGACGATCCGCCCGCATGAGCAGAACGTCATCGCCGTCGCCAACCTGATCGAGCACATGTTCGTCTTCACCACCTGGAAGCATCAGGCTGCGCTCCAGGGGCAGGAGCAGGTGCTGTCCGACGGGCTGGTGACGTTGCTGGCTAAGGGGCTGTGGCGCACGCTGGCGATCCGCACGATCGTCCTCCACCCCGACAACATCCCGCAGACCGTCGTGGTGGAGTGGTTCATCATCGGTGGCTGCATCGTTCTGTGGCGCCGGGGGGAGCGGGTGGCTGCGGCGCAGGCGGCGCTTCTGCTGCTGGTCGCCTGGGGTTTAGAGACGCTGTTCTCCCTGCGCGGCTTCCAGCGGGCCTATGCCGCCTACACCGACCCGCTGACGGGGCTGGCCGCGGCCTGGGTGCTGCTGCGCCTGCCCGGCCTGCTGGAGCGCGCCCGGACGCGCCGCTGGCTTGTCGGCATGGTGGCGCTGGTGGTGGTGGTCGCCCAGGTCTGGCCGGCCATCGAGGCGATCCGGCTGCCCAACCCCGCTGGCCAGTGCGGCTGGATTCCCACCTATATGAAACGCGTCGAGCCCTTCCCCTTCTGCCGCCCCGGTTGAGGTGCGGCGCGGGCGTCCCACATCATGGGGACAGGCTGACCACGAGGTTCGACCCCATGGACGACACCGCCGACACCCCCTGGAAAACCGATCCTGACGCCCCCGACGCTGCGAAGAACGCCGCGGGGAAAGGAGGCGCCGACGCGCTGGACCAGCGGGTGGCCGCGGCGGCGATGCGGCTCGCCGCCGGGCAGGGCTGGCGCAATATCGGGCTGCTGGCGATCGCGCGGGCGGCGGGGGTGCCGCCCGATGTCTTCTACCGCCGCTTTCCCGACCGCTCCGACGTGCTGGCCGCCGTGTCGCGGGTCGCCGACACCACGGTCCTCGCCGACGATGCCCCGGTCGGTCCGGACGAGAGCGCCCGCGACCGGCTGTTCGACGTGATGATGCGCCGCTACGACGCGCTGCTCCCCTACCGGGACGGGTTGCGCTCGGTCGTTCGCGACCTGCGGCGGGAGCCGCTGACCGCGCTGGCCTTCTCCCGCCATTTCGGACGGTCGATGGCTTGGATGCTGCGCGCCGCCGGGGTGGAAGCCGACCGGACCGGCGGCGCCCTTCTGGTGGCCGGTCTGGGCGCGGTGCAGGCACGGGTCATGCGCGTCTTCCTCGAGGACGACAGCGCCGACCTGTCGCGGACCATGGCGGCGCTCGATTCCGAACTGCGGCGGGCGGAACGCTGGGCTGGGGCATTAAGCCGCAGATCTGGGCGAGCCTCTTCCTCCGAATCGCAAACGGCGCCGCAGGGCGCCGGGGAACCGGCCAGGGAACCAGGAAGCGCGTCCACCGGTTGAGGTTCCGTGGGACGCAGTGTAACCCCTGGTGCGACGCACAAGGGCGTTGACTATCTTTTTGGCAATCTGCATAGTCGCGCCACAGGTTTGCTGCGCCGCAGCACGCCTAATGAATCCTTTCGTCGGGGGTGAGAACCATGGCCAAGCAGACCGGTAACCCGTTCCTCGAATTCGATCTGTCCAAGGTGCTGGGCGAGTACAAGGTGCCCGGCCTCGACGTCGAGTCCATCCTGGCGAGCCAGCGCAAGAACATCGAGGCGGTGACCGCCGCCAACCAGCTGGCGATCGAAGGTCTGCAGGCCGTGCTCCGCCGCCAGGCCGAGATCGTCCGCTCCTCCGTCGAGGAGGCCGGCAGCTACGTGAACCAGGTCGCCGCCGCCGGCACGCCGGAAGAGAAGGCCGCCAAGCAGGCCGAGCTGGTCAAGGTCGCCTTCGAGAAGGCCCTGTCGAACATCAAGGAACTGGCCGAGCTGGTCGCCAAGTCCAACACCGAGGCCGCCGACGTGCTGTCCAAGCGCGTGTCGGAGAGCCTGGACGAGGTCAAGGCCGCCATCGCCAAGAAGTAAGCACCTCTCCCGCCGGAGAGTGCCGCAAAGGGCCGCCCACCGGGGCGGCCCTTTCGCGTTTCAGCTTCGGCGCCGCCGATGCTAGCCTTGCCCGCGACGAATGAAACCGTAACAACCGCAACAGGGCAGGGACGAGACCCGTGACCATCAATTACGACGATTTCCTGAAGGTGGACATCCGCGTCGGCACCATCACCGCGGCGGAGCCCTTTCCGGAGGCGCGCAAGCCCGCCTACAAGCTGACCATCGATTTCGGGCCGGAGATCGGGACCCGGCGCAGTTCCGCCCAGATCACGCGCCACTACACGCTCGACGAGCTGGTAGGCCGGCAGGTGTTGGGCGTGGTGAACTTCCCGCCCAAGCGCATCGGCCCCTTCACCAGCGAGGTTCTTTGCCTGGGTCTCCCGGATGCCGAGGGCGAAGTGGTGCTGGTCGGGCCGGGGCAGGGCGTGCCGAACGGCGGGCGGCTGTACTGAGTGTGCTCCTGAATCTGCGGACAGCAAAAGGGCCGGGAGGCGTCGCCGTCCCGGCCCTTTTGCTTTTGGCGAAACCCTTACTCGGCGCGTTCGATGGAGCCCCAGAGATCGTACTCGTCGGCGTGCTCGATGGTCACGTCCACGATGTCGCCCGGCTTCACATTCGTCTCGCCGTTCAGGAAGACGTTGCCGTCGATTTCCGGCGCGTCGGCGTAGGAACGGCCGATGGCTCCCTCCTCGTCGACCTCGTCGATGAGGACGCCCAGCGTGAAGCCGACCTTCTGCTGGAGCCGCTCCGCGCTGATCGCCTTCTGGGTCTCCATGAAGCGCTCCCAGCGCTCCTGCTTGACCTCTTCCGGAACGGCGCCGGGCAGGTCATTGGCGGTGGCGCCGTCGACCGGCTCGTACTTGAAGCAGCCGACGCGGTCGAGCTGCGCCTCCTTCAGCCAGTCCAGCATGAACTGGAAATCCTCCTCCGTCTCGCCGGGGAAGCCGGTGATGAAGGTGGAGCGCAGCACCAGATGCGGGCATTCCTGCCGCCACTTCCGGATGCGGTCGAGCTGCTTCTCCTGGGCCGCCGGGCGGCGCATCGCCTTCAGCACGGTGGGGGAGGCGTGCTGGAACGGGATGTCCAGATAGGGGAGGATGCGGCCCTCCGCCATCAGCGGGATCACCTCGTCCACATGCGGGTAGGGGTAGACGTAGTGCAGGCGCACCCAGACGTCGAAGTTCGCCAGCTCGCGACAGAGGTCGATGAAGCGGGCTTTCACCTTGCGCCCGTACCAGTCCTCTTCCGCGTATTTGCGGTCGATGCCGTAGGCGCTGGTGTCCTGGGAGATAACCAGCAGCTCCTTGACGCCGGCGGTCGCCAGCTTCTCCGCCTCGCGCAGGACCGAGACGACCGGACGGCTGACCAGATCGCCGCGCAGGGACGGGATGATGCAGAAGCTGCAGCGGTTGTTGCAGCCCTCGGAAATCTTCAGATAGGCGTAGTGGCGCGGGGTCAGCCGCAGCCCTTCCGGCGGCACCAGATCGGTGAAGGGGTCGTGGACCGGCGGCACGGCGTCATGCACGGCGTTGACCACCTGCTCGTACTGGTGGGGGCCGGTGACGGCCAGCACGTCCGGATGGACCTGCCGGATCATGTCCGATTCCACGCCCATGCAGCCGGTCACGATGACCCGGCCGTTTTCCTTGATCGCTTCGCCGATGGCCTCCAGCGATTCCTTCTTGGCGGAATCGAGGAAGCCGCAGGTGTTGACCAGCACGACGTCGGCGCCGTCGTAGGACGGCGAGATGTCGTAGCCTTCGGCACGCAGGCGCGTGAGGATGCGCTCGGAGTCGACGAGCGCTTTGGGGCAGCCCAGGCTGACGATCCCCACCTTGGGGGAGGAGGCCGGGTTGGTCTTGAAACCGGGAATGGACGGGGGGGTGCTGGTCATGGCGCGCATATATAGGCGAGTCGCGGCGCAACGCCAGACAAAACGCGCGGCGCAGACCCGACACGAGGGGGTAGGTGCCCTGCGTTGTCTCCGCACCGGTCCGGAGGTCCGGATGGCGCCACAGGGGGGTGCGACACCTTGTGCTGGATGGGCTTCAAGGTCAATGTTTCGTTTACTGACCCGATGCCGTAGTGTGCGCCCCGTCGTCGGGGGTGGGGGAGTCGTGGACTTGCCTACTGGGGTATGTTAGTTTTGTAACCATATAGTCTCTGCATCGTACAGACTCGCGGACGGCGTCTCGCTGCGCTCCGGGTCAAATTTAGACAACTGTCGAGACCCCGCTGCCATGTCGAAAAGCCCCCAGTCCCTGGCATCGGCGCAGGCGATCGCCGAGGTCATGATGCACATCGGTCACATCGCCGACAGCATGGGCTATACGCAGGGTTTGAAGCCGTCGCAGTGGACGGCGCTGCGCTATTTCGCGCGGGCCAATGACAGCCAGCGGACGGTGTCCGCCTTCGCCGACTTCCACGCGACGACCCGCGGCGCGGCGTCCCAAATGGTCGAGGTTTTGGTGACGAAGGAGTTGCTGACGCGCGTCCCGGTGCCGGAGGACCGCCGCGTCGTGCAGCTTCATCCCACGGATAAGGCGTTGGCCCTTCTCGAATACGACCCGTTGAAGGATTTCGCCGCGGTCATCGCGGCCCTGCCGGGGCCGGAGCAGTTCCAACTGGCGGATCTGCTGACGCGCGTGCTCAAGGGGTTGCTGAGCCAGCGGGCCTGAACAGGAGAGGTGCTGTTGCCCCCTCCCTAACCCTCCCCCGCTTCGCAGGGGAGGGGACTTTTTTCTCCCTCCCCTGCGAAAGCGGGGGAGGGCCGGGGTGGGGGCTACGCGTTCCTACGCGCTTCCCACGGTCGGCCCCTTCAGCCGCTCGACCGCCTGGGTGACGATCTCATGCAGGCCTTCGCCGCCCGCGCTGCTGTGGTCCAGCAGGCGCTGGCGCATGCGCGGCTCCCAGAAGGCGCGGATGTGGCCGGCGGTCTCGGCCACCGCCTCGTCCTGCGGGTAGGACTGGAAATAACCGGCGATCTGGTTCGCCATGCGGACGATTTCGCGTGTTGTGTCCATGGGTCGGCTCCCGGAAATGGCGTTTTAACGGAACAGCATGACGCCGTTGCCGCGGGCGCGGGCGGCCAGCGTCATGCCGGCGGCGCGGGCGAGCTTCAGCGCCAGCGCCGTGGGGGCGGAAATGGTGGCGAGCATGGGGATGCCGATGGTCGCGGCCTTCTGGACCAGCTCGAAGCTGCACCGGCTGCTCATCACCGCGAAACCGCCGGACGGGTCAATCCCCACACGGGCCAGCGCGCCGGCCAGCTTGTCGAGCGCGTTGTGGCGACCAACATCCTCGCGCGCCGTCACGATGCGCCCGTCCGGCCCGGCCCAGGCCGCGGCGTGCAGGGACTTGTTGGCGCGGTTCATCGGCTGGTGGTCAGGCAGGGCGGCAAAGGCGGCGGCCACCGCCGCCACCGACGGGGTGAAGCCCGCCATCACCCGCGGCGGCTCGCGCACCGCGTTGGCGAGGCTGTCGATCCCGCACAGGCCGCAGCCGCTCCGCCCTTCCATGGAACGGCGGCGGAGCGAACCGCGCAGAAGACGCAACGGGTCGGCTTCGATGGACAGGACGATGCCGTCCTCCACCGGGCGGACGTCGATGCGGTCGATGTCGGCGGCGCTGCCGACGATTTCCTCGCACAGGCTGAAGCCCAGCGCGAAGTCCTCCAGATCGGCCGGCGTCGCCATCATCACGGCGTGGGAGCGTCCGTTGTATTCGAATGCCACCGGAGTCTCCTCGGCGACCAGCCACGTCACGTCAGCCTGATTGGCCGCTTCCGGAAAGCCGGTGCCGCTGGCCGGCAGGGAATGGGCGAGTGACTGCATCGTTGGTCTCCTGTTTTCCCTCTCCCGCCCCGGGAGAGGGAAGGGGCCTGCGCGCAGCGCGGGAAGGGTGAGGGTGCTGACAAGTGTCATCCACTGATCTCTGGACGACCCTCACCCGGCCGCTTCGCGTTCACCCTCTCCCGGGACGGGAGAGGGGTTCGGATTACTCCGCCGCCACTTCCACCAGATCGCCGCGGCGGATCTGCCAATCGGACGGGTGGTTGCTCAGCGTCACCTGCACCGCGGTCACCTTGTATTCGGGGCAGTTGGTGGCCCAATCCGAGTTCTCGGTGGTGACCACGTTGGCCCCCGTAACCGGGTGGTGGAAGGTGGTGTAGACCACCCCCTGCGGCATCCGGTCGGAGATGCGCGCCCGCAGTGTGGTGGCGCCGATGCGGCTGGCGATGGACACCAGATCGCCGTCGCGGATGCCCCGCTCCTCGGCGTCGTGGGCGTGGACCTCCAGGATGTCCTCCGGGTGCCACGCCACGTTGGCGGTGCGACGGGTCTGGGCGCCGACGTTGTAGTGGCTGAGGATGCGCCCCGTCGTCAGGATCAGCGGGTAGAAGCGCGAGGCGCGCTCCTCCGTCGGCACATACTCGGTGATCATGAAGCGGCCCTGGCCGCGGACGAAGCCGTCGGCGTGCATGATCGGCGTGCCGACCGAGTCCTCGTCGGTGCAGGGCCACTGCACGCTGCCCACCCGGTCCAGCTTCGCGAAGCTGACGCCGGAGAAGGTCGGGGTCAGGCGGGCGATCTCGTCCATGATCTGCGCGCCGCTGCGGTAGAACATGGGATAGCCCATGGCGGTGGCCAGATCGCAGACGACCTCCCATTCCTGCTTGCCGGTCTTGGACGGCATCACCGGGCGGACGCGGTTGATCCGGCGCTCGGCGTTGGTGAAGGTGCCGTCCTTCTCCAGGAAGGAGGTGCCGGGCAGGAAGACATGGGCGAAGGCCGCGGTCTCGTTCAGGAACAGGTCCTGCACCACGACGATCTCCATGGCCCGCAGGGCGGCGAACACATGCTGGGTGTTCGGATCGGATTGGGCGATGTCCTCGCCCTGGACGAACAGGCCCATGAAGGTGCCGTCCACCGCGGAGTCGAACATGTTGGGGATGCGCAGGCCCGGCTCGGGGTCGAGAGCGGCGTTCCACACCTCCTCGAACTGCTGGCGGACCACGTCGTCGGAAACGTGGCGGTAGCCGGTCAGCTCGTGCGGGAAGGAGCCCATGTCGCAGGAGCCCTGGACGTTGTTCTGACCGCGCAGCGGGTTCACGCCGACGCCGTCACGCCCGATGTTGCCGGTCGCCATGGCGAGGTTCGCCATGCCCATCACCGCGGTCGAGCCCTGGCTGTGCTCGGTCACGCCCAGGCCGTAATAGATCGCCGCGTTGCCGCCGGTGGCGTAGAGCCGGGCCGCCGCGCGCATCTCGGCCGCCGGGATGCCGGTGTACTGCTCGGTGTTCTCCGGGGAGTGGCGCGGATCGCGGACGAAGGCCTCCCAACGGGCGAACTCCATCGGGTCGCACCGGTCGGCCACGAAGTTGCGGTCGACCAGATCCTCGGTCACGATCACATGGGCCAGCGCGTTCATCGCGGCGACGTTGGTGCCGGGACGGAGCTGGAGGTGGTGCGTGGCCGAGACGTGCGGGCTGCGCACGAGGTCGATGCGGCGCGGGTCGATGACGATCAGCTTGGCGCCCTGGCGCAGCCGCTTCTTCATGCGAGAGCCGAAGACCGGATGGCCGTCCGTCGGGTTGGCGCCGATGACCAGGATCACGTCGGACTTGTCGACGCTCTTGAAGTCCTGGGTGCCGGCGGAGGTGCCGAAGGTCTGCTTCAGGCCGTAGCCGGTCGGGGAGTGGCAGACGCGGGCGCAGGTGTCGACGTTGTTGTTGCCGAAGGCGGCGCGGATCATCTTCTGGACGACATACACCTCCTCGTTCGTGCAACGGGACGAGGTGATGCCGCCGATGGAACCGCGGCCGTACTTCTGCTGGACCGCGCGCAGGCGGGTGGCGGCGTAGGTGATCGCCTCCTCCCAGGACACGACGCGCCACGGATCGTCGATGCTCTCGCGGATCATCGGCTGCGTCTGGCGGTCGGCGTGGGTGGCGTAGCCCCAGGCGAAGCGGCCCTTGACGCAGGAATGGCCCTCGTTGGCGCCGCCGTCCTTGTGGGGGACCATGCGGACCACGGTGGTGCCCTTCATCTCCGCCTTGAAGGAGCAGCCGACGCCGCAATAGGCGCAGGTGGTGATGACGCTGTGCTCGGGCTGGCCCAGCTCGATCAGCGACTTCTCGGTCAGGGTCGCGGTCGGGCAGGCCTGGACGCAGGCGCCGCAGGACACGCACTCGCTGTCCATGAACTGTTCGAGCGCGCCCGGCGACACCTTGCTGTCGAAGCCGCGCCCGTCGATGGTCAGGGCGAAGGTACCCTGGACCTCGCCGCAGGCCCGCACGCACCGCGAGCAGACGATGCACTTGGACGGGTCGAAGGTGAAGTAGGGGTTGCTCTCGTCCTTCACGGCGGCGCGGTGGTTCTCACCCTCGTAGCCGTAGCGGACGTTGCGCAGGCCGACCGCGCCGGCCATGTCCTGGAGCTCGCAATTGCCGTTGGTCGGGCAGGTCAGGCAGTCCAGCGGGTGGTCGGAGATGTACAGCTCCATCACGCCGCGGCGCAGCCGGCCCAGACGCTCATTCTGGGTGTGCACCTTCATGCCCGGGGCGACCGGCGTGGTGCAGGAGGCCGGCGTGCCGCGCCGCCCCTCGATCTCCACCATGCACAGGCGGCAGGAGCCATAGGCGTCCAGCATGTCGGTGGCGCAGAGCTTCGGTACGGTGATGCCGGCTTCCATCGCCGCGCGCATCACCGAGGTGCCTTCCGGCACGGTCACCGTGCGGCCGTCGATGTCCAGCGTCACCATGGTGGCGGACTCGCGGGCCGGGGTGCCGTAATCGATGTCTTGGATGGACATGGGGTCTGGTCCTTTCCGCTCACTCGGCCGCGACAGCCGCGGGGCTGCGGGTGAAATCCTCGGGGAAGTGCTTCAGGGCGCTGCGGACCGGGATGGGCGTCATGCCACCCATGGCGCAGAGCGAGCCGTCGGTCATGACCTCGCACAGGTCGTTGAGCAGCGTGATGTTCGCCTGCACCTTCTCGCCGGCGATGATGCGGTCCATCACCTCGACGCCGCGCACCGCGCCGATGCGGCAGGGGGTACACTTGCCGCAGGATTCGGCGGCGCAGAACTCCATGGCGAAACGGGCCTGTTTGGCCATGTCCACGCTGTCGTCGAAGACGACGATGCCGCCGTGGCCGACCATCGCCTCGACCGCCGCGAAGGCCTCGTAATCCTTCGGCAGGTCGAACAGCGAGGGCGGCAGATAGGCGCCGAGCGGGCCGCCGGCCTGCACCGCGCGGATCGGACGACCGGTGATGGTGCCGCCGCCGAACTCGTACAACAACTCGTGCAGGGTGACGCCGAAGGCCTTCTCGACGATGCCGCCGTGCTTGATGTTGCCGGCGAGTTGGAAGGCCAGCGTGCCGCGCGAGCGGCCGACGCCGAAGTCGCGGTAGTGGTTGGCGCCCTTGTCCAGGATGATCGGGACGGAGGTCAGCGACAGCACGTTGTTGACGACGGTCGGCTTGCCGAACAGACCCTCCAGCGCCGGCAGCGGCGGCTTGGCCCGGACGGTGCCGCGCTTGCCCTCCAGGCTTTCCAGCATGGAGGTCTCCTCGCCGCAGATGTAGGCGCCGGCGCCGACGCGGACGTCGAGGTGGAAGCGGTGGCCGGTGCCGTGGATCTCGTCGCCCAGCCACTTCTCGTCATAGGCCAGCCGGATCGCCTCGCGCATCGTCGCGACGGCGTGCGGATACTCGGACCGGATGTAGATGTAGCCCTCGGTGGCGCCCACCGCGATGGCGGCGATGGTCATGCCCTCGATCAGGCAGAAGGGGTCGCCTTCCATGATCATGCGGTCGGCGAAGGTGCCGCTGTCGCCCTCGTCGGCGTTGCAGCAGATGTATTTCTGGTCCGCCTTGGCGTTCAGCACCGTGTTCCACTTGATGCCGGTCGGGAAGCCGGCGCCGCCGCGGCCGCGCAGGCCGGAGTCGGTGACCTCGGTGACGATCTCCGCCGGGGTCATGGCGAGCGCCCGCTCCAGCCCGCGGAAGCCGCCGTGCAGCCGGTAATCCTCGACCGACAGCGGGTCGATGATGCCGCAGCGGGCGAAGGTCAGCCGCTCCTGCTTGGCGAAAAAGGGGATCTTCTCGGTCAGGCCGTGGGCCAGGGCGTGGTCGGCGCCCTCCAGGAAGCCGGCGTCGAACAGGCCGGCCACATCCTCGGCCATCACCGGGCCGTAGGCGACGCGGCCCTCGGGAGTCTCCACCTCGACCAGCGTCTCCAGCCACAGCATGCCGCGGGAGCCGTTGCGGACGATGCGGAGCGGGATGCCGCGCCGGGTGGCCTCGGCGCGGATGGCGGCGGCGGTCTCGTCGGCGCCCACCGACAGGGCGGCGGCGTCGCGCGGCACGTAGACCGTGTGCAGGGGCTCGCTCATCGCGCGGCCTCCGTGGCCAGGGTGGAGGCGGTGATGGCGTCGAAGCGGGCCGGGCTGACCCGGCCGTGCAGCGTCTCGTCCACCATCACGGCGGGGGCCAGGGCGCAGTTGCCCAGGCAGAAGACCGGCTCCAGGGAGAAGGCGTCGTCGGCGGTGGTCTCGTGGAAGTCCACCTTCAGGCGGCGGCGGATGTGCTCGATCAGCCCGTCGGCGTTCATCGACTGGCAGGCCTCGGCCCGGCAGACCTTGATGGTGTGGCGGCCGGGACGGCTGCGGCGGAATTCGTGGTAGAAGGACACCACCCCGTGCACGTCGGCGCGCGACAGGTTCAGCTCACGCGCCAGCAGTGGGATGGCTTCCTCGTCGATGCAGCCGAACTCTTCCTGAAGAGCGTGCAGCATCGGCAGCAGGGCCCCGCGCAGGTGACGGTTGGCGGCAATCACCGCCGTGGCGCGGTCTTCGCTCCATGGAGATCGGGCGTTCATGGTCTCCTCCCCCGCGCCCACCTGGATCGGCGGCGCTTCGTTGGTGTCTTGTCCGTCAGCGTTACGGACATTGGGGGAGGCACGCAAATTTGATTTTCTGATGCGGTGATAGGGTTTCGCTATCACCACACGGGCGTCACGGTTATGTCTTTGAGATCATAGCCCTTTTGGCAGACCCCAGGGGGCCAGCGCCTCGTCGGTCAAAGCGCGGACACGCTCGGCGAGGCCCGGTTCCGCCGCCACGGCGGCCAGCGCCTTGGCGAGCGGGGCCGGTGGTTCGCGGTCGGCGTAGACGAGTCCCACGGCGTAGGTGAGGTCCGGTTCGGTCAGCGGCAGGGCCACCAGATCGGGGTGGAGCGCGACCAGGGTGAGGAGCTGGCTGGGCACCACGCTGGCCGCCAGACCGCTGCGCACGATGGTGTAGATGGTGACGATGGAGTTCGTCTCCATCAGCGGAACCACCGTCCGGTCGGCCATGCGGAAGGCGGTGTCGGCGATGCGCCGGTTCTGCATGTCCGGGGTGAGCAGGCACAGCGGCAGCTTCGCCGCGTCCGCCCAGCGGATGCTGGCGGCGCCCTCCCGGACCTGGCGGCGTTGGGCCAGCAGGAAGTAGCGCTCCGAAAAGAGCGGGACGGTGCGCACATTGCTCAGCGGTTCGTTGTCGAGATAGGTGACGGCGGCGTCCAGCTCGAACCCGTCGAGGTCGCGCTGGATGTCCCGCGAACTGAGCGAGCGCACGCTGGAGCGGATCTGCGGGTATCGCTCGGCGAAGCGGGCCAGTACATGGGGGACGGCGGGCAGGGCGGTCGGGATGGCGCCGATCCGCAGATGGCCAGACAGGCCCTGGCCCAGCGCCGTCAGCTCCTGATAGAGCCCGTCCCGCTCCGCGACGATGCGGCGGGCGTATTCCAGCACCTTCAGCCCCTCCGGCGTGAAGCCGGAGAATTTCTGCCCGCGCTCGACGATGGGCACGCGCAGTTCGTCCTCGAGCTGGCGGATGGCGTTGGACAGCGTCGGCTGGGAGACGTGGCAGGCCTCCGCCGCCCGGCCGAAATGCTGCTCGCGCGCCAGGGCCAGCAGATAGACGAATTTGCGGAACACAGTCCCCTCCCGCGCGTGATGGGCCGGTGCCCGCTCAGCGCCCCACATGGGCGCCGCGCACGTTATGCCGAATCGGACACACCGGCCGCAAGGATGGCGGCAAGGATAGAGACGTTTCGCCCCCGATGACCGCCGTGCGCCTTCAGTCCCCCGGCTGCGGCGCGGCGGCGGCGTGGGTGGAGCGCATCAGCGTCCCGCGCTCCGTCAGCAGCACGGTCAGCAGCGCCAGCACGCCCAGCACGGTGAAGCCGATGGTCAGCGGGCGCACGGTGCCGTCGAAGGACTGGCCGACGATCCAGCCGACCATCGCCGCCATGCCGGTGCTGAAGAAGCCGACGAAGGACGATCCCATGCCCGCCACGTGGCCCAGCGGTTCCATGGCCATGGCGTTGAAGTTCGGGGCGATCAGGCCGAAGCAGAAGAAGATCGCCGCCATGAACAGGCCGAGGCCGAGCAGCGGCGGATGCTCCGGAAAGCCGAGCAGCGCCATGGCGACGCCGGTCAGCGTGTAGCCGAGCAGGGCGACGTGCGACACCCGGTGCATGCCGACCCGCCCGACCAGCCGCGCGTTGACCAGCGAGGCGAGCGCCATCACCCCGGCGATCGCGCCGAAGGCCACCGGAAACATCGCCCCCAGCCCGTAGACGTCCACGAAAATCTGCTGGGCGCTGCCGACGTAGCTGAGCAGTCCGCCGAACAGCAGGCCCATCGCCGCGGTGTAGCCGACCGTCGCGCGCGTCGTCATCACCTTGTGGAAGGCATGGCCGAGCGCCGCGGGGGACAGCGGCATCCGATCCTCCGCCGCACGGGTTTCCGCCAACCGCAGCATCGACCAGGCGAAAGCGGCGACGCCCGCCAGGAAGAGCGCGCCGAACACCCATGGCCATGCGCCGAGATGCAGGATTCCCTCGCCCAGGGCCGGAGCGATGATCGGCACGATGATGAAGATCATCATCACGAAGGACATCACCCGCGCCATGTCGCGCCCGACGAAGCGGTCGCGCACGATGGCGATGGCGACGACGCGCGGGGCGGCGGCGCCAAAGCCCTGAAGCGCGCGGGCGGCGAGCAGCGTGGTGAAGCTGGGGGCGAAGACCGCGCCCAGCGACCCGATGGCGAAGATCACCAGCCCGGCAGCCAGGACCGGCTTGCGCCCGAACCGGTCGGACAGCGGCCCGTGGAAGGGCTGCCCGACGGCGAAACCCAGCATGTAGGCGGTGATGACGAGCTGCCGGTCGTTCTCACGCACCACCCCGAACGAACCGGCAATGTCCGGCAAGGCAACGAGCATGATGTCGATGGACAACGCCGTCAGCGCCATCAAAAGGGCCATGAGCGCGACGAACTCGCCGAAGCGGATGTCGCCGCTCCGGCCGGCGGAAGCGGAGTGGGGCATGGACTGAGGCATTGGACCAATGTGCAGCCATGCCGTCTCCGCGGCAAATCGAATTCCCGCAAGCCCGCCATCGATATTTGGACATCGACAATTCAAGGCTGTGCGGGGTTGCGGGCCGTTGCGCCGCACACGACCACCTTTTGTAGCACATCCAACTTTCATTTGAGTATTTCAAGAATTTCACGTTGTTGTTTCTGAAAATAGTGATAGACGGGCGGATTTTGTGGGAGTCGCCTGAGTGCCTGTCTATAGTGGGCGGCACCAACAGTCCGTGAAAATCGGGTATGCGCTTTCGTCTCCCCTTTGTGGCCCTGCTGGCGCTTCTTCCGCTCGTTGCCTTTGCGGTGGCCTCGGTCATGCTGGTCGACCGTCAACAGGAGCGGTCGGCAGAGGAACTGGTCCGGCACGCCACCGACGCGGCGGTGCGGACGGTGGACGGGCGCGTCCTTATGACGCGCAGCGCGCTTGAAATCATGTCCTCGGCCCGCTCGCTGGACATCGGCGACCGCGCCGTCTGGAGGGAGCGGTCGGATCGTGCGCTGAGGCAGCGGTCGGATTGGGTCGCTCTGGAGGTGCGCGACCGCCAGGGTGTGGTCACCCTGCTCCACCGGCCGCAGGAGCCGGAAGCCGGCGGAATCGATCCTGCGGCCCGGGCCGCCCAGGCGGACCGGGTGTTCCGGTCGGGAGAGGTCTGGGTCAGCGGGGTCATCAGCGACCCCTCCGGTAAGGTGGAGCCGGTCTTCGCGGTCAGCGTGCCGGTTTGGGGGGTGGGCGAGGTGCGGCTGGTCCTCACCGCCTATGTGCGCGCCTGGTCCCTTCGCCAGGTCCTGGTCGATCAGGTGGTGACGCCGAGCTGGGTCGGCGCGATTCTCGACCGTGATGGACGGATCGTAGCCCGGACGAGGTCCGAAACGGCCTTCGATCCGGCGGTCGGACAGCCGGCACCCGACTCCCTGGTCCAGGCGCTGAAGAGCGGCGAGGAATTCTTCCTGTCCCGCACCCGGAGAGGAGAGGAAATGCTGTCGGCGAAGGCCGGCTCCGTCGCCGCGTCCGGTTGGCTCCTGGCATTCGGCACTCCGGCCGAGCCGATCCAGGCGATGGCACGGCGCACGATCTACACGGTCGCCGGTGGCGGGTTGGGTGCGCTGGCGGTGGCTGCGCTGGTCGCTTGGGTTCTCGCCCGTTCCCACGACCGGCGGGAGGCGGCGGAACGGCGCGCCCGGGTGGCCGAGGCCGCGGCGGAGGCCGACCGGCGGTCCCACGCCATTCTGGAGAGCACGACCGACGGTGTCTTCGAACTCGACCGGTCCTGGCGCATCGTCTACATGAACGGGCGCGCGCGCGGCCTGATGGGCGGCAGCAGCGACCTGACCGGCCAGCGGCTGTGGGAAGCCTTCCCTGACGCCATGGGGACGGTGCTCTGGGACCGCCTTCAAACAGCCATGAGGGACCGTCACCCCGACGAGTTCGAAGCCTATTTCGCGCCGCTCGGCGTCTGGCTCTACCTGCGGGTTTTTCCGTCGTCCGTCGGGCTGGCCATCTATTTTCAGGACATCAGCAAGCGCCTTCTCGCCGAACGGGCGCTGGAACGCGCGGTGGAGCAGGCGAACCAGATCCTGGAGAGCATCGGCGACGCCTTCTACGCGATCGATCGCGAATGGCGGATCACCTATGTGAACAAGCGCGCCCAGGAGATGTTCGACCGCCCGCGCGAGGACCTCGTCGGCCGCTGCCTGCTGGACCTGTTCCCCGAGGTCGCCGGCAACACCATCATCCGCACCTTCGAGGCCGCCATGGCCGACCAGCAGCCGCGGGAGTTCGAGGCGCTGTCCGGCATCTTCCAGCGCTGGACGATGTTCAACGTCTATCCGCAGGCGGGCGGCGGCCTGTCCATCTATTTTCGCGACGTGTCCGCCCACCGCGCGGCGGAGGCGGCCCTGCGGGCCAGCGAGCACCGCTACCGCACGCTCCTGGAGGCGTTGCCCCAGATGGTCTGGACCTGCCGGGCGGATGGCGGCTGCGACTTCCTCAGCCGGCAATGGCTGTCCTACACCGGCCAGACGATGGAGGAGGGACGGGGGAATGGCTGGTCTGCGGTCATTCATCCCGATGACAGGGAGCGGATGTTCGCCGTCTGGATGCAGGCGGTCGCGCAGCGGACGATCTACGACACGGAGGCGCGCATCCGCAGCGTCGACGGAACCTACCGCTGGTTCAAGCAGCGCGCACTGCCGATCATCGATCCGGAAACCGGGGAGGAGCGCTGGTTTGGCACCTCCACCGACATCACCGACATGTTCGAGGCGCGCACCGCGATGCAGGCGGCGAAGGAGGAGGCGGAGCAGGTCGGGTTGCGCTTCCGCACGCTGGCGGACTCCATCCCGCAGCTCGCCTGGATGGCCCGTCCGGACGGGCGGATCTTCTGGTACAACCAGCGCTGGTGCGACTATACGGGCGTCGAGAGCGCGGACTCCGCGACCGGCCCGCTGTGGGACGGCATCCTTCCCGCCGACCATGCCGAGCGCGTCACGGCCAGTCTCCAGCGGTCTTTCCGGACGGAGGAACCGTGGGAGGACACCTTCCCCATGGCCGGACGGGACGGCGCTTTTCGCTGGTTCCTGTCGCGGGCGCTGCCGGTGCGCGACTCCGACGGTGCCGTCGTGCTGTGGTTCGGCACCAACACCGACGTGACCGACCGGCTGGAGGCCGAGGACGCCCTGCGCCGCGCCAAGGAGGAGGCGGAGCGGGCAGCCCTGTCGAAGTCCAAGTTCCTTGCCTCCGCCAGCCACGACCTGCGCCAGCCGATGCAGTCGCTGTTCCTGTTCTCAGGCGCGCTGCACGGCCATGTGGTGGGCGAGAAGGGGATGAAGGCGCTGCGTCTCCTGGAAAGCGGGCTGGATGCGCTGAAGGGATTGTTGGACAGCCTGCTCGACGTGTCGCGCCTGGACGCAGGGGTGGTCAAGCCGACGCTTGAGGACTTCCCGGTGGCGTTGCTGCTCGACCACATCGCGGCGGGCTACGCCCCGGTGGCCCGCGGCAAGGGGCTCGACTGGACGATGGAGGGGTGTCCGCAGAACATCCGCTCCGACCGTGTGCTGCTGGGCCGGATGATCCGCAACCTCGTGGAGAACGCCATCCGCTACACGGAGCGGGGCAACATCGTCATCACCTGCGCGGTGATCGGCGGACGGATGCGGATCACCGTTGCCGATACCGGAATCGGCATTTCGGGCGAGCATCTGCCCCGCATCTTCGAGGAGTTCCATCAGGTCGGCAACCCGGAGCGCGACCGCAGCCAGGGGCTCGGGCTGGGCCTCGCCATCGTGCAGCGCATCGGGCAGCTGCTGGAGCATCCGGTGACCGTCCGCTCGACACCCGGCGCCGGGTCGGTCTTCACCATTGAGGTGCCGTTGGGCGAAACGCCGAAACCCGTGGAAGCCGTGTCCGCGGCGCCTGGCCCGGTGGTGGCGGACGCCGGGGAGGAGCGGCTGGCGATGGTCATCGACGACGATGCCATCGTGCTGCTGGGCCTTCAGGCGATCCTGCGCGAATGGGGGTACGAGGTTCTGATCGCCGGTTCGGGGGAGCAGGCGGTGGACAAGCTGCGGTCGGTCAGCCGCAAGCCCGACATCATCATCGCCGACTACCGGCTGCGCGAGGGCAAGGTCGGCACGGACGCCATCCTCGACATCCGCCGGCTGTTCGACGCCGAGATTCCGGCGATCGTCGTGACCGGAGAGACCGGACCGGAATGCCAGCGCGACGCCGTGCGCCACGGCTTCGGTCTGATGCACAAGCCGGTAACCCCGCGCCAACTCGCCGGGGCGATGGAACGCTCCCTGCAGCCGGCGGAGTGAGGCCGGCTGGCTCCGGAGATCAGTCGCCGCCGCCGCCCATCGCGGGGGGGCTGGGGGGAAGGCGGCGGCGGGTCTCGCGGTGCAGGATGTAAAGGCCGCTCACCGCCACCACCGCGGCTCCCGACACCATGTGCAGGGTCGGCATCTCGTTCCACAGCAGCCAGCCGAACAGCACGGCCCACAGCAGCGCGGCGTAGTTGAAGGGCGCCACCACGGCCGCAGGGGCCAGCGAATAGGCCCGCGTCAGGAAAAGCTGGGCGCCGCCGCCCAGCACGCCGGTGGCCGACAGCAGGGCGAAATCGGTCAGGCTGCGCGGGGTGACCCACACGAAGGGCATGACCAGCGCCAGGATCAGGGTGGTGATCGCCGTGAAGTAGAAGACGATCGTGTTGGCGCGCTCGGTCTTGCTGAGCTGGCGGATCGCCACCATGGCGAAGGACTGGCAGAAGGCGGCGCCGAGCGCGACCAAGGCGCCCAGATGGGTCAGCATCTCGCCCGACGGCTGGACCATGATGAGAACGCCGACGAAGCCGACCAGCACCGCGCTCCACCGGTAAATGCCGACCTTCTCGCCGAGCAGCGGCACCGACAGGGCGGTGAGGAACAGCGGGGCCGAGAAGTTCAGCGCCACCGCGTCGCCCAGCGGCAGCAGATTGAAGGACCAGAAGGTCAGCGACATCGCGGTCAGTCCGACGACCGAGCGCCAGACATGGCCCATCGGCCGTTCGGTGCGCAGGTTGTTGATCCACCCGCCCTGCAGCGAGATGACCACCGCCACGGGGATCAGCGCCATGGCGTTGCGGAAGAAGGTCACCTCGATGACGGGGTACGTCTCCGAGAGCAGCTTCACCAGCACGTTCATCACGGAGAACAGCAGCACCGATCCCAGCATCATCACGATGCCGAGCGGTATGTTCTCCACACGGATGTGGCGGGGCGTCGCGGGACGGGCGGGGGCGGGGGAGAGGGGGGGCGCAGTCACGCCCGAATGCTATCAAGCGCAACCACCCGCGTCACGTTGCCGCGACACGGGTGGTCATGTCCTGACGGAATGGCCGGATTGCGGCGTCATGCCGATCCGGCCGTCGTGTGTTCGTCAGCGGTTCTTCAGCAGGTCGGCGATCTCGGCCTCGGCCAGCAGCCAGTGGTCCATCTCGCGCCCGTTCGGACGGCCCTCGCGCTCCCAGATCTCGTAGGCGCGCTCCTGCACCATGCGGTTCTTCTGGCCGTGCAGCAGGCCCTCCGCGATGTGCATGTTGATGCGCGACAGCGACACCAGCTTGCTCGCTTCGATGGAGCCCTTTGTCGCTTCCATGGTGGTGACGGTGACGTACTGCGCGAGGTTGCGCAGGTTCGCCTTGACCTCGGAGTCCAGAGTGTTCTCTTCGTTCTGGAGCACCGTCTTGATGGCGACCCAAAGGCGAAGATTGTGGTCCAGCGCGTGGCTCGCCTTCTCCGGCGTGTCGGCCTCGACCAGCAGACTGGCGGCGTGCAGCAGCGCGACCGCGTCCTGCTCGATGGCCGCGAAATTGGTGTTCAGGACGATCTCCGCCCCGGTGTCGGTGGCGAGCGCCTCGGCCGCTTCAAGCGACGGAGCGGCTTCGACGGTCTTTGCGGTGGCGGTCTTGCGCTTGGCCATGATCGAATCCCCGGCGTTGGTCCCCGAGGTCAATAGAACCAGCCGTCATTAACAAGTGGTTAAGGCGAGTATTGCCAACCCCTTTGCGCAGCCTCCGCGGCAGAACGGACACCAAGTGATTCGCGGATGGTCATGCTGCATCGCAAAATAACCGGCGAAATCTCAGCGTCCGGTGAAGGCTCCGAACGGCATGCGGTAATAGAATCCGAAGACGTTGTTGGCCGGTGCGGCGGCGTCCGCGACTGGACCGCTGGTGTCGATGCGGCTGTAGCCGAGGCTGAAACGGGCCTTGTTCTCGAACTGGTAACCGAGTTCGAGCTGGGAGCGGAACTCGACCACGCTTCCCGTCGCCGCCGGATCGCGCGGGGTGACCGGCAGGGTTCCGGCGCCCACGCTGGGTGTGAAGACGAAGGAGGAGCCTCCGAGCGGCACGTCGATCAGGATGCCGCCCATGCCGTACAGGCTGCCGTCCGGCGCGCTGGGGCCGAGCGACACCCAGGGGCGCACCTCCGCGTAGCCGTCGAGCTTGGGCAGCAGGGAGGAGCCGATGCGGATCTTGTTGTGCAGGTCGGACACCTTGGTGTCCGGTGTTTCCCCGACGCTGTAGGCGAGGCCGCCGATCTTCCAGTTGCCGATCCGGTCTTCGGGCATGGACAGGGTCTGCGCGACCGCGGGGTTGGAGAGCGCGAGGCCCGCCACGGCAACCACCAGACAGAGGCACGAGGTCCCATGACGCACGGCGGCCTGCTCCCGATCGATCGTTGACCGTCCTACTCCGGCTGCTCCAGCCTACCGCGTCCGATCCCGGCGCGGTTGTGGCATTACGCGTTGCACCGCATCCCCGCGCAAGCGCGTAACGGGGCTACTCCCTGATGTCGTGCGCGCCGACCTCCGCGTCAATGGTGGGAGGGTTGCCCTGTTTGTGACGGCCTAGGCGGTTGGCAGGGCTCATCGGGGGGCGGGGGAGCGTGCTAGACTGCCGTCATGCAGCACGTCGCACCCGATCCGAAGCAGGACCCGGCGCCGGGGGCGACGCCGATGGTGGCCGCCTTCCTCGCCGACCCGGCGAGCCATGGCGGGGCGGCGGTGGAGCGTGTCGAAACCCACGCCGCCGTCGTCTTTCTGGCCGGTGAACGGGCTTACAAGCTGAAGCGCGCGGTCCGCTATCCCTATCTGGATTACTCGACGGTCGAGCGGCGGCACGCGGCCTGCGTGGAGGAACTGCGCCTGAACCGGCGGACGGCGCCGTCCCTTTATCTCGGGCTGGACTCGGTGGTGCGGCGGGCGGACGGAACTCTCGCCTTCGGTGGGGAGGACGCGGCGGGTGGAGCGGCGCTGGACTGGCTGGTCGTGATGCGCCGCTTTCCCCAGGACGCCCTGCTCGACCGCGTGGCGGAGCGGGGCGGTCTCGACGAGGCGCTGGTTCGCGACCTGGCCGACGCCGTCACCGCCTTCCATCAGGCCGCCGCGCCGCGCCCGGACGGCGGCGGGGCCATGGCGATGCGGGAGGTGGTGGAGGGGAACATCGCCGAAATGCGTGCCAACCCCTCGCTGTTCCCGCCGGAACGCGTGGAGCGGCTGGCCGGGGCGTCGTCGGCAGCGCTGGAGCGGATGGCCCCGCTGCTGGAGGAGCGGCGGCGCGGCGGTTTCGTCCGGCATTGCCATGGCGACCTGCATCTTCGGAACATCGTTAATCTGGACGGCAGGCCCGTCCTGTTCGACGGCATCGAGTTCGACGAGCGGTTGGCGGTCATCGACGTCGCCTATGATCTCGCTTTTCTGCTGATGGATCTGGAGCGGCGGGGGCTTCGCCCGTTCGGCAACGCCGTCCTCAACCGCGGCCTGGACGTGACGGAGGATTATGGCGCCTTGGCGCTGCTGCCCCTGTTCCTGTCGGCGCGGGCGGCCATCCGCGCCAAGGTCGCGGCGAGCACGGCGGCACTCCGCCCCGACGAGAACGCGGCGCGGACGTCGGAACGGGAGGCGACCGCCTATCTGGACCATGCCCTTGCGATGTTGGAACCGCCGCCGCCGCGGCTGGTCGCCATCGGCGGCCTGTCCGGCAGCGGCAAGACCCGGCTGGCCCGCGCCCTGGCTCCGTCGCTGGGTGCGTCGCCGGGGGCCGTCGTCCTGCGCTCCGACGCGCTGCGCAAGCGCCTCGGCGGGGTTGCGGAGACGGAGCGACTTCCCGCGGAGGCCTACACGCCGGCGATGACCGAACGGGTCTATGCCGGGCTTCTGGAGCGCGCGGGGATCGTGCTGACGGCCGGGCACGCGGTGGTGTTGGACGCCGTCCATGCCCGCCCGGATGAACGGGCCGCCGTAGCCCGTCTCGCGGCGGAGGCCGGCGTGCGATTCGACGGGATCTGGCTCGACACGCCCTTGGACACGCGGATCGCCCGCATCGCCGCCCGCCGGGGCGACGCCTCCGATGCGACGGCCGAGGTGGCCGAGCGGCAGGACGTCTATGATCTGGGCCCGCTTGAGTGGCTGCGTACGAATGCTGGCAGGGATGCGGGGGAAACGCTTGCGGCCGTGCTGGAGCGACTGGTGTAATTCCAGGTGGAACGGGCGCCGCCGGTTCCCCATGGTCTAGACTACGGGCGGCGCGGCGCTGGAAACGGTGCATCCAGCCGCCGTTCCGACAGGCACCGTCCAGAAGATGGGCCGGCGGAAACGGCCCGGGGGGAGATCATGTCAATCAAGACGATCCTTGTGCCGCTGGCCGGACTCGACGGCGACACGGTGGCTTTGAACGCCGCGCTGAAGATCGCGCGCGAATTCGAGGCCCATGTCGACGCCCTGTTCGTGTCGCTGGACCCGCGCGACGCCGTGCCCATGCTGGGCGAGGGCATGTCCGGCGCGATGGTCGAGGAGATCATGCGCGCCGCCGAAGGGGAGTCGAAAACCCACCTCCACACCGCCCGCCGGACCTTCGACGATGTGATCCGCGCCGCGGACATCGAACTGCGCGGCATGCCCACCGGCGTCGAGGCGCCGACCGCCCATTGGCGGGAGGAAACCGGTCGCGTCGAGGAGGTGGTGCCGCGCGAGGGGCGGCTGGCCGACCTGCTGGTCTTCGCCCACACAACGCTGGACAGCAACACCCAGGCCTACGCGACGGTGGAAAGCGCCCTGCTGGGGGCGGCCCGTCCACTGCTGCTGGCGCCCGCCACGCTGCCGGACGAGATTGGGCGCACGGTGGCGCTCGCCTGGAACGGCAGTCCCGAATCGGTGCGTGCCCTGACCGGGGCGATGCCCTTCCTGACCGGTGCCGACACCGTCCATGTGCTGACCGCCGAAACGTCCAACACCCAGGCTGCGGCAGGGCGTCGCATCGCCCAATATCTCGCTTGGCACGGCGTTAACGTTCAGGTAACCATATTGAAACCGGGATCGGAACCCGTCGGCCAAGCCATCATCAACAAGGCGACGGAGCTTGGGTCCGACCTCCTCGTGATGGGGGGCTACGGACACAGCCGGATGCGGGAAATGATCCTGGGTGGCGTGACCCGCTATGTGCTGAATCACGCCGGCCTGCCCGTGCTGATGGCCCATTGATCATAGGGCCTCTCTGTTAAAGGCCGGGCTTCTCCGATCCGACGCGCGGCGCCGCCACGACGGGCGCCCTCCACGCCGATGGTTTTCGACCACAAGGGCCACCCGGACTCCGGTCCGGGCAAGGTCCGGCAATCGGGAAGGGAACGCGCCATGTTGACGATCGACGATTGCATCGCGCTCAGCGATCTGACCGAAGCGGAAATCGACGCCATCGCGGAGCATGAGCATCTGCCGGAAATTCTGGCGGTGGAACTGGGCTGCTGCCTCGCCCATGACGCCGAAGGAATCCGCCGGATCGCCCGCATCATCCGCGACGACATCGACCGGGCCCGCAGCCATGGTCAGGCCGTCCATGCCCGTCAGTTGACGGCGGTCCTGGACGGCTTCATGCACCAGCACCCGGCCCTGTAGGCACCCGGTCCTGTAGGCAGCCGGTCCTGTAGAAAGAGCCCGCGGAGCAGAAGGTCGACGGGAAGAAAACGCCCCATCCGCACCGTGACGGTGCGTCGGGGAGGGGGAGGCGCGGAACAACCGGCCCTCCGTTCGGTTGGCGTTGGCGGGTTCGCGTCGGGGGGACGGCGGGGAGTGCGCTTGGCGTGCTCCCCCAACCGTCGAGCCACCGCGACGCGCTGTCTTGTTCCGCCGCCAGCACAAAGGACGACGCCCGTGCCCTTGAAGACGATCCGCCTCGAACTGGCCCGCACCGCCGACCATCCGGAAGGCAGCGCGGAGCACGGCTATGAATTCACCGCTCCGCTGACCGGGGACGGCCACCTCGATCTTGAGGAATGGCGCGACCGGAAGGCCGCTTGCACGGTCCGCCGCTTCTGGCGCGGAGAAGACGAGCAGACCGGCAATCTGGTGCATCGGGGCAAGGGTTGGCTGTTCGATTACGACGCCGACGACAGCGACGACGACGAACCGATTTTCCGCTTTGACCGTCACACGCTCGTGGAGGGGGAATACATCTCCATCACCGAGCATGACGGAGTTCCATCACCGAGCATGACGGAGTGCAGCGCCCCTTCCGCGTCGTATCCGTCCGCTGAATGCCGGCTGGTTTCCGTGGCAGTCCGCTGGTTACGGACCCGCCGCACGATTCCGTGCGCTCAGGCGGCCAGCCGTTCTTCGCGGTCGCGCAAGTTGCGCCCAACCTGTTCGAGAAGCTGCCGCAGCGTCTCGGCGGTCATGCCATCCCGATTCATCAGGGCGACGATGATGGGCTCGTCCAGGATTTCCGACAGGGTCGGAGCCGTCAATTGGTCCATATTTCCCTCCCTGTTCATTCCGGCCGGCCGAAAGGCGGCGTCGTTTCCATTGTACGCAAGATACGGTATTTCGCAACAATGATGCGCCGCGAAATAAACTAACGCAGTCGGCGCAAGGGCATAAAGGCGCTGAGTGTTCATGCCTGAACACCGCAATGATGCCTATATCGGCAATCGGGTTACCACGATGGAGGGTGCGAGCGGACTCAGCAGTCCGTGTCACGGTTCCGCGTGATCGTGACTCCGGCCCCTGCGGTGTCGGCAAGCGGGGATGAAAGCTCCACATCGACACGCACATGGCGCACCTTCGGGTGCGCCAGGCACAGATCCGCGGTGCGGTCGGCCAGATACTCGGGGCCGGGCACCGCCTCCTGCGCGCACAGCCGGCGCAGATCCTCCACGATGTCCTCGTAGGACATGACCGCGGTGATGTCGTCGGGGAAACTCAGACCGGGGTGGCTGACCTTCAACTCCAGGCTGATGCGGACGGTGGGGCGTCCGGGGCGCCCGGCGAGCGACACGGTGGCGGTGAAGTCACGCAGCAGGATGGTGTAAGTCGCTGCCGCGCCGGAAGCATCGGCGCCGCAGGGTCGGGAAACGGGTTCATTGGCCAAAAAAACATCTCCTGGCGGGTGGCGGCCCTGGTCCATGCCCCGCCGGGGGCGGCCGCCTCGTCGCTGCGCCGCACCCACTATAGCGCAGGCGCCCGTCCATTCGGCAAGGTCAGACCGCTGGGACCATCGACGGTGTCACACCGCCACAGGATGCTCCGTGCCGGTGCGGACCACCGTGTCCCGGCCCGGCACGGCGGCCAATAGATCGTCGACGCTGCGCGCAATGGCCGGGTGCTGCAAACCGCCGGCGATATCGGCCAGCGGAGCCAGGACGAAGGCGCGCTCCGCGATGCGGGGATGGGGAATCTCCAACTCCGGCGCGTACATCACCAGTTCCCCATAGAACAGGATGTCGATGTCGATGGGGCGTGGCCCGAAGCGAAGGCCGCCTTCCAGGTCGCGGCCCATCTCCGCCTCGACGCTCTTGATGTGGCGCAGAAGCTCCCACGGGCCAAGCGCTGTCTGAGCGCGCAGCACCATGTTCAGGAAAGCCGGCTGGTCGGTCACATACATCGGGGCGGTTTCGTAAACGGGCGACGTCAGCATGATGCGGACCTGCGGAGCAAGCCGTTGCTGCGCGGCCGCCAGATTGGCGGCGCGATCCCCCAGATTGCTGCCAAGCGCAAGGTAGATCGTGGTCATCGCAAAACCGTCGCCAGTCGAAACCATACCCTTGTCAGTCATACCACGATCCTCCGCTCCTTCAACCGTCAAAGCGCCCTCACATCCGAAACCGACTTGCCGTCCCTTGAGGAACGACCCCGAACGGGACCGGCGGGGAGCACGCTCCGGTTTAGGTAGCCGGCTTTCTCCGGGAACCGCAAGCGGTGGGCGGGGTTGTGCCAATCGTGCGATGCTGCGTGGGAGGATGAGGGTCATGACGCTTCGGCAGGTCGGGACGGCGGCGCTTCTTGGGGTGGCCGGGGCATTCCTGGCATCTTGCGCCACGGGGCCGGACCCGCAGATCGCCCGGCGCGCCCAGACCGAACTGGTCGGCATGCCGAAGGACCGGCTGCTCGCCTGCGCCGGGGTTCCGGCGCGTCAGGCCCAGGCCGGCGGGCGGGAATATTACACCTACGTGTCCGACCCCGGCGTGGCGGTCAGCCCGCTTGGCGGCAGCAGCATCGGCGTTGGCGGCTTCGGAGGGAGCGGATCCAGCGGCGTGGGCGTCGGGCTGGGATTCGGGCTGCCGTTCGGTTCCTCGTCGCCCGGCCTGTGCGAGGCGACCTTCGTCCTGGGGCCGGGTGGGGTCGTGGAGCAGGTGTCCTATCCGGGCAACGCCTCGCTCTCCGCCTGCACGCCGATCGTCCAAAACTGCGTGCCGCCCGTCCCGCGCTGAGCTGGGTCCTTCCTGGCTGAAAGGGGGACTGTCGCCGGTCGCGGCCTTGCCGTATCGTCCGGCTAGGGCTTGGCTGTGAAAAAAGGCAGGGGAGGACCACGTCATGGACATGAGCGGCAGCCAGCGCATCACCGCCTCGCGGGACAAGGTGTGGGAGGCGCTGAACGACCCGGACATCCTGCGCCAGTGCATTCCCGGCTGCGAGGAGGTGCAGAAGACCTCCGACACGGAATTCACCGCGAAGGTGGTCGCCAAGGTGGGGCCGGTCAGCGCCAAATTCTCCGGCAAGGTGACCTTGTCGGACCTCGACCCGCCCAACGGTTACACCATCACCGGAGAAGGCTCCGGCGGGGCCGCCGGCTTCGGCAAGGGCGGCGCCAAGGTCTCGCTGGCACCGGACGGCGAGACGGCCACGGTCCTGTCCTACACCGCCCACGCCACGGTCGGCGGCAAGCTGGCTCAGATCGGTTCGCGCTTGGTGGACGCCACGGCGCGCAAGATGGCGGACGATTTCTTCAACCGCTTCACGGCGGTGGTCGGCGGGCCGCCGGCGGATCCGGCGTTCGAACCGGACTCGGAGGCGGTTGCGGAACCCCTGGCGCGGAATGCCGAGGTTCCGCAGGTGGTGACGCCGGCCATTGCGGCGCCCGCGCCGGAAATCCCCATTCCGCTGCCCGCCGCACGAGGGCGGGGCGGCTTCTATGTGCCCTGGGCGGCGCTGGCCGTCGTGGCGGTTCTTGTTCTTCTTCTCGCCTGGATGAAATAACCCGTATTTGGTGTTTGTGGTGTGGGAGCGACACGTTGGGGGGTTGGCCTTAACCACAGAATGTGTATGCTGCGCCCGAACCTGCCGGCACCAGAACGCCGGCCTCATCCGGAAGGGGGAATCTGACCAATGAACAAGCATATCCTGGGCGCCGCCCTGATCGCCGGCATTGCCATGGGCGCGGGCGCCGCGCAGGCCGCTGATGCCGCCGCCGGTAAGGACGTCTTCAAGCAGTGCATGGCCTGCCACACCGCCGAGCAGGGCAAGAACAAGGTCGGCCCGTCGCTGTTCGGCGTCGTTGGCCGCCCGGCCGCCTCGATCGACGGCTTCAAGTACTCCAAGCCGATGCAGGAGAAGGCCGCCGGTGGTCTGGTCTGGACCCCGGACAACCTGAAGGCCTACATCACCGCCCCGAAGGAAGTCGTTCCGGGCGGCACGATGGCCTTCGCGGGCATCAAGGACGCCGGCAAGGTGGACGATCTGATCGCCTTCCTGGGCGAGCAGAAGTAAAGACGCCCGCGTTTCGGCGCGGGGGTGGAGAAGGGCCGGAGGGGAAACCCTCCGGCCCTTTCCTTTTGCATCAGCCTCTTCCGGTCAGCCGGCCGCCTCCAGGCTCTTGCTCGCCACCTCGAAGACGTCCGGCGACAGGCCCGGCGTGGCGACGATGCGCTCCAACTCGGCCTTCATCAGCGCGCGGCGCGGCGCGTCGTAGCGGCGCAGACGCGAGAAGGGACCGACCATACGGGCCGCCACCTGCGGGTTCATCGGGTCGAGCCGAAGAACCTGATCGGCCAGGAAGCGATAGCCCGCCCCGCTGGTGTCGTGGAAGCGCACCGGATTGCCCCCCGCGAAACCGCCGATCAGCGCGTAGACCTTGTTCGGGTTGCGGATCTCGAAGGCGGGGTGGGCGAGCAGTTCCGTCACCCGCTCCAGAGCGTCGGGCCGGTGCGAGGTCGCCTGTACGGCGAACCACTTGTCCACCACCAGCGCCTCGCCCTTCCAGCGCTCATAGAAGCCGGCGATGGCCTCTTCCCGCTCCGGCGCGCTGGAATTGCTGAGGAACTGCAGCGCCGCCATCACGTCGGTCATCGCCTGGGAGCCGCGATACTGGCCAAGGCAGAGGCCGAGCGCCTCTTCGTCCTCCAGCGCCATGAGATAGGCGAGGCAGAGATTTTTCAACGCCCGCCGCCCGATGGCCGCGGCGTCGACCGAGAAGGGCTCGTTGCCCGCGTTGCGGCGGTGCGTGTCGAACCAACCCGGCCGCAGCGCCTCGGCCAAGCGGCGGCGGGCGAACTCGCGCACCACGTGGATGGCGTCGGGGTCGATCACCTCCATCTGCGTGCCGAGGTAGCTCTCCGTCGGCAGCGCCAGAGCCTGCGCGGCGAAGGCCGGGTCCTGGTCGGCGTCGTTCAGAACGGCACCCACCGCATCGATGAAGCTCTGGGGCAGCGCCAATTCCCGTCCGGCCTGCCGATCGGCGACCAGGGAGAGCAGCAGCCGGGTGGCCAGCGTCTGCCCGGCCTCCCAGCGGTTGAAGGCGTCGCTGTCGTTGGCCATCAGGAAGGTCAGGTCGCCGTCCGTCAGGTCGGCCCGCAGCTTCACCGGGGCGGAGAAGCCGCGCAGCAGCGATGGCACCGGGCGGGCCGGCACGTCGACGAACGTGAAGGTCTGCTCGGCCTCGGTGATGTGCAGGATGCGGCTGGTGCCGGTGGCCTCGGTCTCGCCGGCGAGGCGCAGCGGCAGGTCGGCTCCGTCCGGACCGAGCAGCCCCATGACCAGCGGGATGTGCATCGGCTCCTTCACCGGCTGGCCGGGGGTGGGCGGCACGGTCTGCCGGACCGTCAGCCGGTAGGTCTTGGCCGCGTCGTCATAGGCGCCGGTGACGTCCAGTTCCGGCGTGCCGGCCTGTCGGTACCAGCGCTTGAACTGGGTCAGGTCCACGCCGGTGGCGTCGGACATCGCCGCGGCGAAGTCGTCGCAGGTGACCGCCTGCCCGTCGTGGCGCTGGAAATACAGGTCCATGCCCTTGCGGAAGCCCTGCGGCCCCAGCAGCGTGTGGTACATGCGGATGACTTCCGACCCCTTGTCGTAGACGGTGGGGGTGTAGAAGTTGTTGATCTCCACATAGCTGTCCGGGCGCACGGGATGCGCCATGGCGCCGGAATCCTCGGGGAACTGCACGGTGCGCAGGCGCTGCACGTCGGCGATGCGCTTGACCGCCCGCGAGTTCATGTCGCTGGAGAACTCCTGGTCGCGGAAGACGGTCAACCCTTCCTTCAACGACAGCTGGAACCAATCGCGGCAGGTGACGCGGTTGCCGGTCCAGTTGTGGAAATACTCGTGCGCCACCACCGCCTCGATGCCCAGGAAGTCCTGGTCGGTGGCGGTCTCCGGCTTCGCCAGGATGTATTTGGTGTTGAAGACGTTCAGGGACTTGTTCTCCATCGCCCCCATGTTGAAGTCGCCGACCGCGACGATGTTGAAGATGTCGAGGTCGTATTCCAGACCGAACACCTCCTCGTCCCAGCGCATCGACTTGATGAGCGAGCGCATGGCGTGGTCGACCTTGTCCTCGTTCCCCGGCTCGACATAAATGCGCAGGGTCACGTCGCGGCCGGACGCGGTGCGGAAGCGGTCCTCCTGGTGCACCAGGGTGCCGGCGACCAGCGCGAACAGGTAGCAGGGCTTGGGGAAGGGGTCCTCCCACACCGCGCGGTGGCGCCCGTCGGGCAGGTCGCCGGATTCGATGAGATTGCCGTTGGACAGCAGCACCGGATAGCGCGCCTTGTCCGCGGTGATCGTGGTGGTGTAGCGGGCCATCACGTCGGGCCGGTCGGCGAAATAGGTGATCTTGCGGAAGCCCTCCGCCTCGCACTGGGTGCAGAAGTTACCGGAAGACTTGTAGAGCCCCTCCAGCGCGGTGTTCTCCTGCGGCTTGATGCGGACGACGGTCTCCAGCGTGAAGTTCTCCGGCACGCTGTGGACGGTCAGATGGTCGGGCGTGACGGTGTATTCGGCATCGGCCAGCGGCTGCCCGTTCAGCGTCACGGACACCAGTTCCAGCCGCTGCCCGTCCAGCGTCAGCGGCAGCGCCGCCGCATCGTCGCGCGCCGGGTTGCGCCGCAGCCCGAGCTGCGCGCGGACCGTGGTCACCTCCTCGCCAAGATCGAAGAACAGATCGACCGTGTCGATCAGATGCGCTGGCGGGCGGTAGTCCTGCAGGCGGATGGCCTTGGGCGTGCCTTTGTCCATGGGGCTTTTCTCTAACCTTGTTTTGGCCGTGTCGGCGTCGCGGGTACGGACTCTAGCATGGAGAGTGGGGACGCGGGACGCTGTTGGACAGGGCCGCCCTCACTATCAAAAGATCCATGAAAAAAGCCCCCATCCGGACGGAAGGGGGCTCTTGCCGGTCGGCGGGCTGTGACGGCATTCAAACGTGGAAGCTCTCGCCGCAGCCGCAGCGGCCCTTCTCGTTCGGGTTCTTGAAGACGAAGCCGGTCTGGAACTTGTCGTCGACGTAGTCCATCTCGCTGCCGATCAGGAACATCACGGCGGCGGGGTCGATCAGGACGGTGACGCCCTTGTCCTCCACCACCTCGTCGAACTTCATCTTTTCCTTGGCGTACTGCACGTCATAGCTGAGGCCGGAGCAGCCCTTGGCCTTCACGCCGATGCGCAGGCCGATGTAATCGTCGGTCGCCTTTGCCATCAGCATCCGCACGCGCTCCGCAGCGGCGTCGGTGATGGAAAGGGCCTTGGGGAGAGAAGCCGTAGAAGCCGTAGCCATGGGGATCTTCGCCTCCTTAAAACATGTCCAGTTGGACCCGAGCGACCTCGGACATCATGCCCTGGTGCCAGGGCGGTTCCCAAACCAGCTCCACCTTGCATGTGGTGACGTCCTCGACGGACGCAACCGCCTGCTGCACCTGCATCGGCAGTTCGCCGGCCACCGGGCACATGGGGCTGGTCAGGGTCATGTCGATCTCGACCTCGTTGTTCGGGCCGATGTCGACGCGGTAGATCAGGCCCAGTTCCCAGATGTCCACGGGGATTTCCGGGTCGTAGCAGCTCTTCAGCGCCGAGATCACCGCCTCGCTCAGCGCGGCGCGCGGGTCGTAGGCGGCCTTGGCCGCAGCCATGTCCGCTTCGGTCTGGTTCATCGGCTTGGCCTCCGCGGCGTCGGCTTCCTTGGAGATCGCGTCAGTGGGGGAGATCGCGTCATCGGGCATCGCGTTTCACCGTTTCCTGCAACTTACTCGCTGCTCGCCTTGTCCTCGCCTTCGATGGCCGCGTTCATCGCGTGCCAGGCGAGGGTGGCGCATTTCACGCGCACCGGGAACTGACGGACGCCGGACAGCACCATCAGCCGTTCCATGGCGTCCTCGTCCACCGGGCCGTGGTCGCCGTGGTCGTGGTCGTCCTTGGTGCAGAGGTCGTGGAAGGTTTCGAACAGGGCCTTGGCCTCCGCCTCGGTCTTGCCCTTGACCACCTCGGTCATCATGGACGCGCTGGCGGTGGAGATGGCGCAGCCGCGGCCCTGGAAGGCCACATCCTCGACCACCCCGTCCTTCAGCTTCAGGTAGACCATGAAGCGGTCGCCGCACATGGGGTTCTCGCCCTTGGCCTCCCGGTTGGCATCGTCAGGATGCCGGAAGTTCCGGGGGTTCTTGCCGTGGTCCAGGATCACTTCCTGGTACAGCTCGCGCAGTTCGTCCATCATGCTCCGAAGAACTCCTTCACCGCGATCACCGATTCAACCAGAGCGTCGGCTTCCGCCCGCGTGTTGTAAAGGGCGAAGCTGGCCCGCGCCGTGGCACCGACCCCGAAACGCTCCATCAGCGGCTCCGCGCAGTGGCGGCCGACGCGCACGGCGACGCCGTACTGGTCCACGATGGTGCCGAGATCGTGCGGGTGCACGCCCTCCAGCGTGAAGGAGATGATCGGACCCTTGCCCGGCGCGGTGCCGTAGACGCGCAGGCCGTCGATCTGGGAGAGCTGCTGCGTGGCGTACTGGAGCAGGTCGTGCTCGTGCGCAGCGATGGCTTCGCGGCCCAGGGACTCCATATAGTCCAGTGCCACGCCCAGCCCGATCACCTCGGTGATCGCCGGGGTGCCGGCCTCGAAGCGGGCCGGCGGAGCCTTGAAAGTGGTGCCTTCGAAGCTGACGCTCTCGATCATGTCGCCGCCGCCCTGGTAGGGGGGCATCTTCTTCAGCAGCTCATACTTGCCGTACAGCACGCCGGTCCCGGTCGGGCCGTAGAGCTTGTGGCCGGTCATGATGTAGAAGTCGGCGTCGATGTCCTGCACGTCCACCACGCCGTGCACGGCGGCTTGGCTGCCGTCGAACAGCACCGGCACGCCGCGCTCGTGCGCCATGCGGGCGATGATCTTGGCCGGCGTCACCGTGCCCAGCACGTTGGAGCAGTGGGTCATCGCCACCAGCTTCGTACGGTCGGACAGCAGGTCCTCAAAGGCGTTCAGGTCCAGCACGCCGTGCTCGTCCACCGGGACGACGCGGATGCGGACGCCCTTGTCCATCTGGAGAAGCTGCCACGGCACGATGTTGGCGTGGTGCTCCATGACCGAGACGATGATCTCGTCGCCTTCCGACAGGAAGGTCCGGCCATAGCTGTGGGCGACGAGGTTGACGGCCTCGGTCGCGCTGCGGGTGAAGACGATGTTGCGTTCCGACGGGGCGTTCAGGAAGCGGGCGACCTTGCGGCGGGCCTCCTCGAACTGGTCGGTCGCGGTCTGCGACAGGAAATGGACGCCCCGGTGGATGTTGGAATAATCCTCCTCCAGGAAGCGGGTCATGGCGTCGATGACCTGCCGCGGCTTCTGCGCGGAGGCGGCGCTGTCCAGATAGACGAGCGGCTTGCCGGGCTTGCCCTTCCGCTCGTGCACGGTGCGCGACAGGATGGGGAAGTCGGCGCGCACGCGCTCCACATCGAAGGTGGGGTCGAAGGTGGGGAGGGTGATCTGGGTGTCCATCTCCGGGTCCCTCCTCAGCGCGCGTTCTGCCAGTTGGCGACGTAGCTCTGGAAGGCGTCGCGGACGCTTTCCTCGGCGATCTCCTCCAGCGCCTCGGACAGGAAGGCGCCGATCAGCAGTCCGCGCGCCGTATCCTTGTCGATGCCGCGGGCGCGCAGGTAGAAGAGCTGGTCATCGTCCAACTCACCCACCGTGGCGCCGTGGCTGCACTTCACGTCGTCGGCGTAGATCTCCAGCTCCGGCTTCGCGTCGATCTCCGCGGTGTCGGAGAGCAGGAGCGCGCGGTTCTGCTGGTAACCGTCGGTCTTCTGCGCGTTGGGACGCACGATGATCTTGCCCTGGAAGACGGCGCGGGCCTGATCGTCGATCACGCCCTTGTAGACCTCGCGGCTGGTGCAGCAGGGCTTGGCGTGGTCGATGAAGGTGGTGGTGTCGACATGCTGGCCGCCGCGCACCATGTAGGCGCCGCTGACATGCGTGTCGCCTTCCTCGCCGTCCAGCACGCTGTTCACCTCGTTGCGCGACAGCTTGGCGCCGATGGTCAGGATGAAGTTGTCGTAAACGCCCTTGCCCGCCACCTTCGCCGCGGTGTGCGACAGGTGGAAGGCCTCCGTGTGCTCGCGCTGGACCTTGTAATGGTGGACCGACGCGCCCTCGCCGACGAAAACCTCGGTCACGCCGTTCGACAGGGTGGTGCAGGAACCCAGGCCGACGTGATGCTCGACGATCACGGCGCGGGAGTCCGCTTCCGCAACGATCAGGCCGCGCGGGTGGAAGGCGGTGGGCTGCGCCTCGGAGCCGACGGAGACGAAGACCAGCTCGATGGTTTCCTCAACCGTGACGCCGCGCGGCACATGAAGCACCGGCCCGTCCGCCAGGAAGGCGGTGTTCAGCGCGACCAGGGTCTGATCGTCGGGGGCGGCGATGCGGCCCAGATGCTCGGCCACCAGATCGGGCTTGCGAGTCAGGGCGTCGGCGAGGTTCAGCAGCTCGACCCCCGCCGGCAGCCCGGCGGTGGAGGACAACTCCGCCCGGAAGCGCCCATCGACGAAGACCAGCCGCGGGCCGGTCGCGCCGTCCGCGCGCACGGTCGGCAGCACGTCGAAGCGGACGGCCTCGCCGGTCACGGCCGCCGGCTGGAAGGCCAGCTTGTCGAGCGCGCGCAGGTTGGTGTAGCGCCAGGACTCGTTCTTGACGGTCGGCAGACCAAGTTCCGCGAAGCGGGCGCGGCCCTGTTCGCGCAGACCGTCCAGCCAGGACAAGCCGCCGCCGGGCAGCCCGCCCTTGACGCGGTCGAGCTGCTCCAGGAAGGGCCTGGCCGCCGCCGGCTCGTAGCCCCGCGGTGCCTTGGTGAGGGTCGTCGTCGCCATGGTCAGGCCGCCTCGTTCACGCCGAACTCGGCGTAGCCGTTCTTTTCCAGCTCCAGCGCCAGCTCCTTGCCGCCGGAGCGCTGGATCTTGCCGAAGGCCAGCACATGGACATGGTCCGGCACGATGTAGTCGAGCAGGCGCTGGTAGTGGGTGATGACCAGCATCGACCGCTCCGGCGAGCGGAGCGCGTTCACGCCCTCGGCCACGATCTTCAGCGCGTCGATGTCCAGGCCGCTGTCCGTCTCGTCGAGGATGGCGAACTTCGGCTGGAGGACGGCCATCTGAAGCGTCTCGTTGCGCTTCTTCTCGCCGCCGGAGAAGCCGACGTTGACCGCGCGCTTCAGCATCTCGTCGGTCATGTTCAGCGCCTTGGTCTTCTCGCGCACCAGCTTCAGGAACTGCATGGCGTCCAGCTCCGGCTCGCCGCGCTGCTTGCGGATGGCGTTCAGGGCGGACTTCAGGAAGGTGGTGTTGGCGACGCCGGGGATTTCGACCGGGTACTGGAAGGCCAGGAACAGGCCGGCGGCGGCGCGCTCTTCCGGCTCCATCTCCAGCAGGTCCTTGCCGAAGAAGCTCACCGAGCCCTCGGTGATCTCATAGCCGTCGCGGCCGGCCAGCACGTAGCTGAGCGTGCTCTTGCCCGAGCCGTTCGGCCCCATGATGGCGTGCACCTCGCCCGGGTTGATCGTCAGGTCGATGCCCTTGAGGATTTCCTTGCCGTCCACCGTGGCGTGCAGGTTCTTGATCTCGATCATCGTTTCTTCTTCCTTCGCGATACGGTGGGCGGTCAGCCGACGCTGCCTTCGAGGCTGATGCCGACGAGCTTCTGGGCTTCCACGGCGAACTCCATGGGCAGCTCCTTCAGCACTTCCTTGCAGAAGCCGTTGACGATCAGCGACACGGCGTCCTCCTCCGACAGGCCGCGCTGGCGGCAGTAGAAGAGCTGGTCCTCGCTGATCTTGGCGGTCGTCGCCTCGTGCTCGACGCTGGCGGTGCGGTTGCGGTTTTCGATGTAGGGCACCGTGTGGGCACCGCACTGATCGCCGATCAGCAGGCTGTCGCACTGGGTGTGGTTGCGCGCCCCTTCGGCCTTCGGCAGGATCTTCACCAGCCCGCGGTAGGTCTGCTGCGCACGTCCGGCGGAGATGCCCTTCGACACAATGGTCGAACGGGTGTTCTTGCCGATGTGGATCATCTTGGTGCCGGTGTCGGCCTGCTGGAAGTTGTTGGTGATGGCGACCGAATAGAACTCGCCCACCGAATTGTCGCCCTGCAGGATGCAGCTCGGGTACTTCCAGGTGATGGCCGAACCGGTCTCGACCTGCGTCCAGGAGATCTTGGAGTTGCGGCCGCGGCAGGCGCCGCGCTTCGTCACGAAGTTGTAGATGCCGCCGACGCCCTCGGCGTTGCCCGGATACCAGTTCTGGACCGTCGAGTATTTGATCTGCGCGTCGTCCAGCGCCACCAGCTCGACCACCGCGGCGTGCAGCTGGTTCTCGTCGCGCTGGGGCGCCGTGCAGCCTTCCAGATAGCTGACGTAGCTGCCCTCGTCGGCGATGATCAGCGTCCGCTCGAACTGGCCGGTGTTGGCCTGGTTGATGCGGAAGTAGGTCGACAGTTCCATCGGGCAGCGGACGCCCTTCGGGATGTAGACGAAGCTGCCGTCCGTGAAGACCGCGCAGTTCAGCGTCGCGTAGAAATTATCGGTGTAGGGCACGACCGAGCCGAGATACTTCTGGACCAGCTCCGGACACTTGTGCACGGCCTCGGAGATGGAGCAGAAGATGATGCCCATCTCCTCCAGCTTGGCCTTGAAGGTGGTCGCGACCGACACGCTGTCGAACACGGCGTCGACGGCGATGGCCGGGCTCTTGCCCTCGGCCCCCTCGACGCCGGCCAGGATCTCCTGCTCGCGCAGCGGGATGCCCAGCTTCTCGTAGGTCTTCAGCAGTTCGGGATCGACCTCGTCCAGCGACTTCGGACGGTCCTTCATCTTGGGCGCGGCGTAGTAGTGCGCGTCCTGATAGTCGATCGGCGGATAGGACAGCTTCGCCCAGTGGCGCGGCTCCTCCATCTCCTGCCAGACACGGAACGCCTTCAGGCGCCATTCGAGAAGCCATTCCGGCTCCTCCTTCTTGGCGGAGATGAAGCGGACGGTGTCCTCGTTCAGGCCCTTGGGCGCGACATCCGATTCGATGTCCGTCGTGAAGCCGTACTTGTACTTCTGCTCCGTGACGGCGCGGACCTGTTCGACGGTTTCGGTCGTGGCGGCCATGCTTGTCTCTCGTTCCCTGAAAGCGTTGTCCGATGAAGGCGCCGAAACGTCAGACGGCGGCGCGCCGTGCCGGGGTCGAACCGGCTTCCATTCCATTGAGCGGGCCGGGTGGACCCTCCGCCCAGGCGGGCGGTCCCATCATGTCGGCCAGCGTCACCTGTTCGAGCGCGCCGCGGATGGCGCTGTTGACCTTCTCCCAGCCGCCGCGCATCGGGCACAGGCGCTGCACGCCGCACTGGCTGTCACCGCCCTCCACGCAGGCGGTGAGCGCGATCGGGCCGTCGAGCGCCGTGATGATCTCGGCGATAGAGATTGCATCGGCGGCGCGGCTGAGCGCATAACCACCCGCGGCGCCGCGGTGCGAGGTCGTGAGGCCCGCCGGGGTCAGCGTCTTCATGAGCTTGGCGACCGTGGGGGAGGGCACGCCCGTGCGCTCCGCCAGATGGGAGACGGTGTGAACCGTGCCCACATGGCGCGCCATTTCGCTCATCACGACGATGGCGTAGTCGGTCAGCTTGCTCAGCCGGATCATGACCACCCCGATACAGGACTAATTTGGTCCTGATTAAGTGGCCATCATAGGACCTTTGTCAAGCGGAACCGGAGCGGGATAACCGGGAAAAACACTCGGGTATAAGGATGGCAGGCCTGCGCCCGGCGCACGCTGCGGCGAACTGTCGCGGGCGGTCTCCACCCATGGGAGACCATGCGGGGTGGTCGGACAACGAGAAACCGGCCCCGCGGTCGAGGCCGCGGGGCCGGTGCAGTCAGCGTGGAACCCGAAGGGAGCCGAGGGGGAAGCCGGATCAGCCCGGCTTGCGCGCCTCTTCCCGAGCCGCGTCGCTGGCCGCGCTCACCGCGTCGCCGACCTCTTCCTTGGCGGCTTCAACCGCCGCGCGGGCGGCGCGGGTGCCGCGGTCCATGGCGTCGAGGGCCATCTCCTTGGCGCGGTTCGTGGCCTCGTCGGCGTACTCGCCGACCCAGCGGTCCTCATAGCGGGAGGAGGGGATGCTGGCGCCCAGCGCGGCGCCGAGCGCGACGCCCATTATGCCCGCGACCATCGGGTGGTCATCCACCATCTCCCAGAAGCGCCCGGTGGCACTGTGCAGGCGGTCCGACGCCCGGAAGTGGCTGGCGCCGCCATGGTTGCCACCGGGATTGCCGATATGGCTGTCCACCCGGCTGCTCACGTCCCGGCGCATGTCATGCGCCCGGTCGCGGGCGTGGTCGGTCAGCCCGCGGACACGGTCGCCGGCCTCGTCCACGGCGTCGCTCGCCTTGTCGTAGACATGGCTCGCGGCGTCGCTGGCCCGCTCGTAGGCGTGGCTGGCGGCCTCACGCACGCTGTGGCCGGCGCTGTAGAAGGTGTCGCGAGCGTATTGCGCGGCGCTGCCGGCGCGGTCGCGGACATTGTGCATCGTCCCGCTGCGCGCGATGCGCCGGTCGTAACCCGAGGCGGTGAGGGCCAGCCAACCCAGGCCGATGCCGATCATGGCGAGCGGGATCGGGTTGCTGCGCATGGTCTCGCCGACCGAATGGGACCGCTGGTGGGTCTGGTTGCGGATCGGTTCATAATAGCGGTCCTGGGCGCGTTCGCCGTAGCCGCCGGGGGTGGTGTGCATCCGGTTCATGGTCTGCTCCATCAGGTGACGGGGAGCGAGCCGCGCGGTCTTGCGCTTCAGGACCTGGATCGTATCGCCGATCCGGGCTTGGCGTTCGCGGATCTCCCGTTGCATCGCGTCGTAATCGCGGGGCGTTCCGCGCCCCTTCTCATCGCCGTTCATCGGACCATCGCTCATCGCGCAAGCTGGGAGCGTGCCCAGCGCTTGTCGTCCCGCAGCGTCTCGATGGTGCGCTGCGGCTGGAGATTCTCCGGGCTGAGCCGCTTCTTCCCGATCATCGCCAGCACGCCGCCGATGACGAGCACGACGGTTCCGACGATGACTGCGGCCAGCCACGGCTCGACCACCTTCGACAGCGCGAGCACCGCCGCGGCCAGTAGGACCAGAACGCCGGCAAAAGCGATCAGGCCGCCGGCGACCACATAGGCCGCGCCGCCCGCCGCCTGACCGGCCTTTTCGGTCAGTTCGGCCTTGGCCAGCTCTATTTCCGTGCGGGCGAGGTTGGTGGTCTCCCGCGCCAGATCGGCAAACAGGCCGGCGATGGGTCGGTCTTGCCGCGGATCGTAGGAACGGTCCTCCGCAGCGCTCATGGTTTGATCCCCTGGATCGGAGTGCCGGACGCCGGCTTGGTGTCGGACGCGGCGCCCGGCGGGTTGCTGGACGCGGTGCTGGACGCGTTGCCGGGCGCGGCGGCGGCGGCAGGCGTGGTGCTGGGCGTGGCGCTGGGCGGCGTGCCGGCCACCAGTTCGGCCGCATCACGGGTGCGCGCCGCACTGGTCGCCGCGGTCGCGGCGTTCAGCGGCCGGGGGCTGTCCTGATTGCGGGCGACGCCGCCTCCCGCGGCGGTCATGGCGGTCGTCGAAGTCATGCTGCGAGGGCGCCCCGCCAGATCATGGTCGGTGCGCAAAGCCTCCTGCCCGGCGCGGTCCGCACCCCGCAAACCGAAGTCGCGATAGTCATGATGGTCTTGGTCCCGGGTGTGGCGCGCGCGGTCATGCCGGCCATAGCCGCCGGTCAAATGCGACGGCGAGGTGCTGCGAAATCGCCGTTCTCCTGAGCTTTTGACGAAGCGGGCGAACAGGAAGCCCACGGCGAAGGCGGCGCCGACGAAGACTTCCGGCTGACGCCGCGCAAAGCGCTCCACCTGACCGACCATGTCGTCCATGGTGGAGTTGCGCAGCATGTCGGCCACCCGCTCCACGCGGTCGGCGGCCTGTCCGGCGTAATGGGCGGCGGTGCCGTTGTTCTCGTCGTTCAACTGCTCCGCGGCCTTGTGCAACGCGTTGGCGACGCTGCCCAGCTGGTCGGCGGCGCGGTCCGTCTGCATCTCAAGAAGCGAGCGGATGCGGCCCTGGGCGGCGCCGAGGGTGTCGCGGCCGGCGTCGGCGGCCTCGCCGGCCAAGCGGTTGATGTTGTCGGAGGAACCCCGGTTTTGCGAACGGTCGTTCCCCACTCCCGTGTTCGCCCCACTGTTGGCCATCGGGTCCGGCGTCTTGCGGTTCGGTTCGCCGGTGCCCAACGTATCGCGGTCTGCCATCTGTTTTCCTCCTCAGGGTCGGCTGCGGGTGTGTCCCGGTCCGCAGCCTGCGGCAATTCGCCGCGCTCTGCGGCGTCCGATGTCGGGAATCAAACACACTCATGGGCATCGGAGTTCCGGGGTGTGTATAGCGTTCCTGCGCGGCAACGCGGGGTTGTTGGCGCCGATTCCATTGGCGCTGTCGAAATTGGACGGCCTGCGAAAGTGTGCTAAACTTCTCCGCGAATTCGCGAAGGTTCCAATGAACCGGAGGAGGCGGCCGTGAACGGCATTTTTTCCGCTCTGAGCAACGGCCAGAACAGTCTTTTCCAGCTCCAGAAAGCCAAGAAGGACTGGGAGCGGGCATTGGAGGCCATGGAGGGCAAGGACGCCAAGCAGGTCCTGACCGAGAAGGCCGACCAGGCGAAGCTGCCCTTCACCATGACTCCGGAGCAGCAGAAGAACTTCACCGCCGTGGTCAACGCGCTGGAGGAAGCCAAGCGCGTCGGCGGGCCGAAGGCCGTCGCCGCGCAACGGCTGGAAGAGGTCGAGCGCAAGATCGAAGAACTGAAGATGATGATGCGCCACAGCCGGGGCGACCGGGAAAAGCTGGTGCAGCTGGCGCGGGAGGCTGCGATCCTCGCCAAGCAGGCCGGACGGGCGGCGAAGGAGTATGGCGCCGGTGTGGCCGCCGCTGCGGAGATGGGACTTCCCGGCGGGGCGGGGGCGCCGTCCATCGGTGGCATCACCATCGAGCGGACGACCACCCGCACCTCCATCACCATGGTTCAGACGGAAATCGCCGTCGATGTGACGGTGACCATCCGCGGCGACGGCGCGTCCGCGGATGGCGCCTTGACCGAAGGGGCGCCGCCGGATCCGTCCACGGTTGCGTCACCCCCGCCGCTGCCGGCGGACGGCGCCGCCGCGGAGGGCACCACCACGGCCGCGGACATGGCTGCCGGCGAAGAGGCGGCGGAAGACGGCGAGGCGCGTGCCGCCGAGGCCGCGGCGGCGGCGGCGGCGGCCGGTCTGGCCGGGCAGGCCACAGCCCAAGGCGTGCCCGCGGATGGCGAGGCGTCGTCGGACGAAAAGACCGCCGCCGGAAAGACGGAGCAGGAAAAAGAAAAGGACCGGGCTGAGGGGAAGACCGACAAGGAGGCCGAGGAAAAGGCGGCGGACGGACAGGGAACCGACCTCGAGAGGTTGATGGCAGAGGCGGCGCCCAGCTTGAACGCCGCCCCCAACGCTCCCCAGGGTGACAGGATCCGCAATTACATCCAGCGGATGATGGCCGACAACGACCTGAAGATGTCGCGCTACCGCGAGGCCGACGAGTTCGGGCGCCGGGTCGAGGCCGTCCTCGCGACGGCGAAATCGATCATCGCCGAAGCGAAGGCCGCCAACGAGCTGGATCAGGCTGAAGAGCGGCGAAAGGCGCGACGGGAGTCCTTCAAGGATTACGACAAAATTGTCGAGGAGTCTCAGGACAACGTCAACGAACTGCGTCAGGCGGCGTTCGGGTCCAGCACGACCCTTAAGGATTTCGTCGAGGCCATGACCGACCCGAACGGCACGGACGGCGGTTCCGGCGAACCGGAGGGTGCCGGCGGGGAGTCCGCGGTCATGCCTTCGGCGGACAACCTCACGGCTCTCGGCGGTGGGGATCTGGGAATGCCCGCCCTGTCCGGTTCGGTCAATCTGCTCGCGTAGGAGCATCGGTGCGCCGGAGCTCGGGGCACCTCCTTCGTACGCGTCGGGCAATTGCCTTCGGAAGTATCGCCATCTGGGTAATACAGCCCATTTCGCAGTCAAAGCGGTCTTGACGGGGACGTCGGACAGGCGCAGGATCGCGGATGTGAAGGTTGATGCTCGAAAAGCATTGTACGCACAGTGCCGACCGGCGGTAACGCCGGCCGGATAGAAGGCTGGAGTTCAAGCGGCAACATCGTGTGAGACGCCGACATGGCGCTCTCATCTTACGGATACTGTTGCCCGTCCGGCTGACCGGCGGTGGAGCCATACCCGGGTGGCTCCGCCGCCGATTGTTTTTGGGGCTCTTTTTCGCCCTTTCCTTTTCCCTTCCCAGCCGCCGGTTTTCGCGCCCATGGGCGTATGGTGCCACGCGCCGTGCGCAAGAGCTCCCCGCGCTTTTCCCGTCAGAGGATAAGCCAAAGGGAAGTATGGGTATTTGAGGCGATCGGCACCCTCCCACCTAACCTCTAAATAGGCAAATTAGTTCGAAATCCGACCTATCGATAGGAGTAGGAACAAAAATTGGCCGCAAATGTGCGCAAAAAGGGGGTATCAAACAGGGGTTTAACGCCACATTAACCAGACTGGACTGACCTTGATCTCACGGAGGCGGCAAGTGCAGGCATGGGGCCAGCAACACCGCCCGCGAATTCAACCACGATGCTTGAAAGGCCCGACGATGACGATGACGGGTACCATATGCGAAGTGGCTGGAACCAATGCCGGAGTGGGGTGCCGGCGGCGGAAGGCGGGCCTTGTGCTGGCGGTTCTTCTGCTGGCCGGGTGCCCCGGCACCACGGTTCCTCCTGAAACGCAGACCGCCGGACCGACCGCCATGGCCGTTCCGGTGCCGAAGACGAAACCTGCTCCGCCGCGCGTCAAGACCGCGGGGAAGGATCAGGCGGCCACGCCGGCGGTGAACGGTCCGGGGACCGGCCCCGCCGCCGCGGTCATCGCCATGGCTGGGACAGAGGTGGCGGGGCTGCCCCCCGTACCGTTCGGCGGCGCCAGCCCACCCGCCACCCTGTCCCCCGAAACGCTCGTCGGCCTGGACCAAGTCCAGACCCGGCGTCTCCTGGGCACCCCTGCCGCAACGGAAGAGGCGCCACCTGCAAAGGTGTGGCATTACGCTAAGGGCGATTGCTCGCTCAAAGTCTTCTTCTTCATGGACATGACGTCCTCCCAGGACTTCCGTGCCCTTTCCTACGATATGAAGAGCAGCGAAAATGTCCCAGATGTCGATAAACGATGCTTCGCTCAACTCCTTGCCCAAGGCTGGGATGTCCGCAATGACTGAGTCCGCCGTCGCCCGCGTGGCGCTGGTCGACGACGACGACCTGTTCCGCGAATCCCTCAGCCTCAACCTCGCCGACGAGGGGTATGAGGTCATCACCTTCGACCGTGGCGAACCCGCGCTCGACTTCTTCGCCGAGGGCGGTTCGGTGGACATCGTCCTGCTGGACTGGCGCATGCCGAAGATGGACGGCATCGACGTCCTCCGTCAGATGCGCTCCCGTGGGATCGACCTGCCAGTGATCTTCCTCACCGTGCTGTCGGACCAGATTTACGAAGAGGCCGCCCTGGCCGGCGGCGCGCTCGACTTCGTTGAGAAGTCGCGCAGCCTGTCGATCCTGCTGAAGCGCATGCGCCTCATCGTGGACGGCTCCAAGGGCACGCCCGAGGAGGCTGAGGGGCCGAAGGAGTCCGTCTACGCGCTGGGCAATCTCGACCTGCGCCTGGACAACAGCCGCGCCCTGTGGAACGGCAAGCGCATCGACCTGACGCTGACCGAGTTCAACATCGTCAAGCTGATGGCGACCCGTCCTGAAGAGGACGTGTCCTACCGCGAGATCTACGACCTCGTGCACGGCAAGGGCTTCCTGGCCGGCTACGGCCCGTCGGGCTACCGCGCCAACGTCCGTGCCTTCATCAAGCGCATCCGCCAGAAGTTCCGCGTGGTGGACTCCGAGTTCGATTGCATCGAGAACTATCCGGGCTTCGGCTACCGCTGGGGCAACGGCACCGGTGGCACGGGCCGCACGCGCGACGACGACGCGGATGTGATGGCCGATGGCGCTGCTGCCGATTGAGGCCCGCGGGCCTGACGAGGTGCGGGACGGGGCGGAACTCACCAAGGGAGGCTTCTCCATGGCGGGTTTCCCCGGCGGCCGGTTGCGGTGGCTGTGGCACTCGCTGGCCAGCCGGCTGGCGCTGCTGACCATCGTCTTCCTGGCGGTCCCGGTGCTGATCTATGATCAGTTCCAGCGCGCCGACACCACGACGCAGACCCTGCTGCTGCAAAGCGCGCAGCGGCAGGGCGAGCTGATCGCCCGCGCACTGGAGCCGGACCTGTCCCGCGCCAACCGCGCGGCCCTGCCGCAGCTCGGTCCCATCCTGCGCCGCTTCGCGGATGGGAACACGCGGTTGAAGCTGCTGGTCCGGCCGCGCGCCCTGGCCGGCAACAACCTGATGGGCAGCGACGGCTTCTATTACGTCGCCGCCGCCCCGTCGGTGCCCACCGACGATCTGGACGCCGAGCGGCACCAGCTCCTCGAACAGGGCGTGCTGGACCGGCTGGGCGCCTCCTGCGCCGGGAACGAGCCGCTGGCCTTGCGCCTGCCGCGCTCCTCCGGCGGTTATGAGATCCTGACCTCGGTCACGCCGATCAACACCGCCTTCGGCTGCTGGGCTTTGGTGACCAGCCACACCGCCGGCGGCTATCTGGAATCCTCCCTCGGACGCCCCTACTGGAGCACGCCGGTCGTCCAGGCCGCGGCGATGATCTACATCGTCATGGCGGCGCTGGTGATGGCCGTCCTGCTGGGGGTGTGGCGCAACCTGCACCGGTTCGGCGATCTGGCCCGCGACATCGTGTCGGGCGGCATCGGCGACAGCGGGCAGGGGTCCTTCACCAACCGCAACACCGTGCCGGAGCTGTCCGGGGTGGCCGAGGACTTCGATCGGCTGGTCGATACCCTGCGCGAGAGCGCGCGGTCGCTGCGCCGCGCGGCGGAGGACAACGCCCACGCCTACAAGACGCCCATCGCGGTCATCCGCCAGTCGGTGGAGCCGCTGCGCCGTTCCCTTCCCGCCGAGGACAACCGCAGCCAGCGCGCCCTGACCATGATCGAGAAGTCGGTGGACAAGCTCGACGGTCTGGTCTCCTTCGGGCGGCGCATGGACGAGGCCGCCGCCGATCTGCTGGTCCCGCCGCGCCGCCGGGTCGACCTGTCCGATCTGGTCGAGCGCATGGCCGGCGGCTACACCAGCCTGCTCGCCGAACGGCAGCTCCACATGCGCTCGCGCATCGAATCCGGGGTGGTGGTGCGGGCCAGCGAGGACATCCTGGAAACCGTCATCGAGAATCTGGTGGAGAACGCCGTCAGCTTCTCCCCGCCGGACGGCACCGTCAGCGTGCGCCTGTCGCGCAACGGCGCCTGGGCGGAGTTGGTGGTCGAGGACGAGGGGCCGGGCGTCGATCCGGCGAACCTGCCGCGCATCTTCGAACGCTACTTCTCCCAGCGCGAGCCGGGACGGGGCATGCCGGAGGATGCGGCGGCCCAGAATCAGGCCGAGGCGACCCATTTCGGCATCGGTCTGTGGATCGTGCGGCGGAACATCGAGGCCTTCGGCGGCAAGGTCCGCGCCGAGAACCGCTCCACCGGCGGCTTCCGCATGACGGTGACCCTGGCGGTGGCGTAGGCCCGTACGTTTCCTTCAGTACAGGTGTGGCCGGACTGTACGTCCGGTCACACGTACGGAACAGCTTTGTCCCTTATCCTGACCTTGCTCCCGCCCCAATCGGGCGATACCGTGCGCCGCGACCCCCCAAAGGGCAAGGCAGCCCCATGCACGTCATCGTCATCTATGTCCTCGCGGTATCCGGCCTTCTGGCGCTGGTCAGCCTGCTTCCGCCACTGGCGGCCCGGCTTCGGGTGCCCTACACGGTGCTGCTGGCCGCCGTGGGCGTGGCGCTGGGGCTGGCGATCCAGACCTTCGCCGGGCAGGGCGGCACCGGCCCCTTCCATGACTTTCTGAATTCCCTGGCCGAGATGGACATCTCGTCCGAGGTGCTGATCTACGTTTTCCTGCCGGTGCTGCTGTTCGAAACGGCGCTGGCGGTGGATGTGCGGCGGCTGTTCGACGACGTGTGGCCGATCCTGCTGATGGCCGTGGTGGCGGTGTTCGTCTGCACTTTCGCCGTCGGCTACGCGCTGAACCTCTTCACCTCGATGGGGCTGGTGGCCTGCCTGCTGCTGGGGGCGATCGTCGCCACCACCGATCCGGCGGCGGTCGTCAGCATTTTCCGCGACCTCGGCGCGCCGCGCCGCCTGACCATGCTGGTCGAGGGCGAAAGCCTGCTGAACGACGCCGCGGCCATCGCCCTGTTCACGCTGCTGCTCGGCATGCTGACCCGCAACGCTCATGGCGGGGCGACCGAAGCGGCGATGGAGTTCCTGCACGACTTCGCCGGTGGCGTGGCGACCGGCTATGTCTGTGGGCGCGTGGTCTGCATGATCGTCGAGCCGGTGCGCGACCAGCCAATGGCCGAGATCACGCTGACCGTGGCGCTCGCCTATCTCAGCTATGTGCTGGCGGAGCATTACGTCGGTGCGTCGGGCGTCGTGGCGGTGGTCACGGCGGCGCTGGTCGTCGGTTCGGTCGGGCGTACGCGCATCTCCCCGGCCACCTGGGGGGCGCTGGAGCATGTCTGGAAACAGCTCGGCTTCTGGGCGAACTCGCTGATCTTTCTGATGACGGCGCTGCTGGTGCCGCGCCTGCTGGGCGGCATTGGCTGGAGCGACGTCGGGCTGGTGCTGGTCGTCGTCGGGGCGGCCACGGTATCCCGCGCCCTGGTGCTGTTCGGCCTGCTGCCGCTGCTGTCCGGCGCCGGTCTGGCCCAGCGGGTCAGCCATGCCTACAAGGCGGTGATGCTGTGGGGCGGCCTGCGCGGCGCGGTGTCTCTGACTCTGGCTCTGGCCGTGACGGAGAACGGGCGCGTTCCCGACCGGGTGCAGGGCTTCGTCGCCGTGCTGGTCACCGGCTTCGTCTTCTACACGCTGTTCATCAATGGCACGACGCTGCGCGCCGTCATCAACCTGCTGGGCCTCAACAAGCTGTCGCCGGTCGAACACGCCATGCGCAACCGCGCGCTCGCTTTGTCGCTGACCGGCGTGCGTGAACGGGTGGAGGGGCTGGCACACCGCTACGAGGTGGACGAGCAGGCCGTCGGCTCCATCGTGTCGCAATACAGCGACCGGCTTGACGCCATCGTCCGGGAACGGTCGACCGAGGCGCCGCTGAACAACGAGGACCGCGTGACCATCGGCCTCGTCATCCTGGTGAACCGCGAGGAGGAGCTGTATTACGAGCACTTCCGCGAGGGCATCCTGTCGCGCGGGGTGGCGGAACTGCTGAACCGCCGGACGGGGCGTCTGCTCGATGCCGTGAAAGCTCAGGGACGCGCCGGTTACCGCGCCTTCGAAGAGCCTTTCATCTCCTTCACGCCCTGGATGCGGGTCGCCAGCCTGCTGCACCGCCGGTTGGGCATCCACGCGCCGCTGGCCCGCCGGCTCGCCTTCCGGTTCGAGATTCTTCTGGGCGTGCGCACCGTGCAGCGCGAGCTTCTGGAGTTCATCAACGACAAGGTCGGCCAAGTGCTGGGCACCGACGTCGCCTGCGAGTTGGAAGGCATCCTGACGGTGCGCCTCGCCATGGTCGAGCAGGCCCTGGCGGCGCTGAAGCTCCAGTATCCCGACTACGCGCTGATCCTGCAGAGCCGCTACGTCAGCCGCGCCGCCCTGCGGCTGGAGGAGGCGGATTACCGCGCGCTCTTCGCCGAATCGATCATCAGCCAGGAAATCCTGAGCGACCTGCAACGCGATCTGGACGACCGCCGCCGCGCGCTCGACGCCTTGCCGAAGCTCGATCTGCGGCTGGATCTGATGGACCTCGTGGGGCGGGTGCCGCTGTTCGAGGGGCTGGAGGGCGACCGCCTGCGCGGGATCGCCACCCTGTTGAAGCCGCGGCTGGTCCTGCCCGGGGAGACCATCGTCCGGCGCGGCGAACGCGGCGACGCCATGTTCTTCATCGCGTCCGGCGCCGTGGAGGTGCTGGTTCCGGGTCTGGACGAGCCGGTCCAGCTCGGCACCGGGGAGGTGTTCGGCGAGATGGCTCTGCTGACCCGCCAGCGGCGCAACGCCGATGTGCGTGCGATGGGCTATTGCCAACTGCTGGTCCTGGATGTGAGAGACTTTCATCGGCTGGTGAAGAAGGACGCAAGCCTGCGTGCCCATCTCCAGTCGGTGGCCGAGGCGCGGCGCAATCCGCCGCCGAAGCCGGCCGAGGCTGTTCAGGAGGTTGCGACCCCGCTGGCGGACCCGCCTACCGTGGTCGAGGCCCCCGCCGCCGAAAGCGCGCAGGCACGGGGATAGGAGACGACGAGAGACGATGACCGTGCAAGCGACCACCGCCGCCGCGGGCGGGCGGCCCGATTGGGTGCGCCTGATGCCGGGCGTTTTCGTCCTGCTGTGGAGCACCGGGTTCATCGGCGCCAAGTACGGCCTTCCCTATGCGGAACCGCTGACCTTCCTGCTGGTCCGGCTGGGGCTGGTCGCCGTGATCCTCGGCCTCGTCGCCCTGGTCACCGGCGCGCCCTGGCCGAAGAGCTGGGCCGAGGCCGGGCGGATCGCGCTGGCCGGGCTGCTGGTGCACGGCGTCTATCTGACCGGCGTGTTCTGCGCCATCGCGAAGGGCATGCCGGCGGGTGTGACCGCGCTGATCGTCGGTATCCAACCGTTGCTGACCGCCGCCCTCTCCGGCCCGCTGCTGGGCGAGCGGGTGAGCGGACGGCAATGGATGGGTTTCCTGATGGGGCTGGCCGGAGTCGGGCTGGTGGTGGGCGAGAAGCTGCACTTCGACTCGACCGACGCGCTGGGCATCGGGCTGGCGCTGGCCGCCCTGCTGGGCATCACCTTCGGCACGCTCTACCAGAAGCGCCACGGCACGGCGATGGACCTGCGCAGCGGTGCCGCCATTCAATACGCCGCAACCGCGGCGGTGCTGGCGGTGCTGGCTCCGCTGTTCGAGACGATGCGCATCGACTGGACCGGCGAATTCGTCTTCGCCCTGTTGTGGCTCAGCTTCGTGCTGTCGGTGGGAGCGATTTTCCTTCTGTTCCTGTTGATCCGGCGCGGTGCGGCGGCGCGCGTGGCGAGCCTGTTCTATCTGGTCCCGCCGGTGACGGCGGTGATCGCCTGGGCGATGTTCGGGGAGCGGTTGGGGCTGCTGGCCCTGTCCGGCATGGCGCTGGCGGTCGCCGGGGTCGCCCTGGTCAACCGCAGTGCCAAGCGCGCGGCCTGACGCCGTGCGCATTGCCTCGGCGGGGCGCTCCGACTATGCTTTCCCGCACCGGCAAAAGATCCGGCGGCGTCCGCTGGTTCAACCACGCTTCGGCAAACCACATCGGAAGTGAGTGTCATGGACGGCCTGGAGCCCATCTCGCTCGATGACAACCAGACCCTGCAGGCCATCGGCATCCTGGCCGATGTCCTGGACGGGGTGGACGGCCCCGGCGGGCTGGACACGGTTCTGGTTTCCAAGGCGCTGCGGCAGGTGATCGCCACCAAGTCCCAGCCGGCCTTCGAATTCGCCACGCGCGCCTTCAACACGCTCGACGCCAACGTGCGCCGTCAGGTGGCGGAGACCGCCGATCAGGCCGCTCACGATTCGGTCGAGCTGCGCGCCCGCGTCGGCGGCTTCCTGGCGACCTCGGCGAAGGCGCCGGCGGCCGGCGGCCCTGCCACGCCGGCGCAGGCCACCAGCTTCCTCAACGCGCTCAATCTGCGCAACCGCCGCCGGTCGCCGCAGTCGGAGTGAGCCGGCTTGGTGCCGGTCAGATTTCTTTGGCTCAGATCACCTGTGTGTAGCGGTTCGGCTGGCCCTCGGCAGACCAGCGGGCGTGGATTTGCCCCTTGCCGTCGAAGATCAGCGACAGCCAGTTGCGCTGCCGGATGATGCGCTTGCCCGATTCAGGAAAGGCCGGCATTTCGAAGACATAGCCGTTGGGCAGGGTTTCCTTGCGGCCGGCCAGCCATTCCAGGGCGAAGGCGGTGGCCTTGGCGGGCGGCGGATGGACAACCCCCGACGCGATGAGCTGCCAGATCTCCACGCCGCCGCCGCGCAGCACGGCCCGCGCGCCCGCGTGGATTTCGCCCGATACGGACGTCACCCGGCACCCGGTGCGCCGCGAGAATTCCGCCAGCAGGCCGATCAGGCGCAACCACTCCTCGGCGTGGGCGGGGCTGCGCCATTGATCGCGCAGATCGTCCTCGATCCCGACACGGACGGGCGACAGGCCGACCGCCCGCTCCATCACGCCGGTGTCGAGGTAGAGCAGCGGCACGCTGGACATCAGGATCAGGTGACGGCAGCCCTTGAAGCGTTCCAGCCACTCTGGCAGGGCATCCCACACCCGGTCCGACAGAACGCGGCGGGGGGTGCGGTCACTGCGCATGTCCAGCGCCAGGACGCCGACATCGCCGAGCCGGAATCCCTGGCTGAACGAGTCCATGGGCGCCCCCCACACGCATTCCGGCTGGGCGCCCTCCATGGCGGCCAGTTGGAACAGCGAGAAGTGGCGACGGGCCGCCGCGTAGACGCCGCGCCAAGCCGGGGACATCATCTCCTCGTCCGGGTGGGAGCCCCAGCCGTCGAAGATGTCGTGGTCGTCCCACATCATCACCGAGGGAATGCGCGCCGTGACCGCCGCGGTTTCCGGCTGGCCCCAGACCCGCAGATAGAGGTCGAAGTAGAAGTCTTCCGCCTCTTGCGCCATGGCGGGGGTGAAGGGCTCGTCCAGGCGGGCGGCGTCGGTCCGCTTCTTCCAGGCGCTGAGCAGCGGCGGCTTGCGCCACACCGCGTCGGCGTAGAGCTGGTCGCCGCCTTGCAGCAGCAGATGGAAGCGTTCGCCCTCGTGGCGGCGGCGCAGGTCACCCCACAGGGCGTTGCGCGGCGCGTCCAGCCCGGCGATCTTCTCCTCGTCCTCCGCCCCGTTGCAGGAGACGTAGGCGATCCGCGGCGGCGAGGCGCGTCCCGGAACGGTCACCGCCCAGGTGTCCCCCGGCGAGGCCCCGTCGGTGAAGCCATAGGCGGCCTCGGCATCGCGGGCGCCGCGCGGAATCGCGAAATCGAATCGCCAGACATGCCGGTTTCCCCATTGAGCGAGGTGGCGGGGCGGAACCGGCAGGGTCACGCCGTCCACACGCAGATCGTAGGGTTCGGCGTCGCCGTCCAGCACGAAGAGGGCGGACAGCCACCAGCGGTCGCCTTGCTCTCCCCGGAAATAAAGGACGGGACCCAGAATGATGTTCGGTGCCGGCCTGCCGCGCGCCATGGACGCTCTTTATCCTCTTCGTTCCCGCCGGTCCGGGCGCCCATGGCCCAGCTTCCGTTTCCGCGGCTCCTGTTTATGGGAAAAGCCGCAGGTCTGTAAAAGGGGCAAGCGTTGATCCGAAGGGGGAAGCCGCGTGGAAATGCGGGAGCACGCGCCACGCTGGCGGGAACACCAGGGTGCGGGCAAAAAAAGCGGGCGGCCGGGTCGTCCGGTCGCCCCTCATGTGACGATGGAACGCGGGAATCGGGGGGCTAGTCCTTGCGGCGTTGCCTCAGCAGTTCGAGCATGCGCGCCGGTACCGGCTCTTCCAGCACGGGATCGTAAAGGCGGTGAAGCTCATCCACATGGCTTCTGTGGAAGGTCACCACGGCCTTTGCGTCGGCGTCGTCCTCTACGGACTGCTCGAACTCCTGACGCTCCTTATCGTCCAAGGCACCGTCAAGATATGCGTTGATATGGTTCATCGTCACACGCTTCATATCTTTTGATCCCGGAGCGTCTCCGGAGGCCATCCCCCTGAGACGGAAACGATCCGCGACGCAGAGTTCAATATAGTGCGGCGGGCACGGCGTCGGGAGTGGTGACTTACCTCTTCTTATGGGGGTGATGCCGATACCGCCAAATGGGTGGCGAAGCGTATCCGATCGGTCCCCGTGGATGTTCGGCCACTCCGCAGCAGCCATACTCGTTTCACACGCGGAATGTAACAGCCGCTCCCATCGGTTGTTCCGGCGCAGGATTGTCCGATGCGATGGAAGAATCAACCTGTTGTACGGTTGCCATACCCCGCGGCGCATTCCCTGCCGCGCCCTAGGCGGCCATCAGGTTGTTCAGCCGCTCGCGGGCCCGGCACAGGCGGGACCGGATGGTGCCGATGGAGACGTTCAGCTTCTCCGCAGCCTCCTGATAGGGGCGGCCTTCGATGGCGACCAGCTTCACGACCTTGCGCTGGCTGGGGGTGAGGGCACCGAAGGCGCGGTCCACGTCGCGAAAGACCAGCCGGGCGATCTGCGAGGCCTCGACCGACATGGCGCCGTCCCACAGTTCGACCTTGGTGACGTGCTTTTCACGCTGGAGGTTGTTGAAATGCAGATTCTTCAGCATCGTGGTCAGCCAAGCCTGCATGTTGGTGCCGGGCTCGAAACGATGCTGGCGGGACAGAGCGCGGGCAAGACAGTCCTGGGTGAGATCCTCGGCGGCGCTGACGTCGCGCGTCAACTTGCAGGCATAGCGCTGCAGGTTCGGCATGCAACGGATCAGTTCGGCTTCGAAACAATACGCCATTGTTGCTCTTCCTCCAGCTTCTCTTCATTCGGCGGGGCTGCCGGTCCGTGGTGACGGCGCCCCCGTCCCGAGAGTTCAGTTCGCGGGATTCCGACTCCCGAGGCTTCGGTGGGAGACGATCCCTTTTCGACGCGCCCTTTTTCGACGCGTGGTCCCTTCCGGCGCCGGTCCTGTGGCCGCGCCGGTTGTTGCGATTTGTGTCGGTGGTTTAGAATGCGGTGGTGCTGCCTAGCAGTGTCCGGGTGTCGGTCCGGCGCAGCACAATGAGCAGTTCGTCGTCATCAACGGTCTCCCGCTCTCCAGCCTGGGCAACTCCAAAGCGTTGATGCGCTTCGGTGTTGCTCCCGTTCGTGGTGACGTTGATTTCATAACGCGGTGGGAAGAGGCTTGTTCCCCGGCGGCCACAGCCGAAAACATCTTAGGAGGAGAAGTGTTTGGAATGTGGGGGTCATCCAAACGGATGGTGGAACTGCCCGAAGGGAAGAATCAGAGTCCAGAGCCGGGCTTGCGCGGCCGCGATTCCAGACGGCGCAGGAATTCGCCCATGATGAGGCGGTACAAGCCGTCCTTCAGCTTGGCGTCCTCGACGCCGAGGTCGATGCTGGGGTTGTCGTTGATCTCGATGACGAACACGCCGCGCTCGTTCTGCTTCACGTCCACGCCGTAGAGCCCGTCGCCGATCAGTCCCGCCGCCTTCACGGCGGTCTCGATGACCTCGCGCGGCGCCTCTTCGATGGCCAGCGTGCGTGCGGAGCCCTGCTCGGCGCGGCCGTTGCCGCCGTGCTTGACGATCTGCCAGTGCTTCTTCGCCATCAGATACTGGCAGACATAGATCGGCTGCCGGTTCAGCACGCCGACGCGCCAGTCGAACTCCGTGTACATGAACTCCTGGGCCAGGATCACGTCGGACTGCTCGAACAGGCTTTCGGCCGTCGCTTCCAGCTCGCCGCGGGTCTGCACCTTGAAGACGCCGCGGGAAAAGGAGCCGTCCGGAATCTTGAGGACGATGGGGTAGGGGATCTCTTGGTCCAGCGTTGCCAGCCCGCGCTTGTCGAAGATCACTGTCTTCGGCGCCGGGATGCGGTTGGCGCGCAGCAGCTCGGCCAGATAGACCTTGTTGGTGCATTTCAGGATCGAGTTCGGATCGTCGATCACCGGCATGCCTTCCGTCGCCGCCTTCTTGGCGAAGCGGTAGGTGTGGTGGTCGAGATTCGTCGTCTCGCGGATGAACAGCGCGTCGAACTCGGCGAGGCGGGCGTAGTCCTTCTTCTCGATCAGTTCGACCGCGATGCCCAGGCTTTCCCCGGCCTTGACGAATTTCTGGAGCGCGCGCGGGCTGGAGGGAGGAAGCTCCTCCTTCGGATTGTGCAGGATGGCCAGCGTGTAGCGCGGCGGCGCCTTGGTCGCCGGCTCCCGCCAGGACGTCCGGGTGTAAGCGTCGAGCGCCGCCTGGAACAGCGCTTCCTGGTCGGGGCGCAGGTCGGCCAGCGAGAGGGGCTCCAGGGCGTGAACGGTCCAACCGTTCTTCAGCCGCACCTGGACCTTCAGCAGGGGGCAGCGGAACAGGTCGAAGATCGTTCGGGCGATGTCCTGGAACCGCGCGTCGTCGGCGTGGCCGAAGAAGAGCGTCAGGTTGAAGGAGGCCTCCGGCGGGTGGTCCATCCGCTTGATGGCCTTGCGCAGCGCCTCCTCCACCTCAGCCAACTGGGCGCGGTAGAAGGTCTTCTGCGACAGGTCCAGGATGGTCCGGACGGAGGGGATCACCCGCTCGCCGCGCGCCTCCGCCAGCAGCGAGACGTAATAGCCGGTGCCCAGATAGCGGTAGCTGCGCGACAGGTTCAGCACCCGCGCGCCGCGCGGCGCCTGCTCCGGGTGGGCGATGTAGTCGCGGGCGCTGATCACCGGCAGCCCGTCCTTCGCCCATTTCACGTCCGCCCGGCGGTCGACGACCAGGAGATGCGCGGGCATCAGTCGGCGGACCCATCGGCGGCCCGATCAGAGAGCTGGGGGCGGAGGAGAAGGGCGGCCTTCAACTGGGCCTTTCCGTAGCGGGCCATGCGCTCGAAGTCGGCTTTCGGGATCGGCATGTTCATCCGGTCGATGTGAGCGTGGTGACGGTCGTACACAAGCGGATCATGAACATAGAGAAAGCGGTCGTCGGCACCGGTCACGACGACCCAATGCGGAAATTTTTCGTGATAGATCCGGTAGGAGCTGATGAGCACGATGGGGATGGCCCCGCCCGCCACCGCGTCGGCCATGTCCTGGGCGGTCAGGGTGTTGTGGCGGACGGTGGCGCCGCTGCCCTCCAGCTCGTCGAGGAAGTCCTCGTGCACGATGCGCATGACCTCCTTCTTCTCGTCGCTGCGCACGCTGTCCAGGAAGGGGGTGGCGTTGTCCTTGATGTGGATGTCCACCGCGAAGCCGCGCCGCGCTGCCGCCAGCGCCAGCCCGAACGGGCCGCAGCCGCCATGGCCGGAGGTCATGAAGACCGTGGTGGATTCCCGCCACAGGCGGATTTCCAGCTTCCGCCCCAGCTCGATCTCCGTGGGCTTCAGCGCCTTCATCGCCATCATCAGGGCCGACGGGCCGCAGGTGAAGTCCAGGGTCTGCTGGTAGTAGGGGACCAGGGGTCCGCCCAGCGGCGCGCTGGGACCGCTGTGGCCGAGGCGCTTTTCCAGCCGCAGCGCCTCCATGTGGTCTTCGTAATAGTCGGTGTAGACGCCGAACTCGCGGTAGCCGGCCTTCTTGTAGAGATCGATCGCCGCGGCGTTGTCGCGCCGTACCTCCAGCCGCAGGTAGATGCAGTCCCGCGAGCGGGCCGCCTGCTCCGCCGCGGCGAGCAGCCGTTTGGCGACGCCCTGGCCGCGGTGGTCGGGATCGACGGCGAAGGAGTAGAGCCGGGCGAGCGAGGTGCCGGAATGGAAGGACACCAGCGCGTAACCGACCACCACGCCGCTGTGGACTTCCACAAGGCCTGTGGCCTTGGCTTTCGTGAGCAAATATTGAAAACTACGTCGGGTCAGGCGGTCGGTGGCGAAACACCGCTCCTCGATGGCCAGCAGCGCGGCGATGTCCGCCGGCTGGGCCTGACGGAGCAGGATGGTGGCGTCGCCGGGAAGCTCCTGGCGAGAGTCCGCAGATACGGTATTGTCGAGCATCGGGAGGTTCAAAGAGGCTGACACGGACGCCATCTTACTCCCTCCAGCGGGGCTTCGCAGCGATTACCGAGCTTCGGTGCGCCGCGGGGGTGGTTCCCATTTTGGCACAGCGCGTGTGGCACAAGGGCAAGTCTTGGCTGTTGCTCTGGACGAACGGCCTAGCCAATTCGGCAGGCCAATTCGACTGGTTGGCGCAGCGACTTAAACGTTGCTTAACCATGGACCCCGGAAACTGCCGCCGATGGAAGACCGGCTAAATAACCGCCGCTCCAGTTGGCCCTGGAAAGAAGAAAGTCAAGACATGGACGCTCGGTATAAGTCCCGCGAGATCGAACGCCGCAGTCTGGATGTCGACGGGCTGAAGCGCTCGTTTCTGGAGTGGCTGGTTTATTCCGTCGGCAAGGACGCGCGGGCGGCGACCCGGCGCGACTGGTTCCACACCGTGGCGCTCGCCGTGCGTGACCGCCTCGTGGACCGTTGGATGGACACGACGCGGACCTATTACCAGCAGGACGCCAAGCGCGTTTACTACCTATCGCTGGAATTCCTGATCGGTCGCTTGCTGACCAACAGCCTCGCCAACCTCGGCATCACCGACCAGTGCCGTCAGGCGCTCGACCGCATCGGCCTGAACCTCGACGACGTGGTGGAGGCTGAACCGGACGCCGCGCTCGGCAACGGCGGCCTCGGCCGTCTCGCCGCCTGCTTCCTCGACAGCATGGCGTCGGAAGCGCTGCCCGGCTACGGCTACGGCATCCGCTACGAGTTCGGCCTGTTCGAGCAGCGCTTCGAGCATGGCTGGCAGGTCGAGTATCCGGAGCAGTGGCTGCAGTTCGGCAACCCGTGGGAGTTCCCGCGTCCGGAGGTTCTGTATCCCGTCCAGTTCTACGGCCGCGTCGAGGAGTTCCGGGATTCAGTGGGCGAGCGCGCCTACCGCTGGGTCGACGCCGAGCGCGTGCTGGCCATGGCCTACGACACGCCGGTGGTCGGCTACGGCGGGGACACGATCAACACGCTGCGCCTGTGGTCGGCCCGCGCCACGCGCGACTTCAACTTCGGCCACTTCAACGACGGCGCCTACATGAAGGCGGTCGAGCAGAAGGTGCTGACCGAGAACCTGAGCCGCGTCCTCTACCCGAACGACGCGACGGAGGGCGGCAAGGAGCTGCGGCTGAAGCAGGAGTATTTCTTCACCTCCGCCTCGCTGCAGGACATTCTGCGCCGCTATCTGCAGCACCATTCCAATTTCGACAGCCTGCCCGACAAGGCGGCGATCCAGCTCAACGACACCCACCCGGCCATCGGCATCGCCGAACTGATGCGGCTGCTGGTGGATCAGCACGGCGTGGTCTGGGACAAGGCGTGGGACATCACCCGCGCGACCTTCTCCTACACCAACCACACGCTGCTGCCGGAAGCGCTGGAGGCGTGGCCGGTGCGCATGATGGAGCGCGTGCTGCCGCGCCACATGCAGATCATCTACGAGATCAACGCCAAGTTCCTGAACCGCTCCAAGGCGCGGGCGGCGGGCGACAACGGGCGGCTGTCCCGCCTGTCGCTGATCGACGAGCGCGGCGACCGCCGGGTGCGCATGGGCAATCTGGCCTTCCTCGGCTCGCACAAGGTCAACGGCGTGTCGGCCCTGCACACCGAGTTGATGAAGCAGACCGTCTTCGCCGACTTCCACGCGGAGTTCCCGGAGCGCATCAACAACAAGACCAACGGCATCACCCCGCGCCGCTGGCTGCATCAGGCGAACCAGCCGCTGGCCGCACTGATCACCAGCCGCATCGGCAACGGCTGGATCAAGGACCTCAGCCAGATCAGCGCGCTGGCCGAGAAGGCCGACGATCTGGTCTTCCGCGAGGAGTTCCGCCGCGCCAAGCGCAAGAACAAGAAGCGGCTGGCCGCCTACATCGCGCGCCAGACCGGGGTGGACGTGCAGGTCGACAGCCTGTTCGACGTGCAGGTCAAGCGCATGCACGAGTACAAGCGCCAGCTCCTGAATATCCTTCAGGCGATCGCGCTGTACAACGAGATGCGCGACAACCCGACGGTATCCTGGGTGCCGGTGACCAAGATCTTCGCCGGCAAGGCGGCGCCGAGCTATCACATGGCCAAGCTCATCATCAAGCTCATCAACGATGTGGCGAAGGTGGTGAACCATGACCCGTCGGTGCACGACAACCTGAAGATCGTGCTGCTGCCGAACTACAACGTCACGGCGGCGGAGATCATCATGCCGGCAGCCGACCTGTCGGAGCAGATCTCCACCGCGGGCATGGAGGCGTCGGGCACCGGCAACATGAAGCTGGCCCTGAACGGCGCGCTGACCATCGGCACGCTGGACGGCGCCAACGTCGAGATCCGCGAGCATGTGGGCGACGACAACATCTTCATCTTCGGCCTGACCGCCGAGGAGGTGAACGACCTGCGGGCCAGCGGCGGCTTCAACCCGCGCGAGGTCATCGCCTCCAACCCCAGCCTGAAGCGGGCGCTCGACATGATCTCCACCGGCGTCTTCTCGCCGGACGATCCCCACCGCTACCACCCGATCCTCCAGGCGCTGACCGACGGCGGCGACCATTTCCTGGTGACGGCGGATTTCTCCGACTACTGCCAGGCGCAGCAGGCGGCCATGGACCTCTACCGCGACCAGGAGGAATGGACGCGCAAGGCCATCCTGAACACGGCCAACATGGGCTGGTTCTCCTCCGACCGCACCATCATGGAATACGCGACGGAGATCTGGGACGTGCATCCCGTGAAGCCGGAGCATCCTGCCGAAACCGAGACCTGACGCGGCCCGGTCCGGGGTCGGACAAAAATTGTGCTGCGAAGGCGCGGGCGCTTTACAAGCCCCGCGCCTTTCGTTTATCTACCAAGTTATGAATCGCTCGCTCGCCATCACCACCACCACTACCAAAACGACCCGCTCCGGCGGGCCGTCGGATGGTGGCGTGCGTTGATCGAGTAAGACGCTTCACCCACCACGAAGGCCCCGCCGGACACGGACGGGGCCTTGGTGCATCCGGGGCCGCCGTCCACGCTCGATCCGGGCAAGACCAAAGGACGGACCACACCCATGAGCACCTCTTCCCCTTCTCCCCGCCGCGTCGCCATCGTCGGTGCCACGGGCGCCGTCGGCCGCGAGATGGTCGATGTTCTTCACCGCCGTTCGTTCCCGGTCGCGGAACTCGGCCTGTTCGCGTCGGAGCGCAGCGCCGGCCGCACGGTCGAGACCCCGTTCGGCGAGAAGACCCTCGTGGCGTTCGACGTCGAGAAGGTGAAGGGCTACGACATCGTCCTGCTCGCCGTGTCCGGCGATTTCGCCAAGGAGCACGCGCCGGCCATCGCCGCGGGCGGGGCGCTGGTGATCGACAACTCCTCGGCCTTCCGCTACGACGACAACGTCCCGCTGATCGTGCCGGAGATCAACGCCCACGCCATGGGCGCCATCGAACAGGGCAAGGGGAAGCTGATCGCCAACCCGAACTGCACGACCGCCATCGCCGTCGTGGCGCTCGGGCCCCTGCACAAGGCCTTCGGCCTGAAGCGCGTCATCGTCTCCACCTATCAGGCGACCAGCGGCGCCGGTGCGGAGGGCATGGCCGAGCTTGAGGAGCAGACCCGCAACCAGCTCGACGGCAAGCCGGTCGTCAACAGCGTGTTCCGCCACCCGATCCCCTTCAACCTGATCCCCCAGATCGACGCCTTCCAGGAGAACGGCTACACGAAGGAGGAGATGAAGGTGACCTGGGAGACCCGGAAGATCCTGGAGATCCCGGACCTGCCGGTGAGCTGCACCGCCGTGCGCATCCCGACCTACCGCGCCCATTCCGAGGCGATCACGGTCGAGACGCTGTCGCCGGTGACCCCGGACGCCGCCCGCGCCGTTCTGGCCGACGCGCCGGGCGTGGTGGTGAAGGACGTGCCGGTGGACGGCGTCTACCCGATGCCGCTGAACGCCACCGGCCAGTTCGACGTCGAGGTGGGCCGCATCCGCACCAGCCTGATCTTCGGCGACCACGGCCTCGACCTGTTCGTCTGCGGCGACCAGCTCCTGAAGGGTGCGGCGCTCAACGCCGTCCAGATCGCCGAGCTGAGCCTGTAAGACATCCCGGAACCCTTCATCCCTCCATCCGACGGGTGGGAGGGATGAAGGCTGGAACGGGCCGGTCTTCGCTGCTATCTATAGGTCCGAACGAAGAGGGCCGTGGGGCGTTCCGCCTCCCGGCCCTCTTCGCCGTTGTCTGCACCGCTGAGTTACGGGAACGCGCATGTCCGAGCTTCTGGACGCTGTTTCCCGGCGTCGAACCTTCGCGATCATCGCGCACCCCGACGCCGGCAAGACCACCCTCACCGAAAAGCTGCTGCTGTTCGGCGGCGCCATCCAGATGGCCGGCGCCGTGAAGGCCCGCGGCGAGCAGCGCCGCGCCAAGTCGGACTGGATGAAGGTGGAGCGCGAGCGCGGCATTTCCGTGACCGCATCCGTCATGACCTTCGATTACGAGGGGCGCACCTTCAACCTGCTGGACACGCCGGGCCACGAGGACTTCTCGGAGGACACCTACCGGACGCTGACCGCGGTGGACAGCGCCGTCATGGTGATCGACGGCGCGAAGGGCATCGAGAGCCAGACCTTGAAGCTGTTCGAGGTCTGCCGTCTGCGCGACGTGCCCATCGTGACCTTCTGCAACAAGATGGACCGCGAGGCCCGCGACCCCTTCGACCTCATTTCCGAGATCGAAAGCTCGCTGGCGTTGGAGGTTACTCCGGCGAGCTGGCCCATCGGCATGGGCCGCGACTTCCTGGGCTGCTACGACCTGATCCGCGACCGCCTTATCCTGATGGACCGCACCAAGGGCGACGAGATCGACGACGGCATCGAGTGCAACGGCCTCGACGACCCGCGCCTCGACGAGCTTCTGCCGGACCACGCGGTGGCAAAGCTGCGCGAGGAGGTGGAGATGGCCCGCGGGCTGATGCCGCCCTTCGACTTGGAAGCCTATCGTGCCGGCCATCTGACGCCGATCTATTTCGGCTCGGCGATCAACAACTTCGGCGTGCGCGAGCTTCTCCAGGGCTTGGCCGAGAACGCCCCGCCGCCGCGCCCACAGCCGGCGGAGCAGCGCTCGGTCCAGCCGGACGAGGGCAAGTTCAGCGGCTTCGTGTTCAAGGTCCAGGCCAACATGGACCCCAACCACCGCGACCGCATCGCCTTCGTGCGCATCTGCTCGGGAAAGTTCAAGCGCGGGGCCAAGCTAAAGCATGTCCGGTCGGGCAAGCTGATGGCGGTGAACAACGCCGTGCTGTTCCTGGCCCGCGACCGCGAACTGGCGGAAGAGGCGTGGCCCGGCGACATCATGGGCATCCCCAACCACGGCAGCTTGCGCATCGGCGACACGCTGACCGAGGGCGAGGATCTGCGCTTCACCGGCGTGCCGAGCTTCGCGCCGGAACTGCTCCAGCGCGTCCGTCTGGAAGACCCGATGCGCGTGAAGCACCTGCGCAAGGCGCTGGAGCATTTCGCGGAGGAGGGTGCCTCGCAGGTGTTCAAGCCGCTGACCGGAGCGGACTGGGTGGTCGGCGTGGTCGGCCAGCTGCAGTTCGAGGTTCTGGCCGCCCGCATCGAGGCGGAATACGGCCTCGCCGCCCGCTTCGAGGGGGCCGGCGTGGACGCCGCCCGCTGGATCGAGACGGACGACGAGGACCAGCTCAAGAAGTTCCTGGACCTCAACCGCTCGGCGGCGGCAGAGGACCATGACGGGGCGTTGGTGTTCCTGGCCCGCAACGCCTGGCACCTGAACCGCACGCAGGAGGATTTTCCGGCACTGCGCTTCCTGAAGACCCGCGAACAAAACCGCAAGGTGCACACCGCGGCGTAACGCACATCCGAAACCATGCGGAGCGCGCCGACCAAAGGCTGGTATCGCGTTCCGCGTGTTGCCCCGCCCGTCTGATTCGAGTAGCGTTCGCCGATGCAGCCTCCGCGGCATGGTGCCGCAAGGCGTTGTGCTTCAAGGTTTCGGGGCGAGATCAGAGAAACGGCGGCGTTTCCGGACCCGGCTGGGCCGCGGACGGTGAGCGAAAAAAAGAGGGGCGGCATGTTCGGTGGCGTGGAAGCCTTCTTCGACACCAGCGCGTACTTGCCTCACGGCGTGTGCCTGTTCTGGCGTCCGGAAATCCTGACCCTGCACATCGTGTCCGATGTGCTGACCGGCTTGTCCTATTATTCGATCCCGGTGGCGCTGCTTTACTTCGTACTGAAGCGCCGAGACGTCGCCTTCACCTGGATCGTCTGGCTGTTCGCCGCCTTCATTCTGGCCTGTGGCACGACGCATTTCTTCAGCCTGTGGACCTTGTGGTACCCTGACTACGCCGTGGAAGGCATCGTCAAGGCGCTGACCGCGATGGTGTCCGTGCTGACCGCCGTCGCCTTGTGGGTGCAGATGCCCAAGGCCCTCGCCCTGCCCAGCGCCACGCAGCTCGCCGACGCGAACGGAGCCCTTCAGCGCGAGATTGAGATCCGGCGTCAGGCCGAATTGCGCTACGCCAGCTTCTTCAACAATCTGGCGGAGGGGTTGTTCGTCGTCACGGTGCTGCCGGATGGGGACTTCGCCTTCGACACGCTGAACCCCGCCCACGCGCGGGCGACGGGGATCGACCCGGAGACCATCCGCGGCCGGCTGGTCCGTGAGGCCGTTCCGCCGGAAACCGCCAAGGCGGTGATCGAACGCTACAGCGCCTGCGTCGCCGCGAGCGGTCCGATCGATTACGAGGAGACGCTGGACCTTCCCGTCGGACGGCGAACCTGGCACACCGTTCTGGTGCCGGTGCGCGGCGCGGAGGGGCGGGTGGTCCAGATTTTGGGCAGCTCCCGCGACATCACCGACCGCAAGAGGCTTCAGGAGGAACTGGTCCAGACCTCCAAGCTGGCGACGCTGGGCACGCTCGCCGCCGGCATGGCCCATGAGATGAGCCAGCCCCTGAACATCATCCGGATCTGGGCGGAGAACGCCCTGTCGCGCCTGCGCGACGGCGACACCGACACCGCGCGCCTGGACAAGGTGCTGACCATCATGTCGGAACAGGCGGAGCGCATGGGCCGCATCATCGACCATATGCGCACCTTCAGCCGCCGCGACGGCGCCACCCAGCGCTTCGACCCTGCGGCCAGCGTCCGTTCCTCCGTCGAGCTGGTGACCAACCAGTTCGCCTTGGAGAACATCGAGGTCTTGAGCGACGTCCCGGCCATCGACTGCGTCACGCGCGGTCGCCCGCTGCAATTGGAGCAGGTGCTGGTCAATCTGCTGTCCAACGCGCGCGACGCCATTCTGGAATGGCGCGCAGACCCCGACGGGTCGCCCGCCGCCGGGCGGATCGCCGTTGGGATGCGCTGCGACCTGACCGCCGGCCGGGCTGTCATCACCATCACCGACGATGGCGGCGGCATCGATCCGGACATTCTGCCGCGCATCTTCGACCCCTTCTTCACGACCAAGGAGGTCGGGAAAGGGTCCGGCCTCGGCCTGTCCATCGGCTATGGCATCGTCGATTCCATGGGCGGGCGGATCGACGCGGCGAACGTGACCCATGACGATGGAAGCCGCGGCGTCCGTTTCACCATCACCGTGCCGGTGTCCCATCCCTCCGTTCAGGACGTGGAGCGCGCTCATGCCTGACCCCGTCACCGCTCCGTTGCATGTTCTGGTGGCCGAGGACGAAGCCTTGGCCGCGATGGCGCTGGAGGATTTCCTGTCCCGCAAGGGATACCGGGTGACTCTGGCCCAGGACGGCCAGGAGGGGCTGGAGCGCTACAGCGCCGACCCCGCCGACCTCGTCATCACCGATCTGCGCATGCCGCGGATGGACGGCCGCGCCCTGATCCGCGAGCTGCGGATCAGGGCCGCCGGGCTGCCGATCCTGGTGATGACCGGCTTCCTGTCGATGGAGGCGGGAGAAGACGACCTGACCGCCGATCGCTGGCAGCCGTTGGTGGTGCTGCGCAAGCCGGTCAGCCCGCAGATCATCCTGGACACGCTCGCCAGCCTCGCCCAGGCGGCGAAGCTGCGGCCCGCATGACCGCAGCGCGTTAGAAACGGTCCCGCAGCTCCGGCAGCGGAACGATGCGGACCCCCTTGGCCTCCAGCGTGCGGCGCAGGTTGCCGGCCATGGCGACAGCGCTCGGCTCGTCGCCGTGGACACAGACGGAATGGACGGTGCAGGGAATGCGCGTGCCGGTGACCGACAGGATCACGCCCTCCTCCAGCATGCGCAGGACGTTGGCCGCCGCCATGTCCGGGTCGTGGACCATCGCGCCGGGCTGGCCGCGCGGCACGAGGTTTCCGTTGTCGTCGTAGGCGCGGTCGGCGAAGACCTCCTCCGCCGTGGGCAGGCCCAGCGTGCGCCCGGCCCGCGCCATCTCCGAGCCGGCGGTGGCGAGGTAGATCAGCGAGGGATCGACGCCCTTGATCGCCCGCCCGATCGCCAGGGCCAACCCCTCGTCCACCGCCGCCATGTTGTTCAGCGCGCCGTGCGCCTTCACATGGGTGACCGTGCCGGCGGCGCCGGCGGCGATGCCCATCAGGGCCCCGATCTGATAAGCCACCATCGCCTCCACCTCGGCCGCCGACATCCGCAGGGGGCGGCGCCCGAAGCCCTGGAGGTCGGGGTAGGAGGGGTGGGCGCCCAGGCTGACACCCTTCGCCACCGCGTTCCGGACGGTCCGGGTCATCACCAGCGGGTCGCCGGCGTGGAAGCCACAGGCGATGTTGGCGGAAGCGACGATGCCCAGCATGGAGTCGTCGTCGCCGATGTCGTAGGCGCCGAAGCCCTCGCCCAGGTCGGCGTTCAGGTTCACGGTGATGGTCATGGTGCCCTCCCGCACATCTGTTCTTGGTTCAGGATGTCGCCGTTGCCGTTGACGATGTCGACGACCCCGGACACGAGGTTCTCCGCGTAGAGCGCCTCCAGATCGACGCCGCCAGCCGGGCGCACCGGACGGATGGCGCGGACCCAGGCGGCGATGGTCTGCTCCTGGCGCCGCCGGATGGCCTCCGCCTCCTCCACCGTGACGGCGCGGAAGCTCAGGGCGCCGCCGGGGCTCAGCCGGCCGACGCGGGGCAGGTCGGCGGAGATCACCGTGGCGATCTTGGCGTAGCCGCCGGCCGTCTGGTGGTCGTTCAGCAGAAGAATCGGCTGGCCGTTGCCCGGCACCTGGATGGAGCCGGTGACCAGCCCGTCCGACGGGATGTCGGCGGAGCCGGTGTGGGCCAGCGTCGGCCCGTCGAGCCGCAGGCCCATGCGGTCGGCGTCCTTGCCGACGCGGTAGGTGGCCGACAGGAAGGTCTCCACGGCCTCCGCCGTGAAGCGGTCATCCTGCGGGCCGAGCACCACCCGCACCGGCCCGCCGCCATAGTCCGGCGGTTCCGGCAACTCCATGTCGGCACCCGGCGGGGCGTCGTTTCGGTTGAGCGGCAGGCGCGTCCCGTCGCCCAGCGGCTTGCCGCCGAGCGGCCCGATGCCGGCGCGCACGTAGATGGAGAGGCTGCCCAGGAACGGCTCCAGCGCGAAGCCGCCGGCCACCGTCAGGTAGGCAACCGCCGCCCCGGTGACGGCGCCCAGCTTCAGCACGTCGCCGCGCGCCAGCGTGTGGCTGCGGTGGGATTCCAGCGGCTGGGGCGATTGCCCATCGCGCTCCAGGCTCAGCGCCATCGGGCCGACGACGGCGACGCGCACGCCGTCGGCCTCCACCTTCAGCGCCGGACCGAGCAGGGCGATCTCCACCCCCGCGGTGCCCGGCGGGTTGCCGACCAGCGCGTTGGCGAGGCGCAGGGCGATGGGGTCGAGCGCGCCGGCCACCGGCATGCCGAGTTCCTGATGACCGAAGCGGCCGAGGTCCTGGATGGTGGCGAACAGCCCCGGCCGGACGACGGTGAGGCAGGGCGCAAGGGCGGGCGTGCTCATGGCGCGGCCCTCAGCGTGTCGGGATCGAAGCGTCCCGCTGCGGCCTCGGCCGACAGCGCGTCGAAGCGGGCGCGGTCCACCGCCTCGAAGCGCACCCGGTCGCCTGCGGCCAGCAGGACCGGGGAAGGGCGGGCGCCATCGTAGAGCGGCACCGGGCAACGCCCGATCAGGTGCCAGCCGCCGGGGCTCTCCCATGGGTAGACAGTGGTCAGCCGCCCGGCGGTCGCGACCGACCCCGCCGGTACGCGGACCCGCGGCTCGCTGCGCCGTGGCTTCTCCATCTCCGCCGGCAAGTCGCCCATGTAGGCGAAGCCCGGCATGAAGCCCAGCATGTAGACGAAATACTCGGTCGATCCGTGGAGAGCGATCAGCCGCTCCGCCGACAGGCCGAGCGAGGCGGACAGCTCCGCGAGGTCCGGGCCGAACTCCGGGTCGTAGCAGACGGGCAGCCGCCACAGGCTGCCTTCGACCGGGGCGTCCCCGGCATGGGCGAGTTCCGCCTCGACGGCGGCCTGGACCTCCCGGCGGCTGGTGACCGCCGGGTCGTAGACGACCTGGAGCGAACGGAAGGTCGGCACCGTCTCCACCAGACCCGGCGGGGCGGCAGCCTTCAGCCGGGCGTGCAGAGCCATGACGCGGGCGTTGGTCGGGCGGTCGATGCCCTCGCCGAACTCCACGTTGAAGGCCGTGTCGCCCGCCGTGGTGAAACGGACGTCCATGATGCCGCTCCTCACCCGATCATCAGCGAGGGCAGCCACGACACCATGCCCGGGAAGATCCAGAGCAGGGCCACCATGACGATCATCATCAGGAAGAAGGGCAGGCTGGCCTTGGCGATGGTGAAGATGTTCTTGCCCGTCATCGACTGCAGGACGAACAGGTTGAAGCCCACCGGCGGGGTGATCTGGGCCATCTCCACCACGATGATGATGTAGATGCCGAACCACAGCAGGTCGATCCCGGCGTTCTGCACCATCGGCAGGATGACCGAGGTGGTCAGCACGACCATCGAGATGCCGTCGAGGAAGCAACCCATGACGATGAAGAACAGCGTCAGCACGACCAGCAGCGACGCGGTGGAGAGCTGCATGGAGGTGATCCACTCCGCCAGCAGGCGCGGGATGCCGGTGTAGCCCATGGCGACCGTCAGGAAGGCCGCCCCTGCCAGGATGAAGCCGATCATGCAGGAGGTGTGCGCGGCACCCAACACGCTGTCGCGGAAGGTCGCCCAGCTCATCGTGCCGGTGACCAGCGCCAGCAGCAGCGATCCCAGAACGCCGATGCCTGCGGCCTCCGTCGGCGTGGCTATGCCCGCGTAGATGGAGCCGAGCACGCCGGCGATCAGCAGCATGACCGGGATCAGCGACCCGGTATCGCGGATCTTCTCCGTGAAGCTCTGGTGCGCCTCCCGCGGAGGCACGCGGTCGGGGTTCAGAAGCGACCAGCCGCCGACATAGAGCATGAACAAGCCGGTCAGCACGATGCCTGGGATGACGCCGGCGATGAACAGCCGGGCGATGGACACGTCCGCCGCCACGCCGTAGACGATCATGATGATCGAGGGCGGGATCAGCAGGCCCAGCGTTCCGGCGCCGGCCAGCGAGCCGACGATCATCATCGGGTCGTAGCCGCGCCGGGTCAGTTCCGGGATGGTCATCCGCCCGATGGTCGCGGCGGTCGCGGCGGAGGAGCCGGAGACGGCGGCGAAGATCGTGCAGCCGACGATGTTGACGTGCATCAGCCGTCCCGGCAGCCAGCCCGTCCAGGGCGCCAGCCCCTTGAACATGTCCGACGAGATGCGCGTTCGGAACAGGATCTCGCCCATCCAGATGAACAGGGGCAGGGCGGTCAGGGTCCAGCTCGTGCTGGCGCCCCAGATGTTGGTCGCCATGACCATGCCGACGGGGCGGGTGGTGAACAGCGCCATGGCGACGAAGCCGACGCCGGCGAGCGCCAGGGCCACCCAGATGCCGGTCCCCAGCATCAGGAGCATCGTCACCACGACGACGATGGAAGCGGTTGTCTGGTCCATCGGTCAGCCCTCGCTCTGCATGCCGGCGCTTTGATAGGAGGCCTCGCGCCCCCGGATCACCGCCAGCAGGTCGTCGAGGAAGGCGATCACAAGGATCACCAGCCCAACGGCCATGGCGGCCTGCGGAATCCACAGCGGAATGGGCAGCACGCCCTGTCCCAGATCGCCGAAATCGTAGGAATCGTACGTCATGCGCAGCCAGTACCACGCGAAATAGCCGCTCAGCGCCGTGCCGAAGCCGAGGCAGACCAGTTCCACGACACGGCGGGGGCCGCCGCGCAGCCGGTCGACCAGCACGCCGACGCGAATGTGCGCGCCGCGGCGCAGCGCCGGACCGAGCATGAGGAAGAAGGAGGCGGCCATGCAGTAGCCGGCCAGCTCGTCGGCTCCCGGCACCATGCGGTTGGCCAGCCGGGCGAAGACCTGGGACACGATCAGCACGGCGATCAGCACCAGGAACACCGCGCCCAGGATCTCGGCGGCGCGGTAAAGGAAGGTCAATGCGGTGCGCATGGCGCGACCACCTCCGGGTAGGGCGGGCGGGATATTTTTTTGGTGGTGGGCGTATTGCCCCCACCCCGGCCCTCCCCCGCTAACGCAGGGGAGGGAGTTTAAATCCCCTCCCCTGCGAAGCGGGAGAGGGTTAGGGTGGGGGCCAGCGTCGCCGCCGCTTACTTCCGGAAGGCCGAAATGATCGCCTCGCCGTCGGCGCCGGCGGCCTTGGTCCACTCGTCGGTCATCGTCTTGCCGATGGCGGCGAAGCCGTCCTTGATCGCCGGGGACGGGGTCAGCACCTTCATGCCGTTGCCGGACAGCGTCTGGTTCAGCTCCGCCGTCTTCTTCTCCCACTCGGTCCAGCCGGTGGCCTCGGCCTTGGCGGCGGCCTGCTCGACGGCCTTCTTCGTGGCGTCGTCCAGGCCCTTCCAGACCTCGGTGCTGACGAACACCATGTTGCGCGGCAGCCAGGCCTGCACGTCGTAATAGACGTTCACGAAGTCCCACGCCTTGGTGTCGACGCCGGTGGCGGCGGAGGTCATCATCGCGGTGACGATGCCGGTGCCGAAGGCCTGCGACACCTCGGCGGCCTCGATCTTGGTCGGCACGGCGCCGGCCAGTTCGGCGATGCGGGTGGTGGCCGGGTTGTAGGCGCGGAACTTCTGCCCCTTCAGGTCGGCGACGGAGGCGATCTCCTGCTTCACGTAGAGGCCCTGCGGCGGCCACGGGATCGAGTAGAGGAGCTTCAGGCGCTGACGCTCCAGCTTCTTCTCCAGATAGGGCTTCGACGCCTCGTAGAGCTTCTTCGAGGCGGCGAAGTCGGTCGCCAGGAAGGGCACGGAATCGAGGCCGTAGAGCGGGTCCTCGTTCGCCCAGGAGCTGATGAGGACCTCGCCGATCTGCGCCTGGCCCGACTGGACGGCGCGCTTGATCTCCGGATGCTTGACCAGCGAGCCGTTGGAATGGACGGTGATCTGGATCTTGCCGTTGGTCGCCGCCTTCACGTCCTCGGCGAACTGGCGCACCGTGATGGTGTGCAGGTTCGTGTCGGGATAGGGGGTCGGCATGTCCCAGGTCTCGGCGAAGGCCGCGACCGGGGTGGCGCAGAGGCCGATGCCGAAGGCGGCGGCGGCGAGGCGGGTCCGCAGGGTGATCGCGGTCATGTGATGAAGCTCCCTGTTCTTATCGGAAAAGTTGCGCGACCGAAGGGGACACGCCCTCCAGCTCGGCGTTCAGCCGGTCGGTGACCAGCATGTGGCCGGGGCTGTGGGCGATGGCGAAGGGCAGGCGGGCGGCGGCGAGCGCCACCTGGGGGGTGACCCCGCAGGCCCAGAAGACGGGGACCTCGCCGGGGGCGAGCGGAACGGCGTCGCCAAACTCCGGCTGCGACAGGTCGCGGATGCCGAGTGCGGCCGGGTCGCCGATGTGGACCGGCGCGCCGTGGACGGCGGCGTAGCGCCCGGTCACCGCGGCGGCGCGCTCGGCCTGGGCGGGCGTCATCGGACGCATCGACACCACCATGCGCCCGGCGAAGGGCGGAACGGCCACGCAGTCCCGGTCGGTCACGTACATCGGCACGTTGCAGCCGCGCTCGATGTGGCGGACCGGCAGGCCGGCGGCGAGCAGCGCCTCCTCGAAGGAGAAGGAGCAGCCGATGGCGAAGGCGACCAGATCGTCGCGCCAGACCGACAGCAGGTCCTCCGGCTCCTCCGCCAGCCGGCCGTCGCGGTAGACGCGGTAGCGCGGGAAGTCGGTGCGCAGGTCGAGGTCCGCGCCCAGCTCCGCGAAGCGGTGATCGCCGGGCCGCGACACGGCGAGCAGCGGGCAGGGCACCGGGTTGGCGCGGCAGAAGCGCTCGAAGGCGGGGGCCACTTCGGCGGGGACGATGGCGAGGTTCGCCTGAACATGGCCGGGCGCCAGCCCGGCGGTCGGCCCGCGATGCTCCCCCCGGCGGATCGCCAGACGCGCCAGCAGGGCGGCGGACGCGGCGCCGGTCGGAGACGGGGTGCTTGGGGTCACGGACTGCATGGCCGGCAAAACCTCGGTGACCGAACTGTTGTGTCCTAAGGGTTCACGCATCGGACCGATCCGTCAAATTTTCATTTTGGATCGTTTGCGATAAACGGCGTTTATCGGTCGGCGCCCCGTGCCGCTGCGCCCGCACAATCTCCAAGGCCATATCCGCCACGATGGGCACCAGCGGGTTGTCGCTGTCCACCGGGTGGCAGATGGTGAAGTCGAGGTCGGGCAGCGGGTCCTCCGCCGGGATCAGCCGCAGCAACCCTTCCGCCAGTTCACGCTCGATCACCGCGGGCGGGATGGCGCTGATGCCGATGCCGTCCAGGGTCATCCGCACGATGCTGGCGAGCGAGCTGTTGCCATAGAAGCGCAGCGGCGGCAGGCCGGGCCGCTTGAACATCTGCTGGATGGCCACCGACGGCTTGGTTTGCCGGGAAAAGGTGATGACGGGGTAGCGCGCCAGATCGGCCAGCCCCAGCCGTCCGGCGGGCAGGTCCAGCGAGGGGCTGGCCACCCAAGCCATGGGGTAGCTGCTCAGCGCCTCGTTGCGCATGTCCGGCTCGGCCACCGGCCCCAGCATGAAGGCGATGTCGAGGTCGTGCGCCAGCAGCCCGTTGCGCAGATGGATGGAGGTGTCCACCTCGATCTCCAGGCTGACCAGCGGGAAGCGGTTGTGCAGCCGCTCGATCAGGCGGCTCAGCCAGGTGTGGACGATGGTTTCCGCCACCCCCAGCCGGATCAGCCCGCGCAGGGTCGTCGATTCGGCGACCGCATGCACCAGCTCGGCCTGAAGCGTCAGCATCCGCTCGGCGTGGTCCAGCAACTCCATGCCCTTCAGCGTCAGCGTCACCCGCCGCGTGCCACGGTTGAACAGCTGGACGCCCAACTCCTTTTCCAGCTGGGCGATGCGGGCGGAGATGGCGGGCTGGGTGGTGTTCAGCCGTCCCGCCGCGGCGCGGAAGCCGCCCAAACGGGCGATCCACACGAAGGCTTCCAAATTCTTTAGGTCCAGCATCGCCGAATCGCTCCGCAGCCCATACCCGCTGTTACAGTCTGTTACCAAATGGCTGTAGGATGGACATTAACCTGCAAAGCCTCTCCTGCGATAATGGGCCGCATTGCCTTATGGCGGGATGGCGCGCTCCGGCCGGACCGGGCAGCCCCACCGGGAGTTCGATGTGACGAAACGCATAGCGCTGTTTGCGCTTCTGCTGGCCGCGCTGATGGGCGGCGGTTACTGGTACACGCATCGGGCGGGCGGGGCCGACGCGCAAACGGCGAAGGCCGCCGCCCCGGCCGGACCGCGCGCCCTCCCGGTGGTCATCCGCACGGTTGAGCAGCGCGCGGTGCCGGAGCGGCTGGGCACCATCGGCTCGGTCCAGCCGGTGGCCGCCATCGCCATCAAGGCGCGCGTCGATTCGGTGGTCGAGACGGTCCATTTCACCGAGGGGCAGGAGGTGAAGGCGGGCGACCTGCTGTTCACCCTCGACTCCCGCGCGCTGGAGGCGCAGCTCCGCCAGGCCCAGGCCAATCTGGAGCGCGACCGCGCCAACCTCGACAAGGCGCGCGGCGACGTGAAGCGGTACGAGCAGCTCGTCCGCTCCAACACCGTCGCCCGTCAGCAGTACGACGCCGCGGTGGCCGCCGCCGACGCGCTGGAGGCCACGGTGAAGGCCGGGCAGGCGGCCATCGAGGCGGCCAAGGTCTCGCTCAGCTTCACCCGCATCGCCGCCCCCATGGACGGGCGCACCGGTGCGGTGAACGCCAAGCCCGGCACGATGGTCCGCGCGGCGGACGCCACGCCGCTGGTCACGCTGACCCAGCTCCGCCCGATCACCGTCGCCTTCAACGTGCCGGAACGCCACCTGCCGACCATCCGCGCGGCGATGGAGACGAGCAAGCTGTCCGTCACCGCCGGCATCCCCGGCGCCGCCGTGCCGCCCGCCGAGGGCGTCCTGAACTTCGTGGACAGCCAGGTCGACCAGCAGACCGGCACGATTCTGGTGAAGGGCCAGTTCGAAAACGCCGACACGCGGCTGTGGCCCGGCCAGTTCGTCGACGTGGTCCTGACCCTGCGGGTCGAGCCGCAGGCGCTGACGCTGCCGGAGGAGGCGGTGCAGACCGGCCAGCAGGGCCGTTTCGTCTATGTGGTCAAGCCCGACGACACGGTGGAGATCCGCAATGTCACCGTGGCGCGCAGCCAGGAGGGCACCGCCGTCATCGCCGACGGGGTGCAGGCCGGTGAGCGCGTGGTGGTCGACGGCCAGTCTCGCCTCTATCCCGGCGCCAAGGTCGCCGCCGCCAAGAACGGCGGCAAGGATGGCACCAACGGCAAGGCTCCGCTCACCGGAGGCGCGTCATGACCCTCTCGGAACTGTGCATCCGCCGTCCGGTGATGACCATCCTGCTGACGGCGGCGCTGGTTCTGGGGGGCCTCGCCGCCTACCGCCAACTGCCCGTCGCGGCGCTGCCGCGGGTGGATTTCCCGGTCATCAACGTCTCCGCCACGCTGCCCGGCGCCAGCCCGGAAACCATGGCGGCGTCCGTCGCCAGCCCGCTGGAGCGTGAGTTCTCGACCATCGCCGGCATCGACACGATCACCTCGACGTCGAGCCTCGGCAACACCTCGATCACCATCCAGTTCGTCCTGGAGCGCGACATCGACGCCGCCGCCCAGGACGTGCAGGCGGCCATTGCCCGCACCCAGCGCCGCCTGCCGGCGGAGATGACCACCGCGCCCAGCTACCGCAAGGTGAACCCGGCCGACCAGCCGGTGCTGATGCTGGCGCTCTCCTCGCCGACGCTGACCCTGTCGGCGCTGAACGACTTCGCGGAAACCGCGGTCCAGCCCAAGGTCGCCACGCTGCCGGGCGTCGCCCAGGTGCAGATCTACGGCGCGCAGAAATACGCCGTGCGCGTCCAGGTGGACCCCAACGCGCTGGCCGTGCGCGGCATCGGCATCGACGAGCTTCAAAAGTCGCTGGCCGCCGCCAACGCCAACACGCCGGTCGGCACGCTGTCCGGCGCCAAGCAGCAGCTCGTGCTGGCCGCCAACCCGCAGCTACCCGACGCAGACGCCTTCCGCGGTCTGATCGTCGCCTACCGCAACGGCGCCCCGGTCCGGCTGGGCGATGTGGCGAACGTCTTGGACAGCGTCGAGAACGCCCGCACGGCGAGCTGGCACAACGGCACCCGCGCCATCGTCATGGCCGTGCAGCGCCAGCCCGACGCCAACACGGTGGACGTGGTCGACCGGGTGCGCAATCTGCTGCCCACCTTCCGCGCGCAGCTTCCGCCCAGCGCGAAGGTGGAGGTGGTGAACGACCGCTCCACCTCGATCCGCGAGGCGGTGGAGGACGTGCAGTTCACACTGGGCCTGACCATCGCGCTGGTCGTTCTGGTCATCTTCCTGTTCCTGCGCCGCCTGACGGCGACGATGATCCCGGCGCTGACCGTGCCGATCTCGCTGATCGCGACGGCGGGCGGGATGCATCTGATGGGCTTCTCCATCGACAACATTTCGCTGATGGCGCTGACGCTGGCGGTCGGCCTCGTCGTCGACGACGCCATCGTGATGATGGAGAACATCGTCCGCTACGTCGAGGAGGGCATGCCGCCCTTCGAGGCGGCCCTCAAGGGCTCGCGCGAGATCGGCTTCACCATCATCTCGATCACCGTGTCGCTGGTGGCCGTCTTCATCCCGATCCTGCTGATGGGCGGGGTGGTCGGGCGCGTCTTCCACGAGTTCGCGCTGGTGGTGACCATGGCGATCAGCGCCTCGGCCTTCGTGGCGCTGACGCTGACGCCGATGATGTGCGCGCGCCTGCTGACCCACGAACCGCATGGCGCCAAGGAGGGCTGGTTCGGCCGCGTCCTGGAGGGCGGGTTCAGCGCGCTGCACCGCGGCTACGCCGTGACCCTGCGGCTGGCGCTGAGGCACCGGCCGGTGATGGGCCTCGTCATGATCGCGACGGTGGTGGGCTCCGCCCTGCTGTTCCAGGCGATTCCCAAGGGCTTCTTCCCGACCGAGGACATCGGCCAGATCACCGTCTCGACGGAAGCCGCGCCCGACATCTCCTTCCCGGCCATGGCCGAACGGCAGCAGGAGGTGGCGCGGATCATCAAGGCCCATCCGGCGGTGGCGGACATGACCTCGTCCGTCGCCATCGGCGGCAATTCGGTCAACACCGGCCGCATGTTCGTCGTGCTGAAGCCGCGCGCCGAGCGGCCGCCGGCCGGTGAGGTGATCCAGCAGCTCCGCCGCCAGCTCGCCGGCATACCCGGCATGGCGGTCTACATGCAGCCGGTGCAGAATCTGCGCATCGGCGGACGTTCGTCCAAGAACGAGTTCCAGTACACCATCCAGGGCCTGAACACGGAGGAGCTGTACGCCTGGTCCGCAAGGCTGGAGCGGGCGATGCACGATATCCCGATCCTGCAGGACGTGACCAGCGACCTCCAGCTCAACAGCCCGCAGGCCTATGTGCATGTGGACCGCGAAAAGGCGGCGACGCTGGGGATCGGCGTCGATCAGGTGCGCTCCACCCTCTACAGCGCCTTCGGCCAGCGGCAGGTCTCGACGATCTACACGCCGACCAACGACTATCAGGTGCTGATCGAGTTGGCGCCGAAGTACCAGCAGGACGACAACGCGCTGTCGCGAATCTATGTGCGCTCCGGCTCCGGCAAGCTGGTGCCGCTGGACGCCTTCGCCAGCGTGCAGCGCACCGCCGGGCCGCTGACGGTCAACCATCAGGGCCAACTTCCCGCCGTCACCCTGTCCTTCAACGTGGCGCCCGGCCATTCGCTGGGCGAGGCGGTGAACGCCGTCCGGCAGGCGGAGACGGAGATGGCCCTGCCGCCGGGCATCACCACCGGCTTCGCCGGCACCGCCCAGGTCTTCGAGGATGCGCAGAAGAGCCAGGGGTTGCTGCTGCTCGCCGCGGTGCTGGTGATCTACATCGTGCTTGGCGTGCTGTACGAGAGCTTCATCCACCCGCTGACCATCCTGTCCGGCCTGCCGTCCGCGGCCATCGGGGCGCTCGCCACGCTGATGGTGTTCGGGCAGGAGCTGAGCGTCATCGCGATCATCGGCATCCTGATGCTGATCGGCATCGTGAAGAAGAACGCGATCATGATGATCGACTTCGCCATCGACGCGCAGCGCAACCAGGGCATGACCGCGCGCGAGGCGATCGAGCAGGCCTGCCTGCTGCGCTTCCGCCCGATCATGATGACGACCATGGCGGCGATCATGGGCACCCTGCCCATCGCCGTCGCCCACGGCGCCGCCGCGGAGCTTCGCCAGCCGCTCGGCCTCGCGGTGGTCGGCGGCCTGTGCGTGTCGCAGATCCTGACGCTCTACATCACGCCGGTGCTGTTCCTTTACATGGAGGACGCCGGCAACGCCGTCTCCCGCCTGTGGAAGCGCCGTCACGGAGCCGCCCCGGAGGCGCCGCACCCGGTGCCGGGGGCTGAATGAGATCTCCACATGGTTGTTTTCCCTCTCCCCTCCGGGGAGAGGGTTAGGGTGAGGGGGTTGCGCGTGGTGATGCGTCCGGCACAAGCGCAACCCCCTCACCGGCCCTCCGGGCCACCCTCTCCCCAGAGGGGAGAGGGTTAAACAGCACCGGCCAGCCGCTTCACCAACTCGCGGCTGTGGCTGGACAGCGCGTCCAGTCGGCGCACGCAGACGACCAGCGAGCGCACCGCCCAGGCATCAGTGAGGCGCACCGCGCGGATCTTCGTGAAGCGGCGGCAGCGCTTCGCCGAGGCTTCCGGGACGATGCCGAGCCCCACCCCCTGCTCGACCATCCGGCAAATCCCGTCGAAGCCGCGCACCCGCACGCGCAGCTTCAGCGGGCGGCCGGCACGGATGGCGTGCTCGTTGATGTGCTGCTGAAGGGCGTTGCGCGTCGCCAGCCCGACGAAATCCTCCTCCAGAATCTCGCGCAAGGCGACGCTGCGGCGGTTGGCCAGCGGGTGGCCGTGCGGCGTGACCAGCACCATGCGGTCGGTGCGGAAGGGAAAGACCTCCAGCCCTGACAGGTCGGCGTGATCGGACACCACCCCGGCGTCGGCCAGCCCCTCCGCCACCGCCCGCACGATCTCATGGCTGGGCCTTTCCTCCAGATCGATGTCGATGTTGGGGTGGGCGGCGAGGAAAGGCGCCAGGGCCTCGGGCAGGAATTCCGCCAGGGCGGCGGTGTTGGACAGCAGCCGCACATGGCCCTTCAGCCCCTTTGCGTAATCGCCCAGCTCGCCGCGCATCCGCTCCACCTGCTGGAGGAGGAGGCGGGCGTGATGGACCAGCGCCTCACCGGCCGGGGTCGGGCGGACGCCACGCCGCCCGCGCTCCAGCAGCGGCACGCCGAGCGTCTCCTCCATCCCGCGGATGCGCGCGCTCGCCGAGGCGAGGGCGAGGTGCGTGCGCTCCGCGCCGTGGGTGATGCTCTCCGCCTCCGCCACGTTCAGGAACAGCCGCAGGTCGGTCAGGTCGAAGCGCATGGGCGGGTCTCCGGCGGGGCGCCAGCCTTCGTCTAAACCGAAGGCTGGCTGCGTGACATCCACATTGCCGGAAGGCGCGGTGGAGCTTCAAGTGGCACTAGATCCCTCTCCCGTCCCGGGAGAGGGTGACCGCGAAGCGGGCGGGTGAGGGTCGCACGAGGATTGATGCATGATCCTCGGCGGCACCCTCACCCTTCCCACGCTTTGCGCGGGCCCCTTCCCTCTCCCGAGGCGGGAGAGGGAAATTGAAGAAGGTTGCCGTGATGATCGACCTGCCTCTCCTCATCGTCGCCGCCATGGCCTTGACCTTCCTGCTGGCCGGGTTCGTCAAGGGCATGATCGGCCTGGGCCTGCCGACCGTCGCCATGGGTCTGCTCGGCCTCGTCATGCCGCCCGCCGAGGCGGCGGTGATCCTGATCGTGCCTTCGCTGGTCACGAATCTCTGGCAACTGGCCTTCGGCCCCGGCCTCGGCGCCACCATCGAGCGATTCTGGCCGATGATGCTGGGGATCACGCTGGGCACCTGGGCCGGGGCGGGGCTGCTGGCCGGCGCCTCGTCGGGGCAGGCCGCGGCGGCTCTGGGCGGAGCATTGGCGCTCTACGCGGTGGCCGGGCTGGTGAAGCTGCCGCTGCGGGTGCCGCCGCCGGCGGAATCCTGGCTGTCGCCGCTGGTCGGCGTGGCGACCGGTGTGGTGACGGCGGCCACCGGCGTCTTCGTCATCCCCGCCGTGCCCTACCTCCAGGCGTTGGAGCTGGAGCGCGACCGGCTGATCCAGGCGCTCGGCCTGTCCTTCACCGTGTCCACGCTGGCGCTGGCCGCCGGGCTGGCGCAGCACGGGCTGTTCGACGGCACGCTGGCCTGGGGATCACTGGCCTCGCTGCTGCCGGCCCTGGCCGGGATGGCGCTCGGCCAGAGCCTCCGCCGCCGGGTGCGGGCGGAGGTGTTCCGGCGCTGCTTCTTCCTTGGCCTGCTGGCGCTCGGGCTGTTCCTGATGCTGGAGCATCTGGGGTGACGAGCTACTCCGCAGCCGTGCCGTGCGCCACCGCGTCCGGGTCCTTGTGGGCGAACCAGCGCTTGAAGCGCCGGGACAGCGCGTCGAGGTAGGTCAGGATCACGGGAACCACCAGGAGGGTGAGCAAGGTGGAGCTGATGAGGCCGCCGATCACCGCGTGGGCCATGGGTGCGCGCTGCTGCGCGCCTTCGCCGATGCCGAGCGCCAGCGGGATCATGCCGAAGATCATCGCCATGGTGGTCATGACGATGGGGCGCAGACGGATGATGCCGGCCTCAACCACCGCATCGCGCAGTTCCACCCCGCGGGCGCGGGCCTGGTTGGCGAAGTCGACCAGCAGGATCGCGTTCTTGGTCACCAGCCCCATCAGCATGATGAAGCCGATGGCGCTGAAGATGTTCAGCGTGGAGCCGGCGACGAGAAGCCCCAGGAACACCCCGACCAGCGACAGCGGCAGCGACATCATGATGGCGATGGGCTGGAGGAAGCTGCCGAACTGCGAGGCCAGGATCAGGTAGATCAGGATCACCGCCAGCAGCAGCGCCTGGGTGGCGTAGGCCGACGTCTCGGCGATGTCCTTGGTCGAGCCGCCGAAGACGATGCGGTAGCCGGGCGGCAGCTTGATCTCCGCGATGGCCGCCTGAAGCTCCTTGCCGGCGTCGCCGGCCGGGCGGCCCTGGACGTTGGCCTGGACGTTCACCTCGCGCGACAGGTCGCGGCGGTTGATCTGCGAGGCGCCGAGCGTCGTCTCGACCCGGCTGACCTGCGACAGCGGCACCATGCGCGGCGCGCCCTCGGCGTCGTTGGAGCCGGTCAGGTAGATGCGGTCGAGGTCGGCGCGGCCCACCCGGTCGCTTTCCGGCAGACGCACCAGCACGTCGTAGGTCTCGCCGTCCGGCGCTTTCCAGGTGGACACCTTGTCGCCGGCGAAGAGGGGACGCAGCGTGTTCGCCACCTGCGCCGTGCCGACGCCGAGGTCGCTCGCCAGATCGCGCTCCAGCCGCACCGACAGGGTCGGCTTGGCGGCCTTCAGGCTGACATCCACGTCCACGAAGCCGCGGATGCCGGCCATGGCGGCGGTCACCTGCTTGCCGATGCGGTCCAACTCCGCGATGTCGCGGCCCTGGACGGACACCTGGATCTGCTTCTGCACGCCGCCGACGCCGGGAATGCCGATTCCGATCTGCACACCGGGGATCGCCGACAGCCGGTCGCGCAGCGGCGGCGCCAACGTGTTGGGCGTACGCGTGCGCTGGTCGATCGGCTTCAGCCGGACATAGACGCTGCCCCGGTTCTTGCCGACCGACGCCCCCGTGTTGACCGTGGAGTAGGTGTAGGCGACCTCCGGGAACTCGCGGATCGCCGCCTCGACCTGCCGCAGCTTGGCCGCCGTGTAGTCGAGCGAGGAGCCGACCGGCGTTTCCACATCGACGATGGATTCCCCGAGGTCGGCGGCGGGCACGAACTCCACGCCGATGCGCGGCACCAGGAAAAAGCTGCCGACGAAGATCGCCAAGGCCATCAGCAGGACCAGCCAGCGCCAGCGCAGCGCCCAACGCAGCGTTCGGCCATAGACCCGCGCCAGCGCGTCGAAGGCGGCCTGGAAGCCCGCCGCGAAGCGCCCGAAGACGCCGCGCCCGTGCCGCCCGTGGGCCGCCGGATCGTACCACAGGCTGGACAGCATGGGGTCCAGCGTGAAGGACACGAACAGCGAGATCAGCACCGCCGCCGACACGGTGATGCCGAACTGCAGGAAGAAGCGCCCGATGATGCCGCCCATGAAGGCCACGGGCAGGAACACCGCCACGATGGTCAGCGTGGTCGCCAGGACCGCCAGACCGATCTCCTTGGTGCCGTCCAGCGCCGCCTGCCGGTGCCCCTGGCCCTTGCCGAGGTGGCGCATGATGTTCTCACGCACCACGATGGCGTCGTCGATCAGGATGCCGATGGCCAGCGACAGCGCCATCAGCGTCATCGTGTTCAGGGTGAAGCCGAAGGCCGCCAGCACGCCGAAGGTGCCCATCACCGCCACCGGCAGGGTCAGCGCCGTGATCACCGTGCTGCGCCAGGACCCCAGGAAGATCATCACGATGGCGATGGTCAGCACGCCGCCTTCGACCAGCGTGCGCTGGACGTTGCTCAGCGAGTTGGTGATCCCGCGTGAGGTGTCGCGCACCACCTCCAGGGCGACATCGGAGGACAGGGAGCCGTCGCGGCGCAGCTCGTCCAGCGCCTTGTAGAGACCGCGCGCCACCTCCACCGTGTTGGAGCCCTGGATCTTCACCACGTCGACGGCCAGCGCCGGCTGCCCGTTGAACAGGGCGACGGACTCCTGCTCCTCCTGACCGTCCAGCACCTCGGCGACCTGGCGCAGCCGCACCGGCTCGCCGCCGCGGCGCGTGACGATGATGTCGAGAAGCTCGCGCGGGTTGATGACGCGGCCATCGACCTGGACGACGCGCTCCGCCCCGTTGCCCGAGACAGTGCCGGCGGGAATGTCCTGGTTCTCGTCGCGGATCGCCTTGAGGACCTGATCGACGCCGACGCCCAGCGCCTCCAGCCGTTCGGGACGCAGCCGCACCTGGACCTGCCGCTTGACCCCGCCGGCGATGGTCGCCCGCCCGACGCCGCGCACGTTCTGCAGGCGCTTCAGCACGATCTGGTCGGTCATGGTGGTCAGGTCGCGCAAGCTGCGAATGTCCGACTTCACCGCGAGGGACAGGATGGGCTGGTCGTCCGGGTTGAAGCGGGTGATCTGCGGGTCCTTCACCTCGTCCCGGAACTTGGGGCGCAGGGCCGACACCTTCTCGCGCACGTCCTGCAACGCCTGGGTCGAGGCGGTCTTCAGGTCGAACTCGGCGATCACCACCGACTGGCTCTCGTAGGAGCGGGAGGTCAGCGTCTTGATGCCGGCGATGGTGTTGACCGCGTCCTCGACGGGACGAGTGACGTCGGTCTCGACCGATTCCGGGCTGGCGCCGGGGTATTCGGTGGAGATGACGACCAGCGGGAAATCCACGTCGGGAAACTGGTCGACGCCCAGCCGGTTGTAGGAGAATAGGCCCAGAACCATCAGCGCCACCATCATCATGGTGGCGAAGACGGGGTTGTCGACGCTGATGCGGGTGATCGGCATGGCGCGGCGCGTTCCCTTACGAACCCATGACCTTGACGGCCCGCCCGGCGGTCAGGCCGGGCAGGGGAGCGGTCACCGCCAGATCGCCGTCGGCCAGCCCGCGCACCTGAACGAGATCGCCGCGCGACCAAGCGCCCAGCACCTCGACCTTGCGGCGCTCCACCCGCACCCCGGAAACGACCAGCACGAAGTCGCCGTCCTGGTCGTGGCGGACCGCGGCCGGGGGCAGGGCAAAGGCGCCCTCCACCTCGTCCACGACGGCGTCGCCCGCGGCGAACATGCCGCCGCGCAAGGCCCCGTCGGCGTTGTCGAGGACGATGTAGACGGGGATGGCGCGGGTGCCGGCGCGGGCCATCGGGTTGATGCGGGCGATCTGGCCGACGAAGTCGCGCTCGCCGAAGCCTTCCACGCGCAGCCGCACGGTCTGGCCGGGCTTCAGACGAGCCACGTCGTCGGCGGGCACCGCCGCCTCGACCTCGACGCGGCTGAGATCGACGACGGAGAACATCTTGGCGTTGACCGCCAGCGTCTCGCCGGGGTTGACCGCCCGTTCGGCCACCGTTCCGTCGATCGGGCTCGCCACCACCGCGTCGCGCAGCGCCTTGCGGGCGAGGTCCACCTGGGCCTCCAGCGCTGCGACTGTGGCCTGCTGGAAGCGGAAGGTGCTCTGCGCCTGATCCATGTTGGTTTCCGAGACGATGTCCTTCTGGCGCAGCGCCAGATTCTTCGCGCGGGTCTTGTCCGCCAGGACGAGCTGCGCCTTGGCGCCCTCCAGATTGCTCAGCTTCTCATCCAGCTTGGCCTGAAGCTCCACCGTGTCGAAGCGGGCCAGCACCTCGCCCTTCCGGACGGCCTGCCCCTCGCGCACCGGCACCTCGACCAGCCGGGCGGCGACCTCCGATTTCACCATGGACTGCTCCATCGGCTTCACGGAACCGCTGAGCCGCACCAATTCGGTCAGGCGGCGCGGGGCCATGCGGGTCAGCTCGACGGGCGACAGCTCCACCGCCCGCTCCGCCGGGGGCAGGCCGGCCACCGCCGGGGAGACCGCGTCATGGCTGCTCGTGGCCTTCCAGGCGACGCCGCCCGCGGCCACAGCCCCGACGATCAGCAGGGGGAACAGCAGGCGCCGCCGCGGCTTGGCGGCGAGACCATCGGAACGGGCGGCGTCGATCATGGGGTGCGGTCCTTGGGTTCGGCCCTCAGCCCGTTGAGGACGAGGTCGAGATAGGCGTCGAGGTAGAATTCGGCGGAGGCCGCGGCGGGGTCCGGCTCGAAGGGGCGCAGAGAGTGGTTCCACAGCGAGAGCATGCTGAGCGGGGCGGCGATGACGCGGGCCATCTGCTCCACGTCGACGGGCCGGAACTCTCCGCGCTCGATGCCGCGGCGCAGGATGCGCGCGAAGAAGCGCCGTCCGCGCAGGACGACCTCCTCCATGTAGAAGCGGGCGAGGTCGGGGAAGTTCTGCGCCTCGGCGATGACCAGCTTCGACAGCCCGGCGTTGGGGCTCTGCTCCATCTCCCAGAAGCCGCGGGCGAGGCCGCGCAGGAACTCCTCGCTGCTGCCGGTGAAGCTGTCCAGCAGGTCCTCGCCCATCTGGAACTGCGGCAGGATGGACTGCCGGACGACCGCTTTGAACAGCCCTTCCTTGTTCTCGAAATAGAGGTAGGGCAGCCCGACGCTGACGCCGGCCTTGCGGGCGACATGCTCCAGCTTGGTTGCGGCAAATCCGCGCGAGATGAACAGGTCGCGCGCCGCCTCGATCACCTCGGCGGGGCGGGCCTCCTTGCGGCGGGACCGGCGGGAGGGGGGAAGGGGAGAGCTGTCGGGCATCGGTGAGCGGCTATAAATGAACGTTCATTCAATATGGAATGGCCTCTGAAAAGTCAAGCGGTTGAGAGGACTGCGGCAATCGGGCCGCAAGTTTAGGGCGTGACAGGAGTGGGTCTCTCGCCTGCATTCGCAAAGACGCCAACAGTGCCAAATGGGGCAGAAAAACGGCCAATACGGATGAACAGCATTTGCCTGAAAACCATTCCAATGGGCTATGAAAAAGGGAAAGGCCGTAAAATCAGGACATTACACCCGCCTTGTTGCTTGACAGCCGGCACCATTACATCGCAAAGAGAGGGTAACGCTTTCGATCTTTGTGCAACCAGCACGGACCCCTCCTCGTGGCTTATCGCGACTTCACCGCGGCCCGCGCCGCCGGTGCCGCCCTGATTCTCGCCCTCGGCTTGGCGGGTTGCGCTTCGAACGCTCCGGAAACGGCGGAGCTTGTCGTCAAGGCCCCGGAGGTGGCCGAAGTCCCGATTGATCCGAAGGACCCGCTCGGCCGCTGGGTCCCCCACATCCGCGAGGCGTCGGAACGGTTCGACGTGCCGGAGAAGTGGATCAGGGCCGTGATGATGCGCGAGAGCGGCGGGCGCTCCGTCGTGAACGGCCGCACCATCACCAGCCATGCCGGTGCCATCGGGCTGATGCAGGTGATGCCCGGCACCTACGACATGATGCGCACGCAATACGGGCTGGGGTCCGATCCGTCCGATCCGCGCGACAACATCCTGGCCGGCACCGCCTATCTGCGGGAGATGTATGACCTGTTCGGCGCGCCGGGCTTCCTCGCCGCCTACAATTGCGGCCCGGCCTGCTACGCCTCGCACCTCGCCGGCAAGCAGCGGCTGCCGCGGGAAACCCGGATGTACATCGCGGCATTGACGCCGAATCTGCGCGGCGTGGCGCCCCGCGAACCGTCGCAGGCGGCGGGCGCCAGCGCGATCGAGGTCGCCATCGTTCCGGCGAGCGCCCCCACGCCGACGACCGTGGCGGTGGCCGCCAAGCCCGCCACCAAGCCGGCGGCGCCGGAACCGATCGCCGTCGCCGCGGTGGTGCCGGAACCGGTGGCGCCGGTGCCGCAGACCCCGGCATCCCCGGCGCCGGTCGCCGTGGCCGCTCTGGAGCCCCGCCCGGCTCCGCTCGTGGTGGAGCCCATGGGTCGCGGCGAGGTCCGCCCGCCCGCGGAATTCGTCGCCGCCACCGATCGGGACGCGCCGGCCGCGGCCCGCTCCGGACGGACGCCGTCGCGGACGGTGGAAACCCTGGTCGCCGAGGCGATGCTGCCGCCCCATGCGGTCGGCAAGGGGGAGCGGGTGGTCATCCGCTTCGTGTCGCAGCGCAGCGGCGGCTGCGGCAGCCTGGAGGGCCGGGACCGCGTCTGCGTCGCCCTGGCCGGAGGGGAAGGCGCCGGCCTGTAACCACCCCGTCCGCTTCCGTTTCACAGCATCGGCAACAACCACAGGCGGCGCCCACCGGACGGTCGGGCGCCGTCTTCGGTTTTCCACAATAGCCTCACACCCACGTCCCCGAGCATATAGGTACTCAAACAATAAAGCCCCGGAGGAGCCGCCCCGCGCGATTCATCCGGAACAACGAAGAGTTCGGGGAAACGCTGCGGATGAGGTGCGGAGATGGTATCCGGTGCAGGTGAACGGGCCAAACGCTCGACTTTCCAAGTCGTTGTGGTGGATTGCCTGATTGCGGGCGTCGTGGTGGCCGCATTGGCTGTGTTCGGCGGCATGACCGCCATGGAGGCGACGCGCATCGCCGACGGCAACGCCGAGCTGGCGCAGCGGGTGGCCGAAAACCAGAGGATCGCGCTGGAGGCCGAGCGGCTCGCCAAGCTGGGCGAGGCGGTGATTGTCAGCGGCGACGAGGCGACGCGCGGCGACGCGCTGACCAGCCTGGACGCTCACGCCGCGCGGATGTCGGCCAACGCCGCGCCGGAGATCGCGCAGACCGTTGCCAAGGCGGTCGCGGCGAGCCGGGAGGCCGCGGCCATCGGCGCCAAGGTCGAGGCGCTGGACAAGAAATTCGGTTTCAACATCAGCCGCGCGGAGAGCCTGTCGGGCGACATCGCCCGTGGCCTGTCGGCGGCGATGCGAGCGACGACGCAACCGACGGATGAGCAGGCGCTCGCCACGCTCTTCTCGACGATCCGCGACGCCAAGTTCCTGCTGACCCGCCTGCCGTCCCAACTCTATCCGCCGGCCGTCGGCAACGACCTGCGCCAGTTCCGCGAGCACATGGCGAAGGCCATGGAACTGCGCCGGCATCTGCCGTCCGCCGACGAGTTCGAGAGCGTCGCCGACGACATCGCGTCCTTCGCCGCACTTGACGAGGCCTTCGCGCAGCGCACCGAAACGCTGCGCCTGACCACCGACGCCCACGCCCACAACCAGGAGGTCCGGACGCTGGTCGATGGGCTGGTGCAGGGGATGAACGCCGCCTCCGACGCGGTGACCGCGCGCAGCCAGGAGGGAGCGGCGGCGCTGACCGCGGTGCTCGACCGGCTGACGCTGATCGCGCTGGGGGCCTTCGTGCTGATCGGGCTGATCGGCGGCGTGAACATGCTGCTGGGCTACCGCTTCATCATGCAGCCGGTGCGCGACGCCAGCCGGGCGCTCCAGGCGCTGACCCGCGGCGAGGGCGCGGTGCCGTTGCGCCCTTCGCCCCTGCGCGAGATCGCCGACATCCATGGCGCGGTCGAGGCCTTCCGCGAGGCGCTGGACGCCCGCCAGCGGGCGGAGGAGACCCGCCGCCACCAGGAACGGCGCGCCGAGGAGGAGCGCCGCGCCCTGATGTCGGAACTGGCGGACGGGCTGGAGCGCACCGTGCAGGCGGTGGCCGGCTCGCTGTCCGTGGCGGCGTCGGAGGTCACCGGCTCCGCCCGCGCGGTGGCCGGCATGGCGTCGGACACCGCGCAGCGCACCCGCGCCGCCGCGGACGCCGCCGGCACGGCGACCAGCAACGTCGGCGCCGTGGCATCGGCCAGCGAGCAGCTCTCCGCCTCCATCGACGGGATCGGGCGGCAGATCGCCCAGTCCCGCAGCGTGGCGGAGGACGCCGTCGCCGAATCCCAGCGCGCCGACGGTCTGACCAAGGGCCTGTCGGACTCCGCCCAGAAGATCGGCGAGGTGGTCGCCATCATCACCGCCATCGCCCAGCAGACCAACCTGCTGGCGCTCAACGCCAGCATCGAGGCGGCGCGGGCCGGCGACGCCGGAAAGGGCTTCGCCGTCGTCGCGACGGAGGTGAAGGCGCTCGCCTCCCAGACCGCCTCCTCGACGGAGGAGATCGCCACGCTGGTCCATGGCATCCAGCAATCGACCATGGGGGTGGTGGACGCCATCGCCCGCATCGGCTCCACCATTGGCGTGATCGGCGAGAGCGTGAGCGGCATCGCCGCGGCGGTCGAGCAGCAGCGCCAAGCGACCTCGGAAATCACCCACAACGTGCGCATCGTGGAGTGCATGAACACCGATGTGTCGTCCAACATCGGCGATGTCAGCCGGGTGGCGGTGGACACCGGGCGCTCCGCCGACGCCATGATGGGGGCGGCCGACCGCCTGTCGGAACTGGCCGGCACCCTGAACGGTGCGGTGGACGATTTCCTGCGGCAGGTGCGGGCGTAAGCGCCGGTTCCCTGTTTTGTCCCGGGCTCTGTTTTGTCCGTGTGCGCGGGGCGGGCGGCGTGCTAACAGGCGGAACGAGACCACGCCTGCCCCTCCGGACCCATGGAACTTCCCCCCTCGCTCCGCCACGCGGTGGACCGCGCGCTCGACGGCATCGCCCTGTCCGACCTGAAGCGCGCGGCGGACCGCCTCTCCCAACGCTACCGGGCGGAAGTGCGGGACGGACGCTTCCACCTGTCGGACGATCTGGCGGCGCGGGCCTATCTCGCCACACGCCTGCCGGCCACCTTCGCCGCCGTCCGCTCCAGCATGGAAGCGGTGGCCGAGGCGCTTCCTGACTTCGCCCCGGTCACCGCCCTGGACGTGGGGGCCGGGCCGGGAACCGCGCTGTGGGCGGCGTCCGACTGCTGGGCCAGCCTGGACGACGCCCTGCTGATCGAGGGCAGCCCGGCCATCCGCGCGGTCGGCGAGACGCTGTCGCAAGCGGCGGCGCCCGCGCGGATCGTGTGGCGGGCCGGCGACGCCACGGGTGACCTGCCCGGTTTGGAGCAGCGCGATCTGGTGACCCTGGCCTATGTGCTGGACGAGTTGGCGGAGCCGGCGCGCGACCGGCTGGTCGACCGGCTGTGGTCGCTCACCGCCGGCACGCTGTTGATCGTCGAACCCGGCACGCCCGCCGGCTGGGCGCGTATCGTCCGGGCGCGGCAGCGGCTGGTCGCCGCCGGTGCCCATCTGGTGGCGCCCTGCGTGCACAGCGCCGCCTGCCCTCTGGCGGCTCCCGACTGGTGCCATTTCTCCCGCCGGGTCGCCCGTTCCCGCCTGCACCGCATGGCCAAGGGGGCGGAGGTGCCGTGGGAGGACGAGAAGTTCGTCTACATCGCCGCCTCCCGCCAGCCCGGCGCACGCCCCGACGCCCGCATCATCGCGCCGCCCTGGAGCGCGGGAAACGGACGCATCGGCTTCAAGCTCTGCGGCCGGGACGGCACCCGGACCGAACGGATTCTCGGAAAGCGCGACGGCGCCGCCTTCAAGGCCGCGCGCCGGCTGGACTGGGGCGATGGCCTGTCCACCCCGGACCAGCCGGAGGTCTAGGCCCTACGCCGCGCGCCGCCGCCGGCTCTCGCTGGCGCGGGATCGGCGTTCGCGCTCCAGCCGGCCGCGCAGGAACGCCAGAACGGCGGCCTCCTCGGCCTCCAGCTCGGGAAGCTCCTCGCGCAGCTCGGTCTCCACCTCGCGGGTCAGGGAGTCCAGCAGGTTGCCCTCCAGATAGGCGTCCAGGATCTCGGGGTGGACGTAGCTCTTGCGGCAGACGCTGGCGGTGTTGCCGAGGCGGGCGGCCACCTGCTCGATGGCGTGGGTGACGTTGCGCTTGGCCTTGGCGGTGCTGTCGAAGGTTTCGAACTCGCGTAGCGCCATGGCGGCCAGGACGGTGCCCGCCCAGGTGCGGAAGTCCTTGGCGGTAAAGTCCTGTCCGGTGACGGCGCGCAGATACTCGTTCACGTCGCCGGAACTCACGGCGTGGCGCTGCCCGTCGCGGTCCATGTACTGGAACAACTCGTCCCCCGGCACGTCGCGGCAGGCGCGGACGACGCGGGCAAGGCGGCGGTCCTTCAGCGCGACGTTCCATTCCTTTCCGGACTTGCCCTTGAAGGTGAAGCGGATGTCTGCCCCCTCGATGTCGGCGTGGTCGTCGCGCAGGGTGGTCAGGCCGTAGCTGCTGTTCTCCCGCGCGTAGCTTTCGTTGCCGACGCGGATCAACGTGGTTTCCAGCAGCCGGACCACGGCGGCCAGCACCTTTTCCCGCGGCAGGCCGCGGCGGGCGAGGTCGCCGTCCACCTGACGGCGAATGGCCGGCAGGGCGCGGCAGAAATCGAGCATGCGCCCGAACTTCGTGCCCTCGCGCATCTCGGTCCAGCGGGGATGGTAGCGGTACTGCTTGCGCCCGCGCGTGTCGCGGCCCGTGGCCTGGAGGTGGCCGTCCGGGTCCGGGCAGATCCAGACGTCGCGATAGGCCGGGGGAATCGCCAGCTTGCGGATGCGCTCCAGCGTGTCCTCCTCGGTCACCCGCGTGCCGTCGGGCCACCGGAAGGAGAAGCCCTTGCCGGCGCGGCGTCGCCGGATGCCCGGCTCGTCGTCGCAGACATAGGTCAATCCGGCGCAGGCCGCGGCCTCTTCCGCGTCGGTGCGGGGATCGGTGACCGTCACTCCGTCCATGCTGGAATCCCCATCGGTTGCCAGCGGGAAACATCGGCGCCGCGTTTTGGTTGCATGGTTGCGGCGGGCGCGCCGTTCGGCGACCATGGCCCCGGCCAAGTGGCCCGCCGGCACCGAAGGGAAGAGGACGATGGAAGAGACCAAGCTGACCGCCGCCCTGCCGAACCTGGACATCCAGATCCTGCACCGGGACGACCCGGAGCGCGGGGCCGAGACGATCGCCATCCAGATCACCGCCACGCCGTCCTTCGACGCGCTGCGCGGGATGATGGGGCCGGCGCTGCTGGCCTCGGCCAACCCGCTGCTCAACCCGGCCCTCGCCAACGCCAACCCGATGCTGGCCCTGTGGACGGCGCCGATGCGGATGTGGAGCGACGCCGTGCGGCAGGCCTGGGCGCCCTGGCTGCGCCTGACGCCATGGCCGGACGCTCGGAAGCCGTGACCAAAACCGGCTCGGTAACCGATCGTTAGGGCTATGGGGGGACCCTTTCCACGAGTCTCTTGTGGAGGGTCCTTATGTCCCAGGCGTCTTCGTGGCTGCGCGGTGCCGCGCTGTACCAGATCTATCCCCTCAGCTTCCTCGACCGGAACGGTGACGGCTGGGGCGATCTGGACGGCGTGCTGGAGGGCCTCGGCCATGTGGCGTCGCTCGGCGTGCAGGGGGTGTGGATCAGCCCCTTCTACCCGTCGCCGCAGAAGGACTTCGGCTACGACATCACCGACCACCGGGCGGTCGACCCGCGCATGGGCCGGCTGGAGACGGTGGACCGCATCATCAAGGCGGCGCACGGCCACGGGCTGAAGGTGATCCTGGATCTGGTCTGCGGCCACACCTCCGACGCGCACCCGTGGTTCAGCGACAGCCGCCGGTCGCGCGGTGGTGCGTTCGCCGACTGGTACGTCTGGGCCGACCCGCGCCCCGACGGCACGCCGCCCAACAACTGGCTGTCGGTGTTCGGCGGTCCTGCCTGGACATGGGAGCCGCGGCGGCGCCAGTACTACCTGCACCATTTCCTGTCCAGCCAGCCCGCTCTGAACCTGCACGACGAGGCGGTGCTCCAGGCGCTCGCCGACACCGCGGCCTTCTGGCTGGAGCGCGGGGTGGACGGCTTCCGCATCGACGCGGTGGACTTCTTCGCCCACGACCCGCAGCTCCGCTCCAACCCCGCGGGGGCCTGGAGCGGGGCGGAGCCGCCGGCCAAGCTGTTCGCCCTGCAACAGCATCTCTACGACATGATGCACCCGGCCATTCATACCGTGCTGAGCCGGCTGCGCGCGGTGGTCGACCGCTATCCCGACCGGGTGCTGCTGGGCGAGCTGTCGAGCCAGCCGGGCGCGGCGCGGCGCATCGCCGCCTACTGCGGGCCGCAGGGACTGCACGCCGCCTACACCCTGTCGCTGGCCAAGCAGCCCTTCACCGCGCAGAACTTGGCCGGGGCGCTGACCGGCACGCCGCAGCCCGAGGCGATCTGCTGGAGCTTCTCCAACCACGACGTTGAGCGCGCCGCCAGCCGCTGGCTGCCGCCCGGCGCCGATCCGGAGCGCTTCAACGCCCTGCTCGCCACCCTGTTCGCCACGCTGCCCGGCACCGTCTGCCTCTACCAGGGGGAGGAGCTGGCGCTGCCCAACGCGGCGCTGGAGCCGGAGGACCTGCGCGACCCCTTCGGCATCGCCTATTGGCCCGACTTCCAGGGGCGCGACGGCAGCCGCACGCCGATGCCCTGGCGGTCCGGCGCCGCCAACGCCGGTTTCTCCAGCGCTGTCGAGACGTGGTTGCCGGTGGCGGAATCCCACCATGCCCTGGCGGTGGACGCGCAGGAGCGGCGTACCGGCAGCCCGCTGGACGTCTGGCGGGACGCCCTGCGCCTGCGCCGCCGTCATCCGGCGCTGCGCCAAGGCGGCGTGGCGGCGGTGGAGGAGGCCGGCAGCGTCCTGGCCTTCGAGCGCACGGCGGAGGGCGAAGAGCTTCTGGCCGTCTTCAACCTGTCCGACCAGCCGGCGGAATACGCGTTGAAGCGCAAGCCGCCGATGGCGGCGCTTGACCTGCCGCGACCGCCGGGCGCGCCTGTTCCCGAGGTCAGCGCGGACGGGCGGACGCTGGTCCTGCCGCCGCTCTCCGCCTTCCTGGGGCGGCGCGGCTGAAGCGGTCGCCTAATCCGTAGGACCAGGGTAGACCTGTCATGCGCATTTGTGCGATGAATCGGAACGAAAACGCTGCTTTGTTACAGTTGTGAAAATTCCCTCGCAACAAGTGGTCCGACGGGCCGCTTGAAACGAAAAGGGAAGGCGGAGTCCACGGGAGAAGAATCGTGAAAAGACGTGCGTTTCTGAAGTCGGCGGGTGCGGGCGCTGCGGCCGCGGGTGCGGGGCTGGCGGTGGCCGGCGTGGCCGCGCCGGCCATTGCGCAGTCGCAGCCGGAAATCCAGTGGCGCCTGGCGTCGAGCTTCCCGAAGAGCACCGACATCCTGTTCGGCGCGTCGGAGCTGATCGCCCGCCGCGTCGCCGAGAGCACGGACGGCAAGTTCCAGATCCGCGCCTTCCCGGGTGGTGAGCTGGTGCCCGGCCTCCAGGTGCTCGACGCCGTGCAGAACGGCTCGGTCCAGTGCGGCCACACCTGTGGCTATTATTATGTCGGCAAGGACCCGACCTTCGCCTTCGACACGGCCATTCCGTTCGGCCCGAACGCGCGCCAGACCACCGCCTGGTTCCAGGCCGGCGGCCTCGACCTGATGCGCGCCTTCATGAAGAGCCACAACGTCATCCAGTTCCCGGCGGGCAACACCGGCGCCCAGATGGGCGGCTGGTACCGCAAGGAAATCAAGACCGCTGCGGACTTCCAGGGCCTGAAGATCCGCATCGCCGGCATCACCGGCCAGATCATGTCGAAGATGGGCGCCACCCCGACCCAGATCGCCGGCGCGGACGTCTATCCGGCGCTGGAGAAGGGCACCATCGACGCGACCGAGTTCGTCGGCCCCTACGACGACGAGCGTCTCGGCTTCCATCAGGTCGCCAAGTACTACTACTACCCGGGCTGGTGGGAAGGCGGGCCGAACGTCTCGCTCTACGTCAACCTGCAGGAGTGGGAGAAGCTCCCCAAGGCCTATCAGTCGATCCTGACGGCCGCCTGCGCCGAGGCGAACACCTACATGATCGCCCGCTACGATTCGGAAAACGCCAAGGCTCTGAAGCGTCTGGTTGCCAAGGGCACCATCCTGCGCGCCTACCCGCGCGACCTGATGGAGCAGGCGCACAAGATCGCCTTCGAGTATTACGACGAGCTGGCGAGCACCAACCCGAACTTCAAGACGATCTACGAGAGCTGGAAGCCGTTCCTGGACGAGACCCAGCTGTGGTTCCGCGTCGCCGAGCTGCCCTACGACAGCTTCGCGGCGACGGCCGGCACCAAGAAGTAAGAGCGTCCGCTTAAAGAAAGGCCCCCATCCGCATCGCGGGTGGGGGCCTTTTCCTTTGGGATCAGCCGACGTCCTGCTGCGGCATCAGCGCCATCTGGCGCTTGGCGCCGGGCTGGGCCAGCATGCGGGCGTGCCACGCCTGGACGTTGGGGTAGGTGGCAATGTCGATGTTCGACTCCTCCACGAGGTCGATCCACGGGAAGGCGAAGATGTCGGCGATGCTGAGCCGCTCGCCCTCGATGAAGGTCCGCCCCGCCAGATGGCGGTCGAACTGGGCAAGCCCGCCGGCCGCCGCGGCGTCGATCCACGGCAGGGCGTTGGCGTCGCCGTGGAACTTGCGCACCGCGCGGGCGCGCTGGACCGGCAGCAGCACGTCGGCCAGCCAGGACAGCCACTCCGCCAGCTTGATCCTCTCCGCCTCGTCCCGCCCGCCGAAGCGGCCGGTCTTCTCCGCCAGATAGGTCAGGATGACACCCGATTCGGAAATGCTGAGGTCGCCATGGACCAGGGTCGGCACCCGGCCGAAGCGGTTGATGGCGAGATAGTCCGCGGACTTCTGCTGGCCGCCGCGCAGGTCGACATGGCGGTAGGCGTAGGGCACGCCGGCCATCGACAGGAACAGGACGACGCGGGTGGCGGGCTGCGAGTTGAAATTGCCGTAGACGGTGAATTCGGCGGACACGGTCGAAGAACCCTCCATGCTGATCGCGCTTGGCCGCGCGGATTGCCGAAAACCATGACCGCAAGCCCGCCGGGACACCAGAGCAAATCACGGGGCGCGATGCCGCGGGGTGGGGAAGGGGGTTTTGCACCGCTTCACCCCACCCACATGTTATCAGAGCGGAACCGGGGCCGAACGCCCTGGATCGAACGATGGGAGGATGGGGCATGCGCCGTGTGGCCGCTGGACTGTTGATGGGGCTGATCGCCGCCGCCGTGGCCGGACCGGCGGGCGCGCAGACACAGAACGGCATGGCGCGGCACGGCATGGCGCTGTACGGCGAGCCGAAATACGGGCCGGACTTCCGGCATTTCGATTACGTCAACCCGGACGCCCCGAAGGGTGGGAAGGTGACCCTTCAGGCCATCGGCTCCTTCGACACGCTGAACCCCTTCACGTTGCGCGGCGTGCCCGCGGCGGGGGCGACGCTGATCTACGACACGCTGATGACCGGGTCGGCGGACGAGGCCTTCACCGAATACGGCCTGCTCGCCGAAAGCGTGGAGATGCCGGAGGACCGCTCCTCCATCACCTTCAATCTGCGCTCCGGCGCGCGGTGGCACGACGGAAAGCCGGTCACCGCGGATGACGTGGTGTTCTCCTTCACCATCCTGACGGAGAGCCATCCCTTCTACCGCAGCTATTACGGCGCCGTGGAGAAGGTCGAGGCGGACGGAGAGCGCCGCGTCCGCTTCACCTTCAAGCCGGGCGACAACCGCGAGCTTCCGATGATCGTCGGCCAGTTGCCGGTGCTGCCGAAGCATTATTGGGAGGGCAAGGACTTCCAGTCGACCACGCTGGAGCCGCCGCTGGGCAGCGGTCCCTACCGCATCGCGTCCTTCGATCCGGGCCGCGGCATCACCTATGAGCGGGTCGCCGACTATTGGGGCAAGGACCTTCCGGTGAATGTCGGGCGGAACAATTTCGGCGCCATGGCCTACGAGTATTACCGGGACGCCAGCGTCGCCCTGCAGGCCTTCCGCGGCGGGCTGTACGACTTCCGCCAGGAGAACGTCGCCAAGACCTGGGCCACAGGCTACGACTTCGACGGGGTGCGCGACGGCAAGGTGGTGAAGGAAGAAATCGCCAACGAGGTGCCGGCGGGCATGCAGGGGTTCGTGTTCAACACGCGCCGCCCGGTCTTCGCGAATCCCAAGGTGCGCCAGGCCATCGCCTACGCCTTCGACTTCGAATGGACGAACCAGACCCTGTTCTACGGCGCCTACAAACGGACGGAGAGCTATTTCGAGAACTCGCCGCTCCAGTCCAGGGACCTGCCGCAGGGCCGTGAACTGGCAATCCTGGAGCCGCTGCGCGGGAAAATTCCCGCCGAGGTCTTCGAGAAGACCTACCACCCGCCCAGCACGGAGGGCCAGAACGGCCTGCGCCGCAATCTGCTGGAGGCCAAGCGGCTGCTCGACGAGGCGGGAACCGACGTGCGCAACGGGGTGCGGGTCGACGTCGCGACCGGCAAGCCGCTGGACTTCGAAATCCTTCTGGACAGCCCGACCTTCGAGCGGGTCACGCTGCCCTTCATCGAAAATCTGAAGCGTCTGGGAATCCGTGCCAGTATCCGCACGGTGGACACGACCCAGTACGAGAACCGCACGCGCGACTTCGATTTCGACATGGTGGTCCATGTCTGGCCGCAGTCCCTGTCGCCGGGGAACGAGCAGACCGGCTATTGGGGTTCGGCATTCGCCGACCGTCCGGGAAGCCAGAACATGGCCGGGGTGCGCAGCGAGGCAGTCGATCATCTGATCGGCGAGATCGTCCGCGCCAACAGCCAGGAGGATCTGAAGGCCGCGGTGTCAGCCCTGGACCGGGTGCTGCTGTGGAACCATTACGTGGTGCCGCATTGGTACTCCGGCGTCTACCGCGTGGCCTATTGGAGCCGCTTGAAGCGCCCCGACACCGTGCCGCCTTATTCCATCTCGTTTGATTCCTGGTGGCTGACGGACGCTTCATCCGCCGGCACCGGCAAGACGCCCTGACGAGCGGAGCGGACGCTATGGATTCCCATTCGTTGGACAGGACGCGGACCATCCTCGTCGTTGATGACAACGCACTGATGCGCAAACTGCTGGTTCGTTGCCTGGAGGAGGGCGGCCACCGTGTCACCGAGACGGACGACCCGCGTGGCGTCCTGGACCTGATGCGTACGCTGAAGCCCGATCTGGTGATCATGGACGTGGTGATGCCGGGCCTGTCCGGCGTCGAGCTGGTCCGGATGATCCGCGCCGACCGGGCGTTGGCGCGCACGCTGGTCGTTGCCGTCACCAACCTGTCCACGCCCACGGACATGCTGCGCTTCTCCCGCGCCGGGTTTGACGGGCATGTGCCCAAGCCGATCCAGCCGAGGGACTTCCTGGCGACGATCACCGGCTATCTGGACGGCAAGGGGGAGCGGATATGAAGTCACTATAATTCAGTCGCTTGGAAGATTTTTATGAATTTCCGCTTGAGGAGTGGAGGCGATCGCGCTTCTTGATTGATCATCTGAGAAACCAACTCCAATCAACTGATTAAAAACAATTTCTTTACCCATCATCGTCCCATTCGCCGGCGACCGTTCCCCACCGGCGGGCAATCCGTGCTATGGTCTTGTCGCCCTTGGCCTTTTCTCCGCTCTGCCCATGAAAGCCGTCGCCGCCGTTCCGCTGTTGCTTGCGTTGCTGGCTGCGCCGGCGGCGGCGGACCCGATGCGGGTCGAGCGGACCGATCCCAACCATCTGCGCGCTTTGAATCGCTCCTCCCTTCCCCAGGACGTCATTCCCCCCCGTCTCCGCTATGTGCGCAGCCAGGCGGTCTACAACCTGCCGAAGGGATTGGATGGACTGACCCGCTACGACGCCGCACTGTCGCGCCTGTGCCAGCGCGGCGCCTTCGGGCAGGAGATGGACGGCTTCTACTGGGCGCGGACGCCGGACAAACGTTATGGCGTGGCCTTCTCCGGCGGTGCGAATCTGTCCGACCCGCAGAACAAGCGGAAGACCGGTCAGGTGTATTTCTTCGACGCCCAGGACAGCCGATGCAACGTCTACGTCGGCGATCAGGCCAAGCTGATGCCGCTCTACGTCGGCCCCTGATGAAAAACGGAAGAAGGGCCCCGCCGAGGGCATAACCCGGCGGGGTGGCATGGATCGTTACTTCGCCATGAAGGACGTTATGGTGTCCCCCGCCTTGGCGATGTTGGCAATGCCGTCGAGATGGCCGAGGCTGGTGGTGATCGCATCGGTGTAGGTGACCGCGACGCCCTGCTTCTCCAGACGCTCCTTCAGCGGGTGCATGGCGCGTTCCGGCGGGAAGACAAGGTCGTCGTCAGAGGGGATCAGCAGGACCGGCGCCTTGATCTTCGCCAGACCTTCGTCCAGCGACCCGCCGCCGCCCACCAGGAAGGTCTGGTTGGCCTTCACCAGATACAGGAAGTGGTTGGCGTCGCTGACCGCGGCGCGGGCCGCCGCCGCTTTGTCCAGCCACGCTTCGATGGCGTACTGGTTGTTCATGCTGACGGCGGGGTCCTTGCCGTCCTCCGCCCAACCGCGGCCGAAGGTGGCATCGGCCCATTTCCAGTGGCGGGCGTGCAGGGTCACCAGCTTCAGCGCTTCGGTCAGCCCGGCCTTGGGCTCCGCCTTGCCGTAATAATCGCCGCCCTGCCAGTTCGGATCGACGCGGATCGGGGCCGCCCACAGATTCAGCCAGCCGATCAGGAACGGGTCGGCCTCGGCCCCGCCGATCACCGCGACGACGCGCTTGACCATTTCCGGATGGGCGGCCCCCCATTCCAGCGCCTGGAGCGATCCCATGGACCCGCCCATCACCGCATGCAGAGACTTCACATCGAGACTGTCCAGCAAAGCCTTCTGTACATTGACGAAATCACGGATGGTGACGACCGGGAAACCCATGCCGTAGGGCTTTCCGGTGTCCGGGTTGACGCTGGCCGGGCCGGTGGTGACGACGGTCGGGTCCTTGGGCGACAGGTTCACCAGCGTGTCGGAGCTGATGATGAAATATTTGTCGGTGTCGAGCGGCTTGCCCGGCCCGATGATGGAATCCCAATAGCCGGGAGCCGGGTCCTCCATCTTGTATTTTCCAGCGGCGTGGCTGTTGCCGCTGAAGAAATGAGTGACGAGGATGACGTTGTCCCTGGCGTCGTTCAGCTTGCCGTAGCTTTCCCAGCCGATCCGGACGTTCTTGATCGTGCCGCCTCCCACCGTGGTGTAGGACGGCATCTCGAACACCTTCTTCTCCACGAGGCCTTCGAAGGCCAGGGCCGGCGCCGCGCAGAAAAGCGCGGCGGCCAGGGCCAGGCCGCCGAGCCGTTTCGCCAGAGAACGCATGTCGTCCCTCCCGTTTCTCAGGTCCCTATCGATGCGGGGAGGGAGTGTAAGGGGGTGCGCCCGCCCGTCCAGGCGGGCAATCGGCCTAAACGATTGGGAGAACTCAGCCCAGCCGGACGGCGGTTCCGTTGATGGAGACCATCAGCATGCCGTTCTCCTTGCCCAGCACCTCGTAATCGATGTCAACGCCGACGATGGCGTCAGCGCCCAGCGCCCGCGCGGCGTCCTGCAGATCGGCGAAGGCGGCTTCGCGAGCGTCGCGCAGAGCGTTCTGATAGCCGCCGGCCCGGCCGCCGACGATGTCGCGGATGCCGGAAAATAGGTCGCGGAACATGTTCACGCCGAGAATCGCCTCACCCGCGACCATGCCGAGATACTGGGTGACGGGACGGCCTTCGACGGTGTCGGTGCTGGTGACGATCATCGGTTCCTCCGGATGTGGTTTCGCGCCCTCCAGATGGCGGCGCGCACGGCGCATCGCAATGGGTGGGGAAAGGGCGCAGCCGGAGGAAAGGAGAGTCCGATGCGATACTGCGAAATCGCAGCGCATCCTCGGCGAAATTGCGACATAAGCGAAGAAACCTTGCGCGTTCCTTCAACGTTCTCTCTTATAAGGGCGCTCTTTCGGCGGGGAGGACGGCGGCATGGACGACACACGGCGGGCGATCCTGCGCTGGATGACCGGCGTGATGGAAGCCCAGGGCTGGAGTGCCGGGGCCTGGGCGCGGCTGGCCGAGGTCACGCCGACCAACATCACGCGCTTCCTGCGCGACCCGGCGCGGGGCAGCGTTCCCAGCGCCGAAACCCTGGGCCGCTTGGCCCGTGTCGCCGGCTCCGAGCCGCGCTTCCTCGATGATGCCGCCTATCCGGCCGTGGCACGGGTGCCGCTGCTGTCGGTCGAGCAGGTGCGGGACTTTCTGGAGTTGGGGCGGAGGGCCGGGGAAGCCTTCATCGCCGCGGCCCTGACGGGCGGCGCACGGGGCATTGCCCTGGACCGACCAGCCTCGCGCCGCGCCTTCGCGCTGACCATCGCCTCCTCCAGCCTGAACGCGGCCGGCGTCCTGCCGGACGACTGTGTGGTGCTGGAACCGCTGGACGTGTTGGCCCCGCAGACCGGCGACGTGGTGGTTACGGTGGGCGACGGAACGGTGTGCGGCTACCGCTTCTTCCCGCCCCATCTGCTGCCGGTCAGCACAGACCCCGGCTGCCGCCCGACGCCCATCGAGCGCGCCAACGTCGCTGGTGTCGCGGTTCACATAACGCGTTGCCTGCGCGCCTGATCGCGCGTATTTGCCGGGAATCTGGAAGAAAAGCCGCCAATTTCGGCGGTGAAATTCTTTTCCGCCGACCCCTTTGACACCACGAATCCATACCCATCTGTGCCGAGTCGCCCGACTCGGCCACAGCGGGACCGCGGCTGCGCTGCATTCTACTTAGTTTTTTGAAAAGGTTCGAAGATTCGATCCTACGGCCAAGCCGCAGGTTCTCTTTTTGTTCTTGAATCCTGCGTGTTCGCAGCCCATATTCACGACACAGTTTATGGTTAACGGCAATGACGCTGCGAAGACGCATCGACGCGAAGCCAGAGACGCACCGAAACGGCTGGGGGCCGGCAGGGGAATGGCGATTACGGACGCGCAGCGCGCCGCGCGGGCAGGGCGTATCGGGTCTTCCGACGCCACCCGCATCATGGCGGGCGACTGGCTGAACCTGTGGCGCGAGAAGACGGGGCGGTCGGCGCCGGCCGACCTGGACCTCGTCGCCGCGGTGCAGATCGGCATCGCGACCGAGCATCTGCACCCCCGCTTCGTGGAGAAGGCCACCGGCCTTCCCTGCGTGCCGGCGGAACGCACCTGGGTCCATCCGGAGCATGACTGGATGGTCGCCCACCCGGACTTCCTGACCTGGGAGGGCGACACGGACGCCGGTGAGCCGGACACGCTGGTGGAGGCGAAATTCACCGGTGGCTTCCAGACGGATGCGGAACTGGCCCAACGCTACCACTGGCAGGTCCAGCACCAGCTGGTGGTCACCGGGCTGGACCGGGCGATGCTGTCCATCCTGCGCCCCACCGGCCACGCGCTCGTCCGCGTGCCGCGGCGGGAGGCGGATTGCGGGCATCTGATGGAGACGCTGGACGCCTTTTGGTGGCATGTCGCCAACGACGTGGAACCCGGCGACCCGCTGGCCGCCGAGGCGCCAGCCTACGAAACCCGCCGGGTGGTCGACATGGCCCGGCACAACCGCTTCGCCGCTCTGGCGGCGGAGCTGGTGGACCGCCGCGCCGCCGCGCTCGCCGCCCGCGAGGCGGAGGCCGCCCTGAAGGCGCTGATGCCCGCCGATGCGCGCATCGCCTTTGTGGCCGGGGAGGAGCCGGGCCGCGGCCTTTACCTCGCCCGTGACCGCGAGGGACGCCTGTCGTTGCGCTACGGCGCGCCGCCCCGGCGGGCGCTCGACACCGCCGAACCGTGGCGGCCCGCCACGGCCGATCCGTCCCCTGACCCGAGCCTGGACGCTGTGCTCAGCGGCGGCTGGGGTGAGGGGAGAGACGAACGCTACTGATCAAAAGGGGAACCCGACGACCATGGGACGCATGAGCAAGACCGACACCGTTGCCGAAACCGAGAAGACCGTCAGCACGGCCGCTCCGAAGGTCGCGGGTTCCCAGACCGCCACCGCAGGGCCCGGCGCCCCGGACCCCATGCATTTGTGGAACCGGCTGAAGCGGACCGACCCGAAGGCGACCAAGCCCTTCACCCGCTCCGGCGGCTTCCGCGGCACGCAGATCGACCCGACCTGGCGCCTGATGATGATGACCGAGGTGTTCGGTCCGGTCGGCAAGGGCTGGGGCTATGAGCAGATGGATTGGACCATCGCCGAACGCATGGTCTTCATCTGTGCCCGCGTCTGGTATCTCGACCCCGAGACGGGCGAGAAGTGCTGGACCGGGCCGCAGTGGGGCGGCACGGAGATGGTCCGCCGCCGCAACGGCATCGAGGCGCCCGACGACGAGTGCTTCAAGATGTCGATGACCGACGCGGTGGGCAAATGCCTCGTCCAGCTCGGCCTCGCCGCCGACGTCCATATGGGCCAGTTCGACGACAGCAAGTACCGGGAGGAGGCCGAGGCCTTCTACGCCGCCAAGTCCAACCCGGACCTGCAGCCGGCCGCCATCGCCGCCTTCGAGGAGGAGATCCGCAAGCGGCTCGGCGCCTGTCTGGACCTGGACGACCTGGAGGAGCTGTGGCGCACCGGCGCCGGCACCCGCCTGCGCGAGATCGGCACGGTGGACCGCACGGCCCAGCACCGCATCACCAGCCTGTTCGCCCAGAAGAAGGCGGAAATCCTGAAGCAAGACGAAGAGGGCGGCGATCTGGAGGCCGCCTGAGCCACGCCATTCGTGCGGCGTGGAAGGGAGAAGCCCTGAATGACACCCGCAAGCAGCACCACTGAACGTTCCCCAAGCGGCCTGTTCCGCATGAGTGCCTGGGAAGGCGAGATGGAGCGCAGCTACCCCCAGCTTCCGCGCTGGTACTGGAACGAGGCGGAACGCCGGAAGCAGTATGCCCGCTGGGTCGAGGCGGAGGCGGAATCGCTGGCCCTGCGGCTGGCGGGGCTGCTCCGCCCCGACACCCCGGCGGACTCCGCCGGCCCGGCCCGCCTGCTGGTCGAATCGCTGGCCCGCGACGCCGAATGGGCGCGCAGCCTGGAAGACCGGCTGCTCCGCAACGCCGCGTGATCGAAAGGCCGCCTGATGTTTAAGAAGGATGCACGCGCCATGACCATCGAAGAGGTCCAGTCCCGGCTGCGCGCGGCCCACGCCCGCATCGGGCATGAGGGACGCTTCGCCCTGACGCTCACCCTGAACGGGACCGAGGACGGCTACATCACCCACTGGTTCCGCCCCGACCCGCACGCCTTCGAGGATTGTCGGGCGGTCGGTTCCGGTTCGATCGCCGAGTGCCTCGCCGCGCTCGACCGCTATGTGGAGACCTACCGGCGCCAGCCGACGACCGAGGAGGTCGGGCGGACGATCGGCCTCCCCGACATTCCCCCGCGCGCCCATCACGGCACGAGCTTTCTGATGGCCGCGGAGTGAGCCGGCAGGGCGCCTGCGATCATTTTGTCGGCTGACGATCCCGTTCGCCATCCATAAACTGCGGCTTTCCCGAACAGCGGAGCCGCAGCCATGGATGGGTCCGTTCTTACCCTTTTGAGCGTTCTCGGCGCCTTGGCCATCGGCGCCATCAGCCCCGGCCCCAGCTTTGTCCTGGTGGCACGCACCTCCATCGCGGTGTCGCGTGGCGCGGGTGTTGCCGCCGCCGTCGGCATGGGGGCCGGCGGCGTGGTCTTCGCCACCTTGACCCTCCTCGGTCTGCACGCCCTGTTGGTCCAGGTCGGGTGGCTCTATCTGGTCCTGAAAGTCGCAGGCGGCCTTTACCTCATCCATCTGGCGGTGCGGATCTGGCGGGGGGCGGCGGAGCCTGTCCGCGTTCCGGATGGCGCCGCCAAGTCCCACGGCATCCTGCGCTCCTTCGGGATCGGGCTGGCGACGCAGATCAGCAACCCGAAGACCGCCATCGTCTACGCCAGCATCTTCGCGGCCCTTCTGCCGGCCTCGCCGCCGGCCTGGGTTCTGCTGGCCCTGCCGCCCGCCGTGTTCCTGGTCGAGACGGGTTGGTACACCATCGTCGCCGTGGCTTTCTCCGCCGGCCGCCCCCGCGCCGCCTATCTGCGCTCCAAGGCGTGGATCGACCGGCTGGCGGCCTCGGTCATCGGCGCGCTGGGCATTCGGTTGGTGATGGACGCGGCCAAGCCGTCCTGACGGCCAACCCTTCTGGCGGTGGCCGTCCCGCTCAGGCGGTGCCCAGTTCCAACCGGTTCTTGCCCAGGCGCTTGGCGCGGTACATGGCCTGATCGGCGCAGCGCAGCAACACGCCGGCGTCGGCGCCGTCCGACGGGTAGAAGGCCATGCCGACGCTGGCCGACACCGACAGGTCAAGGCCGGGCAGGGGCCGGTCGATGGAGTCGATGACCTTTTCCGCCACGGCCCGGGCGTTCTCGACCGAGATGTCCCCCTCCAGCAGCACGGCGAACTCGTCGCCGCCGATGCGGGCGGTGGTGTCGCTGTTGCGCAGCGCGCCCGACAGGCGTTGGGCGGTGGTCACCAGCACCTCGTCGCCCTTCTGGTGACCGTGGGTGTCGTTGACCTCCTTGAACCCGTCGAGGTCGAGGAAGAGCAGGGCGAAGCTCTTGTCCTCGCGCTTGGCGCGGGCGATGGCGTGCTCCAGCCGGTCCTCGAAGCGGATGCGGTTGCACAAGCCCGTCAGCGCGTCGTGCCCGGCGAGGTAGCGCAGCCGCTCCTCCAGATGATGCTGGGCAGTCGTGTTGCGGGCAATCCCCTCCACCCCGATGGGACGCCCGGCGGGATCGCGGCGGATGTAGGCGTTGGCGGAAATCCAGAAGGTGGTGCCGTCCTGCCGCCGCATCGGCATGCGGTGGTCGCGGACCTCGCCGCCCGCCTCGTCCAGCGCCGCGAGGAATTTGTCGCGCCCATCCTCCTCCACGTAATGGTCGGCGATACTGGTGCCGATCACCGTTTCGGGCGTCAGGCCGAACTCCCGCGCGAACTGGGGAGAGGCCATGCTGACCCGACCGTCGAGGTCCGTGCGGAAAAAGGCGTCCGGCAGCTTCTCGATGACCGAGCGGAGATCGGCCTCCGACTGGGCCAGCCGCTCCAGCGTGGAACGCAAGGCGTCCTCCGACCGGGTGCGGCGCTGGAACTCCTGGCGCAGGAACCCCCACAGCACCAGGGCGGTGAACAGAACGAAGGCGGTGCCCTTGACGTTCTGGATCAGCACCACCTCGCCCAGACCGGCAGCGTCCAAAAGGCGGTCGGACCCCACCACCCACGCGGTGGCGAGGACCGCGTACAGTCCGACGATTCGGGTTGCCGAAGAGAACATGGGCGCCTATGCGGTTGGCGTCGGTGCACACTATCCTTTGGCGCACGAACCGTCCATGGGGAGAGTACCGGAGTGTGTCCGGCACCCGCCCCACGCTTGCAGAGCCTTACCGCTTCTTGCCGGCCTGCGCCCGCGCGAAGGCTTCGGCGAAGGCGTTGTTGATGGGCTCCGGCGCTTTGGCGGGCTTCGGCGCCGGCTTCGGAGCCGATCCTCCCTTGCCGGGCGGCGGGCCGCGGCGGTCGTCGCGGCGCTTGTCGTCGCCACGCTGGCCTTCCGCACGGCTTTGACCACGCTCGGGGCGCGGGGCGGCGTCGGTCAGGCGCATGGTCAGGCCGATGCGCTTGCGCGGGATGTCCACCTCCAGCACCTTGACCTTCACGATGTCGCCGGCCTTCACGACGGTGTGCGGGTCCTTCACGAAATTGGTCGAAAGCTGCGAGATGTGGACCAGCCCATCCTGGTGCACGCCGATGTCCACGAAGGCACCGAAGGCGGTGACGTTGGTCACCACCCCTTCCAGAACCATGCCGGTCTGAAGGTCCTTCAGCTCTTCGACCCCCTCCTGGAAGGTGGCGGTCTTGAATTCCGGACGCGGGTCGCGGCCCGGCTTCTCAAGCTCCTTCAGAATGTCCTCGATCGTCGGCACGCCGAACCGCTCGTCGGTGAAGTCCTCCGCGTTTAAGCTGCGCAGGAATCGGGCGTCACCGATGACGCTGCCCAGATCCTTGCCGGTCTTCTTCAGGATGCGCTCGACCAGCGGGTAGGCTTCGGGGTGGACGGCGGAGGTGTCCAGCGGGTTGTCGCCCTCGCGGATGCGCAGGAAGCCGGCGGCCTGCTCGAAGGTCTTCGGGCCGAGGCGCGTCACGTCCAGCAGCTGCCTGCGCGAGCGGAAGGCGCCGTTGCGGTCGCGGTGCTCCACGATGTTGCGGGCGATCGTCTCGTTCAGGCCGGACACGCGGGTCAGCAGCGGAACGGACGCCGTGTTCAGGTCGACGCCGACCGCGTTCACGCAGTCCTCAACCACCGCGTCCAGCGAGCGGGCGAGCTTGCCGCCCGACACGTCGTGCTGGTATTGGCCGACGCCGATGGACTTCGGCTCGATCTTCACCAGTTCGGCCAGCGGGTCCTGAAGGCGGCGGGCGATGGAGACGGCGCCGCGCAGGCTGACGTCCAGCTTCGGGAACTCCGCCGCCGCGGTCTCGGACGCGGAATAGACCGACGCACCGGCCTCGCTGACCACCAGCTTGGTGAGCTTCAGCTCGGGATGGCGCTTGAACAGGTCGGCGACCAGCTTGTCCGTCTCGCGGCTGGCCGTGCCGTTGCCGATGGAGATCAGCTCCGCCTTGTGGCGCACCGCCAGGGCGGCGATGGCGGCGATGGCGCCGTCCCAGTCGTTCCTCGGCTGGTGCGGGTAGACGGTGGCGGTGTCGACCAGCTTGCCCGTGGCGTCGACCACGGCGACCTTCACGCCGGTGCGGATGCCGGGGTCGAGGCCGATGGTGGTGCGCGGGCCGGCGGGGGCGGCCAGCAGCAGGTCGTGCAGGTTGCGGGCGAAGACGCGGATGGCCTCGTCCTCGGCGCGCTCGCGCAGGTCGCCCATCAGGTCGGTCTCGACATGCGGGCCGATCTTCAGCTTCCAGGTCCAGCGCACCACGTCGGACAGCCACTTGTCGGCCGGGCGGCCCTGGTCGCGGATGCCGGTGTGGGCGGCGATGGTGCGCTCGGCCGGGTGGGGCTGTCCCTCCTCGACCGGCAGGTCGAGGCGGATGTCCAGCACGCCCTGCGTCCGGCCGCGGAACAGCGCCAGCGCGCGGTGCGAGGGCACCTTCGCCCAGGGTTCGTCGAACTCGAAGTAATCGGAGAACTTGGCGCCTTCGGCCCGCTTCTCCTCGATCACCTTGGAGGTCACCACGCCCTTGTCGGCCATGGTGGCGCGCAGCCGGCCGACCAGCTCGGCGTCCTCGCCGAAGCGCTCCACCAGGATGTGGCGGGCGCCGTCCAGCGCCGCCTTGACGTCGGCAACCCCCTTGTCGGCGCTGACGAAACCGGCGGCCTCGGCGTCCGGCTGGAGCGAGGGATCGGCGAGAAGCCGGTCGGCCAGCGGCTCCAGCCCCGCCTCGCGGGCGATCTGCGCCTTGGTGCGGCGCTTCGGCTTGTAGGGCAGGTAGAGGTCTTCCAGGCGTGTCTTGGTGTCGGCCTGACGGATCTGCAGCTCAAGCTCCGGCGTCAGCTTGTCCTGCTCGCGGACGGAGGACAGGATCGCCGCGCGACGGTCTTCAAGCTCGCGCAGGTAGGACAGCCTTTCCTCCAGCGTGCGCAACTGCGTGTCGTCGAGCCCGCCCGTGGCTTCCTTGCGGTAACGGGCGATGAAGGGGACGGTCGATCCTTCGTCGAGCAGCTTGACGGCCGAGGCGACCTGGGATTCACGGACCGAAAGCTCGTCGGCGATGCGTTGGCTGATGGACGTGGACGGCATGGAGGACCGGTGACTGGTGAATGGGAAGGGGGCCTCCTATAGCGCGAAGCGGGCCTTCCCGGCCAGTGCCGATCTGGGAGAGGGCGGGGAGACCGGTCCGGAGTGGACACGCGAATCCGCAGCCCGGCCCTTGCGAAAAAGTATAGTCAAAGAAAAACCCGCGTTCTTTACGCACCGTTAACCTTAACGGGCACATATCTTCCCCTGCAACTTGGTTGCGTTTCCTCCCGAACAGACTTCGGCGGCTCCCCATTTGGTGAGCCGCCTTTTTTCTGTGCGCGTGGCGCCCAAAGCACGCGCACTCGCAAGATGAACACGACAGAGTTTTTCCCCTTGCGTTCGTTGGGAGAAACATCCTTACTGATTGTGGGACTAATCCAAACGGATTCGCTGCTTTGGGACTGGTCGTTTCGGCAATCGCCTTCCTGTTCGCTGTGGCCGTTGCTGGCGCCGCGGCAAGGCGGCTGCCGCAAGCCTCTACGGTGGTCTATGGCGGAACGGCGGGGGCCTGCGCGCTGATTGCGCTGTGGGCGGCGCTCCGGCTGGCCGGGGGCGGGCCGGATGCGGCGCTGGTCCTGCCCGTCGGGCTGCCCTGGATCCAGGCCCATCTGCGCGCCGACGCGCTGTCCGCCGTCTTCCTGATCGTCGTCAATCTGGGCGGCATCACCGCCAGCCTGTTCGGCTGGGGGTACGAGCGGGCGCATCACGATGCCCATGGCGGATCCCTGGACGGGCCGGTGCTGCCGCTCTACCCGCTGTTCCTGGCGGGCATGAACATGGTGCTGATCGCCGCCGACGCCTTCACCTTCCTGCTGTCCTGGGAGTTCATGTCGCTGGCCTCCTGGCTGCTGGTTCTGTCCACCCATCGGGACCCGGAAACGCCGAAGGCCGCGCGCCTCTACATCATCATGGCGAGCTTCGGCACAGCCTGCCTGCTGCTGGCCTTTGGGGTGCTGGCGACGGCGCACGGCGACTACAGCTTCGCCGCCATCCGCGCCCACGCGCCGGCGGCGGGGGCCGCGGCGCTGGTCGTGGTGCTGATCCTGCTGGGGGCGGGGTCGAAGGCCGGGCTGGTGCCGCTGCATGTCTGGCTGCCGTTGGCCCATCCGGCGGCCCCCAGCCACGTCTCGGCCCTGATGTCCGGCGTGATGACCAAGGTCGCCGTCTACGCGATGATCCGCGTGTTGTTCGACCTGCTGGGCGAACCGGAGTGGTGGTGGGGCGGCGTGACCATGGGGTTCGGCGCGCTGACCGCCGTGATGGGCGTGCTCTACGCGCTGATGCAGGACGACGTGAAGCGGCTGCTCGCCTATTCCACGGTGGAGAACATCGGGGCCATCGTCATCGCGCTGGGACTGGCGCTGGTCTTCAAGGCCGCCCACACGCCGGTGATCGCCGCGCTCGCCCTGGCCGCGGCGCTGCTCCATGTGGTCAACCATTCCCTGTTCAAGAGCCTGCTGTTCTTCGCGGCGGGCGCCATGCTGACCGCCACGGGGTCGCGCGATCTGAACCGGCTGGGCGGGCTGATCCACCGGATGCCGACCACCGCCGTCCTCGCCCTGATCGGCGCCGCGGCGATCTCGGCCCTGCCGCCGCTGAACGGCTTCGTCGGGGAATGGCTGCTGTTCCAGGCCATCCTGAACGCCCCGGCGCTGTCGGAATGGTCGCTGAAGATCGAGATCGCCGTGGTCGGCGCCGCCCTGGCGCTCGCCACCGCGCTCGCCGGCGCCTGCTTCGTCCGGCTCTACGGCATCGCCTTCCTCGGCCGCCCGCGGTCGCGCGCCGCCGGGGAGGCGGTGGAGGTCGGGCGGGCGATGCGGCTTGGCATGGCGTTTCCGGCGGTGCTCTGCGTCGTGCTCGGCGTTCTGCCGACCCCGCTGATCCGCCTGTTCGAGCCGGCGTTGCGCCTGCTGGTGGAGGCCGGGCCGTTCGACGGCCGCGCCTACCAGCCCTGGTTCTGGCTGGCTCCGACCTCGGCCATCGGCAACTCCTACAACGGACTGATCATGCTGGTGGTGATCGCGCTGCTGTCGGTCGTGCTGGTGCTGGGCATCCACCGCAAGGCGAGCGACCGGGTGCGCTGGTCGACCCCCTGGGGCTGCGGCTTCGACGGGCCGGACCCGGCGGCGGTCACCCAATACACGGCCTCCAGCTTCGGCCAGCCGATCCGCCGCGCCTTCGGCAGCACGGTGTTCCGCGCCCGCGATCATGTGGACATGCCGGCACCGGGCGACACGCGCCCCGCCCGCTTGTCGGTGACCTGGACCGATCCGGCCTGGGTCGTGGTGGTGGAGCCTCTGTCCCGCGCGGTGGGCTGGCTGGCCGACCGGGCCAACCGGCTGCAGTTCATGACCATCCGCCGTTACCTGACCCTGATGTTCCTGGCGCTGGTCGTGCTGCTGGTGATGGTGGCGGTGACGCAACGATGACGCTGCTGCTCGCCACCTTCTATCAGATCCTGCAGATGATGCTGGTGCTCACCCTGGCGCCGCTGCTGACCGGCTGGGTGCGGCTGGTCAAGGCGCGGCTGGTCGGGCGGCGGGGGCCGTCCGTGCTCCAGCCCTACCGCGACCTGCTGCGGCTTCTGCGCAAGGAGGTGGTGCTGGCCCGCAACGCCTCCTGGCTGTTCCGCTCCGTGCCCTACATGATGTTCACGGCGATCTGGCTGGCGGCGGGGCTGGTTCCGGTCTTCACCACGCAACTGGCGCTTGCCCCCACGGCGGACCTGATCGCGCTGATCGCCCTTCTGGGCTCCGCGCGCTTTTTCCTGGCGCTCGCCGGGATGGACACGGGGACCAGCTTCGGCGGCATCGGCTCGTCGCGCGAGATGATGATCGCGGCGCTCGCCGAACCGGCGATGCTGATGATCGTCTTCTCGGTGGCGATCCTGGTCCGCAGCACCTCGCTCGCCGAGATCGCCGATTTCATGTTGTCCGGCGCGGTCGGGCTGCGCATTTCCCTGGCCTTGGCGCTGATCGCGCTGGTCATGGTGGCGATCGCCGAGAACGCGCGCATCCCCATCGACAACCCGGCCACCCATCTGGAACTGACCATGGTGCACGAGGCCATGGTGCTGGAATATTCCGGCCGTCACCTCGCGCTGGTCGAGGCGGCGAGCATGCTCAAGATGCTGCTCTACATGGCGTTGATCGCCTGCGTCTTCGCGCCCTGGGGCATGGCCACCGCCGGGGCTGGCGTGGCGGCGGCGCTGGGGGGGATGCTGGTCTTTGTGGCGAAGCTGGCCGTCGGCGGCACCCTGCTGGCGCTGTTCGAGACCTCCATCGCCAAGATGCGCGTCTTCAGGGTCGGCGAGTTCCTGGGCGGCGCCCTGCTGCTGAGCCTGCTGGGCGCGATCTTCCTCTACGTGTCGCGGGGGGTGTGAGGTGAGCGACCTGGGTTATGACGCCGCGCACATGCTGGGGGCCGTCGTCCTGCTGATGAGCTTTGCTCTGCTCTACCAGCGGCGGCTGTTCTCCCTGCTCAACGTCTTCACGATGCAGGCCTTGGCGCTGACCGCGACGGCGGCGTGGCAGGCCTATTCCCACGGGGAGCCGCACCTCTACATCACCGCCCTGCTGACCCTGGTCCTCAAGGCCATCCTGATCCCGGTGGCGTTGCACCGCATCATCGTGAAGATGAAGATCCACCGCACCATCGAGCCGGCGCTGGGGATCGGGCTGACCATGGTGGCGGGCGTGTCGCTGGTCACCCTGTCGATCCTGTTGGTTCTGCCGGTGACGGCGGACGCCACCGCCCTGACCCGCGAGAATCTGGCGCTGTCGCTGTCGGTCGTCCTGCTCGGCCTGCTGATGATGATCTCCCGGCGCAACGCGGTCAGCCAGGTGGTCGGCTTCATGTCGATCGAGAACGGGCTGATCCTGGCGGCGGTCGGGGTCGCCGGCATGCCGCTGGTGGTCGAGATGTCGGTGGCCTTCTCCGTCATGGTGGCCTTCATCATCTTCGGCATCTTCCTGTTCCACATCCGCGAGCGGTTCGACACGCTCGACATGCAGAAGATCGAAAGCTTCCGGGGGGAGAGCGATTGAGCGCCGTCTCCGTCATCGTCGCCACCCCGCTGATCGGCGCCGCCGTCCTCGCCCTGGTTCCCGGCCACCGGCTGGGCTCGCGGCTGAACATCGGCTTCTCGGCCGTCACGCTGCTGGCATCCCTGGTCCTGTTCGGGATGGAGCCGTCGAGCGATGCGCTGTTCGTGGTCGACGCCTTCAACATCTACCTGATCGCGCTCACCGCCTTCGTCGGGCTGACCACCAGCGTCTTTTCCGCCGGCTATATCGCGCATGAGATCGCGGTGGGAAAGCTGGACGAGCGTAAGCTGCGCTTCTACCACGCCATGTATCAGGCCTTCATGTTCACCATGCTGCTGGCCCTGTCGGCCAACAACCTGGGCGTCATGTGGGTAGCGGTGGAGGGGGCGACGCTGACCACCGTCCTGATGGTCAGCCTGTACCGCACCGCGGCCAGCATCGAGGCGGCGTGGAAATACTTCATCCTGTGCGGCGTCGGCATCGCGCTCGCCCTGTTCGGCACCATCCTGATGTACATGGCCGCCCAGCCGGTGATGGGTCCGGGCATGGCGGCGATGACCTGGACGGAGCTGATGGGCCATGTCGCCAAGATCAGCCCGGCGATCCTCAACCTCGCCTTCGTCTTCCTGCTGATCGGCTACGGCACCAAGGTCGGGCTGGCGCCTCTGCACGCCTGGCTGCCGGACGCCCACGCGGAAGGGCCGACGCCAATTTCTGCCGTGCTGTCGGGCCTGCTGCTGAACGTGGCGCTCTACGCCGTGCTGCGCTTCAAGATGCTGCTGGCCGCGAACGGGCAGGCCATCGCGCCGGGGCCGCTGATGATCGCCATGGGGCTGGCCTCGCTGCTGCTGGCCGGACTGATGCTCTACCGGCGGCGTGACGTGAAGCGCTTCTTCGCCTACAGCTCCATCGAGCATATGGGCATCATCACCTTCGCCTTCGGCATGGGCGGGCCGCTCGCCAACTTCGCCGGGCTGTTGCACATGGCGATGCACAGCCTGACCAAGTCGGCCATCTTCTACGCGGTCGGCCACGCGGTTCAGGTGACGGGTACGCAGCGGATCGAGCGGATTTCCGGCCTGACGGTCAGCCATCCGGCGCTGGGCTGGGGCCTGCTGGCCGGGGTGGTGGCCATCGCCGGCCTGCCGCCCTTCGGTGTGTTCATGAGCGAATTCCTGCTGGTCACCAGCACCTTCGCGCGGGAACCGCTGCTGGCCCTGCCGCTGGTCGTGGGCATCCTGGTCGCCTTCGGGGCTCTCGTACTGCGGATCCAGCAGTTGTGCTTCGGCGCGCCCGGCACGGTGGAGGGCAGCGGCGTCTCGGTGGCGACGGTGCCGCTGGAGGGAACTCTGGTGCCTCTTTACGCGCATCTGGCGCTGGTTTTGGTGGCGGGGGTCTGGCTGCCGGGGCCGCTGGTCGCGTGGTTCCAGACCGTCGCGGCGCTGCTGGGGTAGGGGAGGCGGCATGTACGGGGAAGAACCGCTGTTCGGCCTGTTGAACCGCATCGGCACGCCGGTCGAGGAGCACCGGCCCTGGCCGCGCTACCGGCTGGGCCGCGACGGCTGGCTGCGCCTGATCGAGGGGCTGGCGGGCAACGCCTGGAGCCTGCTCGGCCTGTGGGGCGAGCCGAGGGCGGTCCACGCCGCCTTCCGCGAGGATTTCTCCGGCGACGTCGCGGTGGTCAGCCTCGACTGCCTGCAGGGCCGCTTCCCGAGCGTGAGCGCCGTGCGCCCCGCCGCCAACCGGCTGGAACGCGCCGCCCACGACCTCTATGGCTTGGTGGCGGAGCGCACGACCGACCCGCGTCCCTGGCTGGACCACGACGCCTGGGGTGTGCGCCGCCCCCTATCGGAGCAGCCGGCGGCACCGGTGCCCAACCCCGGCCCCTACACCTTCCTGCCGGTGGAGGGCGAGGGGCTGCACCAGATTCCGGTCGGCCCCGTCCATGCCGGCATCATCGAGCCCGGCCATTTCCGCTTCACCGCCAACGGCGAGACCGTCGTCCGGCTGGAGGAACGGCTCGGCTACGTCCACCGCGGGGTGGAGGGGCTGATGCAGGGCAGGCCGGTGGCGGAGGCGGCGAGGCTGGCTGCCCGCATCTCCGGCGACGCGACGGTCGCGCACAGCCTCGCCTTCGCCCGCGCGGTGGAGGCGGCGCTCGGCGTCGAGGTGCCGGCGCGGGCGGTGTGGCTGCGCGCCCTGATGGCCGAGCTGGAGCGGATCGCCAACCATCTCGGCGACATCGGCGCCATCTGCAACGACGCCGCCTTTGCCTTCATGCTGGCCCAGACCAGCCAGCTGCGGGAGCGCGTGCTGCGCACGGCGGACGCCTGCTTCGGGCATCGGCTGATGATGGACCGGGTGATCCCCGGCGGCGTCGCCATCGACCTGCCGGAGCGCGGCGCGGGCCTGCTGCTGGAATTGGTGGCGGAGCTGCGCAAACGCTTCCCGCCGCTGGTCGCCATCTATGAGGGCAAGGCGTCCTTGCAGGACCGCACGGTCACGACGGGGATCGTCTCCGCCGAGCTGGTCGCCCGCTTCGGGGCCGGCGGCCATGTCGGGCGCGCCTCCGGCCGCGACCAGGACGCCCGCCGCAGTCCCGGTTACGCGCCTTACGACGAGCTGAAGTTCGAGGTGCCGGTGCTGACCGAGGGCGACGTGAACGCCCGCGTCTGGGTTCGCATCCGCGAGGTGGAGCAGTCCTTGTCGCTGATCGAGCAGATCGTGGCCCGCCTGCCGGCGATTTCCCGCGGCCTCGACCACCCGTCGGTCCCGCTGGAGGCCGGCCGGGGCGGGGAGGGCATGGCCCTGGTCGAATCCTTCCGCGGCGAGATTCTGACCTGGGTGCGGCTGGACGGGGAGGGCGTCGTCACCCGCTGCCATCCGCGCGATCCCTCCTGGTTCCAGTGGCCGTTGCTGGAGGCGGCCATCGGCGGCAACATCGTTGCCGACTTCCCGCTGTGCAACAAGTCGTTCAACTGTTCGTACGCGGGACACGACCTGTAAGGAGGCCGCCGATGCTGAAGCACATCCTGACCTCCCTGACCGGCGGCCCGGTCACCGAAGCCGCTCCGGCCCCCGCCGATCCGGCTTTGGCGGAACTGGCCGGAAAGCTGGACAAGGCCGCCAGGGCCCGTCTGGGCCGCAGCCTGTCGATCCGCGAGGTCGATGCGGGGTCCTGCAACGGGTGCGAGCTGGAAATCCACGCACTGAACAACCCGATCTACGATCTGGAGCGATTCGGCATCCGCTTCGTCGCCTCGCCGCGGCACGCCGACGTCCTGCTGGTCACCGGCCCGGTCGCCCGCAACATGCGCGAGGCGCTGGTCCGCACCTGGGACGCCACGCCCGGCCCGAAATGGCTGGTGGCCTGCGGCGACTGCGCGGTCAGCGGCGGGCTGTTCGCCGGCGGCTACGCCTGCGTCGGTCCGGTGGAGGAGGTGCTTCCGGTGGACCTGCGCATTCCCGGCTGCCCGCCGCGGCCGACCGATCTGCTGGCCGGCCTGCTGGCGCTGCTGGAAACCAGCGCTTCGTGCTGAGAGCGGCTTAAGTCGACCGCGGTGCATGCCGGTGAAGAGGCGGGATGCCGATGACTCCCTTTCCGGCGGCGGTTACGGCGCGGATGGTCGGCGCCGCGGGTTTGCGAGGAAGAAGCGCAGCATCTCCCGTGAGGCATCCGGCCCGCGTGGGTCGGTATAGGAACCGGCCGGACTGCCTCCCGCCCAGGCGTGCCCTGCGCCTCGGATCGTCCACTGCTCGCACAGCACATGACCGGAGGCATCGGTGTGGATGTGGCGGCTGTAGCCATGCCCGCCCGGCACTTGGCCGTGTTCCACCGCAGTCCGCGGTCCCGCCGCTCCCATCTTGGATTGCGCGGCGACGTCATCGCCGTTGCGTGGGTGCACCGTGGTATCCCGGTCGCCGTGAAAGACGATCGTCGGCACGGCGGGGCCGGATTGCGGTTCCATTGGTCCCCCGCCCTGGCGCATGGCGACGAACGCGGAGGGAAGGTCGGAGGCTGCACCTCGGGGAAGGCCGGAATGCACCCCGACGGCGGCATAGAGATCGGGATACGCGGCCCCCATGATGGCCGCCGCCGCCCCACCGGCCGAGAGACCCGCGACAAAGACGCGGTCCGCGTCGACGGCATAGTCGCGCATGATCTGCCGAGTGATTCCCGCGATCAGCGAGGGCTCTCCGTCGCCGCGCCGCTGGTCGACCGGGTTGAACCAGTTCCAGCACTTCTGGGCGTTGGCCGAGGAAGGCTGTGCCGGGTAGATGACCAGACAACCATGCTCCTCCGCCAGCACGTTCATGCGGGTGCCGGCGGCAAAATCGTCTGGCGATTGGGTGCAGCCGTGCAGCATCACCACCAGGGGACATGGCCGGCCGTCACGGCGGTTGGCGGGAACATAGAGCTTGTAGGAGCGCGTGCCAGCCTTGTTCGCGAAGGACGCCGTCGTGAACGCAGCGCCGTCCGGCAACGGGTCGGCGGCGGGACGGACGGTGCCGTTTGCCCCGAAACCGGCGCCAGCCGGCATGGTTCCGGCGGCAAGGCCGCGCAGGGTCTCGCCCAGGCCCACCCGCGGTCCGGGGTGGAAACGGCCGACGAACGCGCCGGCGGGCCTGAATGCCGTGGTGCAGTGCGGTGGCGCCGGGTCCGGCGTGTCCGGCATAGCGTTCACCGTGACCGGCTCAGCATCGATGATGGTTGGGGTGGCGCCGGGCGGCACGGGCGCGGCACCCCGCAACAGGCGTTGGATGTGAGCGGTCGCCCCGGTGAGGTTGCCGGCCTGGGTCAGGCGCAGTGCCTCGGCCATTCCGGCGGGGACACGGTTGTTCATGTCAGGAGCTTTCTGTGCTCGGACAAGGCATGCGGAAAAGCCATGTCCGTCGTCTTTCAGGAATGCGACCTGCGCTCTTAAAGCGGATTCCAATCCGCTTTGGACCGCGACTGCGGTCCCGGCCGGCAAATGAGGCCGTATGAATCTAAAGCGAATGGAAGTTCGCTTTAGCGCATGCGGTCCGCGAGAGCCGCTTTGACGGCGCTGCTGGCGTGCAGCGCCCCCAGCACGGCGACCGAAGCGATGGTGGCACGGGCGAGTTCGGGGGTGACGTCCTGGGCGATGGTGGCCAGACCGAGGACACGGATGTGGAGCATCTGTCCGGCCCCCCGCGCCGCTTCGAGGTCGTCGCGGGTGTAGTGGCGCAGGCCGAGGTCGACGCTCTTGCGTGTCACGGCCTGCCGCAAGGCGTCTCCATGGCGGTCGATCTGGTTGCGGATGGCGGTACGGATGAGGTCCGTCCGATTCGCATAGAATCCTTCCTGCACCAGCAGATCGATGTGACCGAGGTCGATATAGCCGAGGTTGATCGTGATTTTTTCGCTGTCGCCGGACTTCGGCTTCGGATCGAGTGCGTTTGTAGACATCCCCTTGCCATCCTCATACCATCCAATGAGATGGTAAATGGGGGCGGCGGCGAACCGATCAAGGGGACATGACGGCGTGGGGATGCCGTCATGGGGACAAGGCCGGCCAAAGGCACAGGAGCCGGCATGCGGCGACCTGATCGTGCTCGCAGCTGACCGCGAGGGGTTCTGGAGACCGGACTTAAGACTCGCCGCGTTCCTCCCTCTTGGCCTGCACCCAGAAGGCTTCCATCTCGTCAAGCGTCGCTTCCTTTGGCGTGCGGCCCTGTTCGGACAGAAGCGCCTCGATGCGGTGGAAGCGGCGTTCGAATTTGGCGTTGGTGCCGCGCAACGCCGATTCCGGCTCGACCTTCAAGCGGCGGGCGAGGTTGACGAGCGCGAAGAGCAGGTCGCCCAGCTCGTCGGCCACCCGGTCCGGAGCAGAGCCGCTGTCCATCTCGTGGCGGAGTTCGCGGACCTCCTCCTCGATCTTGTCGAGGATGTCCCGCGCGTCGGTCCAGTCGAAGCCGACGCGGGCGGCGCGGTTCTGCAGCTTCAGGGCGCGGGTGAGGGCGGGCAGGCCGGCGATCACGCCCTCCAGGGCGGACGGGGCGCGGCCTTCCTCGGCGGCCTTGGCGGCGCGCTCGGCGGCCTTGTGGTCTTCCCAGCGCGAGGTCTGCATATCGGCGCCCTTCACCTCCTCGGCGCCGAAGACGTGCGGGTGGCGGCGGATCATCTTGTCGGCGATGACGCCGGCCACCTCGTCGAAGTCGAACAGATTCTCCTCGCGGGCCATCTGGCTGTAATAGACCACTTGGAAGAGCAGATCGCCCAACTCCTCGCGCAGCGCCGGCATGTCGCCTTTTTCGATGGCGTCGGCCACCTCATAGGCTTCCTCGATCGTGTGCGGAGCGATAGTGGCGTAGGTCTGCTCCAGATCCCACGGGCATCCGCCGTTGGGGTCGCGCAGGCGGGCCATGACGTCGATCAGGCGGTCGATGTTGCGGGCCATGGGAAGGTCTTCTTCGGCAGCGGGATGGGACGGGACAGCGACCTTAGCCGACCCGTCACAGCGAGAAAAGGAAACACGCCCCGCGCGGATTCAAACCCAGACCGCGGCCGTCGGGGCCATAGATGAAGCGATAGATGGTCTCGTGCGAGACGGTGCCGCAGGGCAGGGGCTCGTCATGGCGACGACGGAGGACACTGCGCCGGGACCCGCCTCACGGCCGGTCCGCGGCTAGGCGCCCTTTGATCCAGCAGCTGTAGTCCTGAATGGCCCAACAGACCGGGTCCCAACAACGTTCCGCCATCACACACTTGCGGGCGTAAGCGTCGGCCGTGGTGCAGTAGCAGCCCCGATATTCCTGGCCTCAGCGGTCGCGAAAAGGATCGTGGTAAAAGTTGCGCCGGATCTCGCGATGAATGGTCGAGCGGTGCCGGCCCAATTCCGCTAAGCCCTTGTACTGTCACAAGAGTTGCACTTCAGGATAGAATCTACCCGCCAGCAAACCAAAATCATATAAGCGAGATTATGGAAAATAAATTGTGAGAGATGAGGAGGGGGCGTCTGGCCTCCCTCCGTTCTTCGGTGCCTCAGCCGCCACGAAACCCCTTCAGGCTTTCGGCGGGCGGCGGCGGTGGGAAATGCGCGTCACGGGCGGCCTGGATCAGCGATTCGACGAAGGACATGTAAGGATCGCCGGAGGTCTTGGGGGCCTCGGCCGGTTCGATCGGCCCGTCATAACCGGTGTCGCTCGGAATGAGGGCTCCATACTCCGAGTTTTCCAGCGTCGGCGACAGGAAAATCGAATGGGTTGTCGCGTCGGGTTCGCCGATGTGGCGTTGGGAGCGTGTCAGCGAGAAATTCCCGTCGGCGTCCGGCATCGACAGGATCATCACCCCATGCTCCACTGCCTCCTTGTCGCGCGCATTCTGCCGCGCGTCGTTGTCGAAGGCGCTTCGCGGATACACGCTCTCGATGCTCGAGGGATCGTGGATGTTGGCCGTCTGCATGGATCACCCGCCGTTGTTGCGTTGGTCCAACACGCACCGGCAAAGGCAGGTTCCATGACCGGCGCCCCTCACTCCGTCATGGATTGTGGGCCATGGACGGGGCGTGCATGGTTGGCCGCGCCTTCCGACGCTGAGGCGGCGCCACGCTGAGCACCGGCTCCGCGTCAATCGCGCGAACCACCTCATGATCCTGGGCGACGTCCGCGGCCTCGGAATCGGTGGAACATTGCGACGCACCGGCGGCTGAGGCCGTCACGCCTGGGGGCTGACAGTCGGCGATCCGCTCCGCGCAGGCTGTGGGCGCCAGCAACGACGTCACCAACAGCACGCGCTTCAGGGCAATGGCCTTCATGATCGGGCGCTCCGCAAGGCTCACGGCGGCCGTTTCCGGCATCCTGGGACTATAAGGCCGCCATGCCCAGGGAGTTCCCACCGAATCCGGTCCCCAACGGAGGACGTGTGCGGTAGTCCGGTGCGCCCTTGCCTTAACCGAACAGATGCCGGTGCATCGCTTCCCAACTCGCACGGTCGGGGGTCAGCATCACCCCACCGTTGAGGACGGTCGGACGATAGGGCGAGCCATCGAACAGCGCGCCGTAGCCGCCGGCCTCCGCGTGAAGCAGAACACCCGCCGCGTGATCCCAGGGCATCAGGCGGTGGTACATCGAGAAATGCGCCCGGCCGTCGAGCAGGCGCAGATACTCCTGCGCGGCGCTGGACAGGCAGACGCGCGGGCCAAGGGAGCGGCCGCGCTCGTCCAACTGGCGCCCCAGATCCTCCGCGCAGAATCGCGTCGACAGGGCTCCGGTCATCTCGGCCAGGGGCACCGCCGGGGCGACCGTCACGCGCCGGCCGTTCAGATAGGCGCCCTGCCCTTTCACCGCCGTGGCGATGCGCCCGTCGCACGGGTCGTAGATCCAGCCGGCCAGCGTCTCGCCACGGCAGGCCAAGGCGATGATCACGGCGAAGAGCGGGCGCCCGTTGGCGAAATTCAGGGTGCCGTCGATCGGGTCGATGATCCAGACCGGTGCGTCGCCGTGGATGCGGTCGAGCAGGGACTTGTCGACGGACACCGCCTCCTCCCCCACCACCGTGCTGCCGGGAAGCAGGTCCAGCAGACGCGGCGTCAGGGCGCGTTCGCCCGCCTCGTCGGCCAGGGTCACGAGATCGGCCGGCCCGGTCTTCTCGCGGATGCCGGCGTTCGCCAGATCACGGAAATAGGGAAGAATCTCGCTCTCCGCGACCTCGCGGATGATCGCGGAGACGCGGTCGACGTCAGGAATCGGAAAATTCGTCACGGTTTCGGGGCCGCTTTGTTGGATCGGGGGTCGAGTCTCAGAACCGTTCCGCCATCCTTCGGCGGTTCCGGCAGCATGACTTTGCCGTCCAGACCGCTGTCTTTCAACGCTTTGACCAGTGCGTCATAGGTGGCTTGATCGGCCGCGGGGTTCGGGGCGGGCGGCGTGCCGGTCAGCGGGCCGGGTTCCGGCGGCTTGCGCGGCGCGTTCGGGTCGGGCGGGGGCTGCGGCACGTCGCGCGCTTCCCGCGTCTCCTCCCTGGGCGGCGGCGGAGGCGGACGCCACAGGCGGAAACAGTCGGTGAAGGTGGCTTCCTTGCAGGCCTTCAGCAGTTCCTTCGGGTCCGGCGCCACGACCAGCGGGCTGAAGGGGGCGGAAGGAAACTCCGCGGGCTCCGGCGGCAGGGGATCTTCCGGCGCGACCGGCGGCTCCTCCACGAATCCCGGTGGCAACACCCGCTCGGCGGCGGCGGCGGTGCCCGCGAAGGCCAGAAACGCCAGGGACAGGAGAGCGATCGGGACGCGCAAGGGAATCCGAAAAAAGAAAGCGGGCCGAGCCCCCATTATGGCGCCCTGCCCGCTGCATAGCCACGGACAAATCCTTGTCCCGGCACCCCCGCCTCCGTCAGGAGCGCGGCAGGCTGTCGCTCGGGGTGGCGTGCAGCGCCCAGGCGGCCAGTTCGGACCGCAGGGCGGCAATCTTGCTGCTTTCCGTCGGGTTGGTTTCCTTGCGCCAGGCGTCACTGATGATTTCCAGAAGACGGGCGCGACCGGCGTTGTCGCGCGACAGTTCCTGGATGCGCAGCACCGCGGCACCGGGCGACAACTGCTCCTGCCGGGCGACCAGGGTCACCTGATCGGCCAGGAAGGCGGTGATCGAGAAGTGTGTTGGATCGGTCTGCAAACGCATAGGCGGGCCTCCTCCCGGGGATAACCCATCGGCTCCCCGTCTCGAATATCGGGGGCGCGTTGGGAAAAGGCTACACCTCGGACGTCGTAGGCCGGGTCTGAAATCGGGCGCGTCATATCGTCGCACGTGCACGAACGAATTATGACGCGCCCGATGCCTTTATGGCGAAAGATCAGCCGTGCACGAACCGTTTCTCGAAACGGGCCAGATCCGCTGGGTCGATGGCCACCTGGATGTGGGCCTGGACCTCGTCGTCCCGCCGCTCCAGCACCTCACCTTTTGCATAGAGCCACGCGAGCGCCGCCCCGTCCCCCAGCTCCACGGACAGGTCCACCACATGGCGGTGGGCGTTCATCCGCTGGTCGAGCAGCCGGTCGAGATCGGCGATCCCCGCCCCCGACAGGGCGGACACCGCGACGGCGCGCGGGTTGCGGGCCGTCTGGGCCAGGATCGCCTCGCGGGATTCCTCGTCCAGCGCGTCGATCTTGTTCAGCACCTCGATCACGCGGTCGTCGGCGTCCGGGTCGATGCCCATGTCGCTCATGACCTCGTGCACGTCGGCCTTCTGGGCCTCGCTGTCCTGGTGGGACACGTCGCGGACATGCAGGATGATGTCGGCGGCGTCGACCTCCTCCAGCGTGGCGCGGAAGGCGGCGACGAGGCCGTGCGGCAGGTCGGAGATGAAGCCCACCGTGTCCGACAGGATCACCTTGCGCCCGGACGGCAGGGTCACCTGACGCATCGTCGGGTCGAGCGTGGCGAACAGCAGGTCCTTGGCGAAGACGTCGGCGTTGGCCAACCGGTTGAACAGCGTCGACTTGCCGGCGTTGGTGTAGCCGACCAGCGCCACCACCGGGTACGGCACCTTGGCGCGGGCCTTTCGGTGCAGGCCGCGGGTGCGGCGGACCTCCTCAAGCTCCTTTTTGATCTTGACGATGCGGTCGCCGATCAGGCGGCGGTCCATCTCAAGCTGGGATTCACCGGGGCCGCCGAGGAAGCCGAAGCCGCCGCGCTGGCGTTCCAGGTGGGTCCAGGAGCGGACGAGGCGCGACTTCTGGTAGGTCAGGGCGGCGAGCTCGACCTGGAGCATGCCTTCGCGCGTGCGGGCGCGGGCGCCGAAGATCTCCAGGATCAGACCGGTGCGGTCGATGACCTTGACCTTGAGGGCCTTTTCCAGATTGCGCTGTTGCACCGGCGACAGCGCGTGGTCGAGGATGACGAGGGATGCCTCCGTCTCCTCCACGATCTGGGCAAAATGCTCCACCGTCCCCGACCCGAGAAGGATCGAAGGCTGCGGGCGGTTCACCCGCGCGCATTCGGCGTGCACGACCTCCAGATCGATGGCGCGGGCAAGGCCCGCCGCCTCGTCCAGGCAGGATTCGGGATGGCGCAGGACCCCGTCCGCCTCATTGCGGAGGACGGGGTGGACCACGATGGCGCGGCCGGAGGCATCAGGCGTCCGGCCGTTGCCATTGGTCGGAAAATCAGACGTTTTCACCTTCCTTGGGCGGCTCGAAGAGTTGAATCGGATGCGCGGGCATCACGGTGGAGATGGCGTGCTTGTAGACGAGCTGCGAATGCGCATCGCGCCGCAGCAGTACCGAGAAGTTGTCGAACCAGGTGATGATTCCCTGAAGTTTAACACCGTTCACGAGGAACACGGTCACGGGAGTCTTGTTCTTGCGGACGTGGTTGAGGAACACGTCCTGCACATTTTGGCTTTTTTCAGACATTTTATGTCGCCCCCTTCTTCAGTGTTTTTTGGGGCCCCTTGTTAGAAGCCCGCCCCCTGCAGCGATAAGGTCATGGTTGGTCGCAACCGTCTCGACTACTGGTCATCCGATATGGTGTCACCACCGCTGCCCACCAACCCGCACAATGCATGGCACGTGTCGTACCGATGGGCCGGAGGGAAGCGGGTGAAGCCGCTCCCCTCGCCCGCCCCTATTAGCACCGGGACCATTCCCGCGCCATGGGCACATTCCATGTCGATGTCGGCGTCCCCCACGAACCAGACGTCCGGGCCGGGCGAAATGTTCGCCGGTTCCAGCGCCATCAGCACCGGCGCCCCGTGCGGCTTGTCGAATTCGGCGTCCTGGGCGCCGACCAGACGCCCGAAATAGCCGGTCCAGCCCAGCGCGTCGGCTTCCGCCCGCAGGAAGCGGCCGGTCTTGTTCGACACCACCGCCTGATAGATTCCGCGCTCCGCGAAGCCGCGCAGCAGGGATTCCGCACCCGGCAGGGGCCGGAGATGCTCCAGGTGATGCGCCTCGAAATAGGCGTAGAAGAGGTCGCGCGCGTCGGTCCAGCGCTCCCCGAAGATGCGGGGGAAGCTGTCGCGCAGCGACTGCTTGATGCGCTCGCGCGCCTCCTCCTCGGTCCAGGCCGGGTGGCCGAAGGTGACCAGCGCGTGGTTCAGCGCGGCGCGCACGGTGCCCCAGTTGTCGACCAGCGTGTTGTCCCAGTCGTAGAGGACGGCGCGCGGCAGCACGGGCAGGCGGTCGATGACGGCGGCGGCGTCGCTCATGACGGGACCTGTCCGGCCACGTAATCCAGATAGGCCTGCCGCAGCATCCGTGTGATCGGCCCTGGCCTGCCCTCGCCCACCGGCTTGCCGTCGATGCGGGTCACCGGCAAAGCGAAGGTGCCGGCGGAGGACACGAAGGCCTCGCGGGCGGCGAGTGCCTCCTCCATGGTGAAGCTGCGCTCCTCCACCGGGATGCCGCGCTCGCGGGCCAGCCGCAGAAGCGACAGGCGGGTGATGCCGTTGAGGATCTTCTGCGACGGGGCGCGGGTCACCAGCACGCCGTCCTGCGTGACGATCCAGGCGTTGGAGGAGGAACCCTCCGTCACCGTGCCGTCCGGATCGATCAGCCACGCCTCGTAGGCGCCCGATTCGGCAGCCTGCTGCTTGGCCAGCACCGGGGCGAGAAGGCCGACCGTCTTGATGTCGCGCCGGCCCCAGCGGATGTCGGGCACCGTGACCACGGCAACGCCCTTTTCGAGCTGCTCCGGCTTGGCGAAGGCGGTGACCCGCTTGACGGTCATCACCAGGGTCGAGGGGACGTCCGCCGGGAACTTGAAGTCGCGCGGGGCGACGCCGCGGGTGACCTGGAGGTAGAGCGACCCGTTGCGGACGCCGTTCCGCCGCACCAGCTCGCGGGCGATCATCGTCACGATGCGCGGCGCCGCCGGCCAGTCCATGCGCAGCTCCGACAGGCTGCGGCCCAGACGCTCCATATGGCCGTCCAGGTCCGCGAAGCGCCCGTCGAGGAGGGTCACCACCTCATAGACGCCATCGGCGAACTGGAAGCCGCGGTCTTCCACATGGACCGCCGCCTGCCGGTGCGGCAGGTAACGGCCGTTGACGTATGCCCATCGAGCCATGGAGGTTCTTTTTGTTGGTGCCAAAAACGATACGGGAGGCGATCAGAAGAATTCAAGCCGGACGGCGAACATCTTCTCCACCTTTTTCACCTGACCGGCGGTGGCGAGGATGATGACGCGGTCCTTCGGACGGATCACCGTGGCGGGGCGCGGGATGATGACCTCGTCGCCGCGTACGATGGCTCCGACGATGACCCCGGAGGGCAGCTTCACCTCCCGCAGCGGCGTGTTCACCACCGCGGAGGTTTCCAGCGCCTCCGCCTCGATCACCTCGGCGAAGCCGTCGCGCAGGCTGTGCACCGCGCGGATGCGGCCGCGGCGGACATGCTGGAGGATGTTCGACACGGTGATGGCGCGCGGGCTGACCACCGCGTCGATCCCCAGCGGCGACACCAGCGAGGTATAGGACGCCTTGTTGATCAGCGTGATGGCGCGCTTCGCCCCATGCCGCTTGGCGAGCAGAGAGGAGAGGATGTTGCCCTCGTCGTCGTTGGTCACCGCGACCACCGTTTCGGTGGCGCGGACGTTGGCCTCCTCCAGGATTTCCGGATCCAGCCCATCGCCGTGCAGCACCATGGTGCGCGACAGGCGCTGCGCCACGAACTGGGCGCGGCTGCGGTTCATCTCGATGATGCGGGCGGTGACGTGGGGGTACTTCGCCTCCAGTTCCTCCGCCAGGCACAGCCCGATGTTGCCGCCGCCCAGGATGATGATGCGGCGGGCCTCCACCTCCTCATGGCCGAAGGCGGCCATGGCGCGGTTCAGATGGCGGTTGTCGCAGGCGAAATAGACCTCGTCACCGGGCAGCATCTGGTCGTCGCCGCCGGGAATGAAGGACCGGTCGTTGCGGATGATTGCCACCACCTCCAGCCCGAGGTCGGGGAACAGGCCGGTCAGCTGGCGCAGCGGCGTGTGCAGCACCGGGCACGTCTCGGTGCACAGGACGCCGACGACGCGGACCTTGCCGTCCGCCAGAGGGATCATGTCGAAGGCGCCCGGCACCTGGAGCCGGCGGGCGATGGCCCGGGCCACCGCGATCTCCGGCGAGATGATGACGTCGATCGGCATATGGTCGCGGCTGAACAGGTCCGCCCAGATCGGCTTCAGATAGCTCTGGTTGCGGACGCGGGCGATCTTGGTCGGCACCTTGAACAGGGCGTGCGCGACCTCGCAGGCGACCATATTGATCTCGTCGATCTGGGTGACCGCGATGATCATGTCGGTTTCGCCCGCCCCCGCCGCCTCCAGAACGTCGGGGTGCGAAGCATGGCCGACCATCGCCTGCACGTCGAGCGTGTCGCTGATCCGCTGGATGAGTTCCGGCGAATGATCGATCACCGTGACGTTGTTTCCCTCGGACGCCAGATAGCGCGCGATGTTCGAGCCGACCTGCCCGGCTCCACAAACGATGACCTTCACGGCCTTTGCACCCTTCCCCGCCCAATTTCCAGGCACTTAGGACAGGGACCTTATCATTTTGCGGCAGGGTGCACCAACTCTATGTTCGCGAAGGGAAATACGGGCCAACGTGCATGCGTGGACAGGAAGAAGGGCGACGGATGCCCTGCCCTATCACCCTCTCCCAGAAGTCGTCGCGAAACGGAAACCCGTTTGCCGGCCTTGGCGTCAGCTGTTGTCGATCGTGTAATAGAACTGCGTGACGACTCCCTCCGGAGCGCCGTCCTTGCGGGTGTCGAAGTTGAAGTCCTGCGACCGGCCATTGATGTTGACCGATCCCTGGAGGTGGGCTGGTCCATTGAAATTCACCCCGATCAGCAGAAGCTGATTCACGCCGGCCTGGAGATTGCCGGTCAGCACGACCTGTTCGTTGATCGCTTCGCCACCGCCAATGCGGTTGTAAACCTGGGCGCCATTCAAATAAGCAACAAGCTGGTTGTCAGTGTAATTGACGGTCAGAACGGCTGTTGTGGCCATCTTGCAATTCCTCCTCACAAGGGAAATTTCTGCTTGGCTTTGTTAAAAGCAATCACAAGATAATAAATATTTAGGAAATCACCTTCGATCAACACCAAAAATGTTACCTCATATTTCACAAAATACATAAATACAATTGTATATCTATATTTTTCCAAAAGCCAAACCACATAGCGCATTCTAAATATTAAAATTACGTCAGCGCAACTTCAGAAGACACAGTTCAAGACACAAGTCGGAAAGCGCTGATCTCAGACAAAGAAAAAGCAGGCTCCCAAGCCGTCCGCGTTCAGGACATGCTTGGGCAACCTGCTTCAGGAGAAATGACGGCGCCTTGTGCTTGACGATGCTGAGCAAGCCTACTCGACGAACAGCTTTCCCTTCTCGCTGCCGTGCACACCAAGCGACTTCAGCTTCCGGTGCAAGGCGGAGCGCTCCATCCCCACGAAGGAAGCGGTGCGGGAGATGTTTCCGCCGAAGCGGGTGACCTGGGCCAGCAGATACTCGCGCTCGAACACCTCGCGGGCCTCGCGGAGCGGCAGGCCCATGATCTCGCCCCCTTTGTCCCATTTCAGGACGGTGGGGGTGATGGCGCCGATCTCCGGCGGAAGCTGGTCGGCGCGGATCGGCTCCTTGGGGTCGCCCTGCGCCATGATGAGCAGCCAGTCGACCACGTTGCGCAGCTGGCGCACATTGCCCGGCCAGTCGTAGGCCTGGAGCGCAGCCATGGCGTCCTCGCCGAACTCACGGATCGGCAGGCCGGCGGCTTCGGCGGAACGCTGCATGAAATGGCGGGCCAGCAGCGGAATGTCCTCGCGCCGCTCGGCCAGCGAGGGCACGCGGATCGGAACGACGGCCAGCCGATAGAACAGGTCCTGGCGGAAGCGGCCCTGGTCGATCTCCGCCTGAAGGTCGCGGTTGGAGGTGGCGACGACGCGCACATCCACCTCGACCCGCTGGCCGCCGCCGACCCGCTCGAAGACCTGCTCCTGCAGGGCGCGGACGATCTTGCCCTGGGTTTCCAGAGGCATGTCGGCCACCTCGTCCAGCAGCAGCGTGCCGCCGTGCGCCTGCTCGAAGGTGCCGATCTTGCGCCCGCCACCGTCCACCCCGGCCTCCGTCCCGAACAGCTCCATCTCCAGCCGGTCGGGGCGCATGGTGGCGCAGTTCAGCCCGACGAAGGGGCCACCGGTACGGCGTGAGCGAGCGTGGATCAGCCGGGCCACCACTTCCTTGCCGGAACCGGCGGGGCCGGTGATGAGAACGCGGCTGCCGGTGGGCGCCACCTTCTCGATGCTCTGGCGGACGTGGTTGACAGCGGTGGACCGGCCAACCAGTTCCACCTCGCCGCCGGCGCGCAACTTCAGTTCCTCGTTCTCGCGCTTCAGCCGGGCCGCCTCGATGGCGCGATCCACCATCAGCAGCAGCCGGTCGGCCTTGAAAGGCTTCTCGATGAAGTCGTAGGCGCCGATCTTGATCGCCGACACGGCGGTCTCGATGTTGCCGTGGCCCGAGATCATGATGACCGGCAGGTTCCGGTGGTCGCGCATCAGCTGTTCGAGGATCTGAAGCCCGTCCAACCGGCTGCCCTGCAGCCAGATGTCCAGCACCACGAGGCTCGGACGGCGCGCGGACACCTGGGCGAACGCCTGATCGGCGTCGGCGGCCTCGCGCGTCTTCATGCCTTCGTCGTTCAGGATGCCGGCGATCAGCATCCGGATGTCCGCTTCGTCGTCGACGATCAGAATGTCATGCGCCATGGGCTGCGTGCCTCTTCTCTTCACCGGTCTCCGCCGGCGTGCCAACGCCGCCGGGGGCGTCGCCCGCGGCCGTGCCGGAGCTGGTGGACGTGTTGGGGATGACCAGACCGACGCGTGCCCCGCCGCCTTCGCGGTCCTCCAGGGTCAGCACGCCGCCGTGGTCCTCCATGATCTTCTTGACGATTGCCAACCCCAGACCCGTGCCTTTGGCGCGTGTCGTCACATAGGGTTCGGTCAGCCGGTCGCGCTCTTCGGTGGGCAGGCCCTTGCCGTTGTCCTCGACGATCACGGCGATGCGCTCGGCATCGACCTCGACGCGGATGGCGATGTGGGCGGGCGGCAACTCCGCGCCATCGGGGGGCGGCGGGCGGCCTTCGATGGCGTCCGCGGCGTTCTGCAGCAGGTTGGTCAGCGCCTGGCTGATCTGGCGGCTGTCGCAGGGCACGGTCAGCGGCCCCTGGGGAAGCGCCATATCGAACTTGATCCTCCCGGCGTGCGCGCTGGATTGCAGGAACACCGCCTGCCGGACGAGGTCGTTGAGGTTGCAGGGCTTCATCACCGGCTGCGGCATGCGCGCGAAGGCCGAAAACTCGTCCACCATGCGGCGGATGTCGTCCACCTGCCGGACGATGGTGTCCGTGCACATGGTGAAGACCTCGGTATCGCTGGTGATTTCCTTGAGGTACTTGCGGCGCAGCCGTTCGGCCGAGAGCTGGATCGGCGTCAGCGGATTCTTGATCTCGTGAGCGATGCGGCGGGCGACGTCGGCCCAGGCCGCCTTGCGCTGGGCGGAGACCAGTTCGGTGATGTCGTCGAAGGTCACGACGTAGCCGCGAATCTCCCCACTGCCCCGCCCTTCGGTGGAGATGCGGACGAGCAGCGTCAGCGGCGTCGTGCCGGGACGGCGGATCTGGATCTGGTCCTGCACCACCCGCCCGGGACGGCCCGGCGCGTGATCCAGAAGCTCCCCCATCTCCGGCGACAACTCGGCCAGCTTCATCCCGATCAGGCTTTCCGCGTCCTCGACGCCGAGAAGGCGCGCGGCCGAGAAGTTGGGAAGGGTGATGCGCCCCTCCGCGTCCAACCCGATCACGCCCGCCGACACGCCGCCCAGCACGGTCTCGGTGAAGCGACGGCGCTCGTCGATCAGACGGTTGGCGGAGAGAAGCTCGTGCCGCTGGCTTTCGATCTCGGTCGTCATGCGGTTGAAGGCGCGCGACAGCAGGCCAAGCTCGTCCTCGGCGGGCGGCTCGGTCACCCGGACGGTCAGGTCGCCGGCGCGCACCCGCTCCGCCGCGCCGATCAGGGCGCTGATCGGCCGCGCCAGCCGCGTCGCGAAGATCAACCCGGCCCACACCGCGGCCAGCAGCAGCAGCATGGCGACGACCAGGAAGATCAAGGTGAAGGTGATTTGCAGGCTGCCGCGCTGGCTTTCCAGAGCACCGAACTCCCGGACCGCCCCTTCCGCCGAGGCCATGTGCGAAAGCACACGCGGTTCCACCATGCGCCCGACATAAAGATAGGTGTCGGCGAAGCGGTCGAGCCGGACCAGCGCCCGGACGCGGTCGTCGTTCTCGCTGACGATCATCGCCACCTCGCCGCGGCGGGCGGTGGCGAGCTTGTCGTCGGGGATCGGGTCGAACTCTAGAGCGAAGGTGTAGCCGGAGCGCGCGACGATGGCGCCGGTCGTCCCGTTGAAGACAATCGCTTCCGACAAGGCGCGCAGCATCGCCTGGGTGGCGACCACCTGCTCGAACCGCTCCGGATCGCTGGCGAGGCGCGCCGCCTCCTGGTTGAGGTCGTTCGCCATGGCGAGCGCGTCGGCGCGGATGTTCTGCTGGTGCTCGTGCAGATAGGCGCTGGCCACCGCCAGCGATTCGTTCACCGCGGTGCGCACCCGTTCGCTGAACCAGGACTGCACGCCGACATAGAAGAAGACCGTGGAAAAGATGGCCATGATGATGGCCGGCGCAACGGCGAGCAGGCTGAACACCGCGACCAGACGCACATGCATCTGCGACCCGGCCAGACCGCGTCGCCGCCCGATCCACAGATAGACGATGCGCCGCGCGATCAGCACGCCGAGCAGCAGCAGAAGGGCCAGATCGAGGGTCAGCAGCCATGTGACGGTGCGCGGGTTGGTTTCCCCGAAGGGCGCGCTCTCCGTCAGTGCCGTGTACGTCGCGAAGCCAGCCACCAGTGCGGCCAACGACAGCGCGAAGGCAAGCCGCTTCGCCAACCCGACCCGGGCTGCCCAGCGAAGGAACTGTTGCCAAAGCGGCGTGGCGGTTTCAGGGGGTGTGGGCGACATCAATCCGGCAACCAGTCTGTTGCCAGAATGATACATGAGCTGTTGCCGTCCTGCCAAGCGGCAACCCCTCTGCCTTTCGCACAGTCCCTAAGGAGCATTGCGAAGGGCAGAGGCGCCGAAAGCCTGTCGCAAAAAGAACACGCTGTGGGAATGGCGCGATGCCCGGCCGGTCCACCGGGCGCCGGATCACTTCAGCCCGCGCACCACTTGGATATCGAGATCGCGGATCTTCTTGCGCAGCGTGTTGCGGTTGAGGCCGAGCAGCTGCGCCGCCTTGATCTGGTTGCCCCGCGTGGCCGAAAGGCTGAGCGAGATCAGCGGCCGTTCCACCTCGCGCAGCACGCGGTCATAAAGGCCGTTCGACGGCATGCCGTCCTTGTGCGCGGCGAAGTAATCCTTCAGATGCCGTTCCACGGCGGCGGACAGGCCCTCGCCCTGCGGCTCCTCCACCGGCTGGGCGGCGGGGGTGGCGTCGGCAAGCTCCGCCTCCACGACGTCCAGCCCGATGACCTCCTGCGAATAGAGCGCAGCGAGGCGGCGGACCAGATTCTCCAGTTCGCGCACGTTGCCCGGCCAGCGGTAGCGCTTCAACCGGTCCATGGCGGGCTGGTCGATGCTCTTCACCGGCAGTCCCTGCGCCGAGCACTGGTTTAGGAAATGGCGAACCAGAAGCGGCACGTCCTCCGTGCGCTCGCGCAGCGGCGGCAGACGGATGGGGACGACGCACAGCCGGTAGAACAGGTCCTCGCGGAACAGGCCCTGGCGGATCAGGGTGCGCAGGTCGCGGTGGGTCGCGGCGACGATGCGTACGTCCGTCTTGATCGGTGTACGCCCGCCGACGGTGGTGTACTCGCCCTCCTGCAGCACGCGCAACAGGCGGGTCTGCGCCTCCAGCGGCATGTCGCCGATCTCGTCGAGGAACAGGGTGCCGCCCTGCGCCTGCTCGAAGCGGCCGGTCGACCGGTTGGTGGCTCCGGTGAAGGCGCCCTTCTCGTGACCGAACAGCTCGGATTCGATCAGTTCGCGCGGGATGGCCGCCATATTGATGGCGACGAAGGGACCGTTGCGACGCTTGCCGTAATCGTGGAGTGCGCGGGCCACCAATTCCTTGCCGGTGCCCGACTCGCCGGTGATCGTCACCGTCAGGTCGGTGCCCATCAAACGGGCAAGGACGCGGTAGATCTCCTGCATGGCCGGCGAGCGGCCGATCAGGGGAAGCTGCTCGTCCGCCTCGCCGGCGTCGGCCGGCAGAGCGGCCGGCGGCGTGTTGGAGTTCAGCGCACGCTCGACGACGGAGACCAGCTCCTTCAGGTCGAAGGGCTTGGGCAAATATTCGAAGGCGCCGCGCTCCGCCGCCTTCACGGCGGTGATCAGCGTGTTCTGCGCGCTCATCACGATGATGCGCAGGTCGGGTCGGATCTTCTTGATCCGCGGGATCAGGTCCAGCCCGTTCTCGTCGGGCATCACCACGTCGGTGATGATGAGGTCGCCCTGCCCGTCCGCCACCCAGCGCCAGAGCGTGGAGGCGTTGCCGGTGGTGCGCACCTCGTGCCCGAGGCGGGCGAGCGCCTGGGTCAGAACGGTGCGGATGGCGCGGTCGTCGTCCGCAACCAGGATCGTGGCTGCACTCATCCGATGGCCCCTCGGATGCCTCTGGCCGGTGCAGGATCGCCGCTCATCTGCGCTTCATCGAACATGGGTAGCGAGACCTTGAAGACGGTGCGGCGCGGCTGGCTGTCAAATTCGATGACGCCACCGTGGTCGCCGACGATTTTGGCTACCAATGCAAGCCCCAGGCCAGTTCCGTTGACCTTCGTCGTAATGAAGGCATCGAACAGGTTGGAGCGCAGGTCGTCGGGTATGCCGTCCCCATTATCCTGAACGGACACCAGCAACGGCAGGTGCAGGCGGGTGTCGCCGCCGGGCAGGGCCATGCGGACGCCGTGCTGATAAGATGTGCTGAGAATGATCTCGCCGCCCGATTCCGGTGCAGCTTCTGCCGCATTTTTAATCAGGTTGAGGAAAATCTGGATAAGTTGGTCGCGGTTGCCATAGACCGGCGGCAGAGACGGGTCGTACCGCTCGATGAAGCGGATGTTCCGCGCGAAGCCGCTCTGGGCCACCTTGCGGACATGCTCCAGAACGGTGTGGATGTTCACCGGATCGCGCTCCAGCGGGCGCTGGTCGGAGAAGACCTCCATCCGGTTGACCAGAGCGACGATGCGGTCGGCCTCGTCGCAGATCAGCCGGGTCAGCACCCGGTCGGACTCGCTGCAATTCTCCTCCAGGAGCTGCGCCGCGCCGCGGATGCCCGACAGCGGGTTCTTCACCTCGTGCCCCAGCATAGACGCCATGGCGGTGACCGAGCGGGCGGCGTTGCGGTGGGTCAGGGAATTGTCGATCTTGCGGGCCAGCGTACGCTCATTGACCGTCAGCAGCACATGGTCGGCCGGCTCGCCCAGCGCGGTCACCCGCACGGTGACGTGGTGCGGGCCGATGCGCGGCGTGTCGATGACGACGCCCTCCTGGGAGGCACGGTGCCGGCCCTGCTGCACCTGCTCGATCAACTGGCTGACCGGGCTGTTGGGCGGCAGCAGTTCCGCCAGCGGCATGCCTTCCATCATGGCGGCGGACAGGCCGAAGAACTCCTGCGCCTCCAGATTCACGTAGCGGATGTCGCCGGCACCATCGACGACCAGCACGGGGTCAGGGAGCGCGTTCAGCATGACGGATGGATCGATGCAGGAGCGGACGGGACGGTAGGAACTGGAGGGCGCACGGGGCCGCGCCGGGCGGCGGGGCAACGGAGCAGCGGCAGATGCACGAGCCATCAAGCAGCCATCCTTTCGATCGCCGGGGCGTAGAAGTCGCGGATGAAGCCGCGCACTCGTTCGGGATCGGACATGCGGTTGACCTCCGAGCGGAATTCGGCGGAGTCGCGCAGGCCCGTCGAGTACCAGGAAATGTGCTTGCGGGCGACGCGCAGCCCGCCCTCGACGCCGTAATGGGTCAGCATGGCGTCGTAATGCTCCAGCAGCGTGTCGAGCTGCTCGTGGAGCGGCGGATCGGGCAACCGTTCGCCGGTGCGGATGTAATGCATCACCTGGGCGGGGAACCACGGCCGCCCGTAGCTGCCGCGCCCGATCATCACTCCGTCGGCCCCGGACTCGGCGAGCGCCCGGTCCACGGAGTCGAAGGACGTGATGTCGCCGTTGACCACCACGGGGATCGACACCGCCTCTTTCACGGAGCGGATGAAGGACCAGTCGGCGGTGCCGGTGTAGAACTGCTCGCGGGTGCGGCCGTGAACGGTGACCAGCTTGATCCCGCACTCCTCCGCGATGCGGGCGAGACGGGGCGCGTTCAGGCTGTTGTCGTCCCACCCCTTGCGCATCTTCAGCGTCACGGGAATGGAAACCGCCTTCACCGTGGCTTCCAGGATGCGGGCGGCGAGCGCCTCGTCGCGCATCAGGGAGGAGCCGGCGTGGCCGTTGACCACCTTCTTCACCGGGCAGCCGAAATTGATGTCGACGACGGCGGCGCCGCGATCCTCGTTCAGCTTCGCCGCCTCGGCCATCACGTCGGGCTCGCAGCCGGCGAGTTGGACCGCCATGGGGAACTGCTCAGGCTCGCATTCGACCATGCGCAGGGTCTGGCGGTTCTCGCGGATCATCGCCTGGCTCGCGACCATCTCCGAGACGACCAGCCCGCAGCCGGACTGCTTCACCAGCCGCCGGAACGGCAGGTCGGTGACTCCGGACATAGGGGCGAGGATCACCGGACCCTCAAGCGAGATGGTGCCGATTTGAATGGCCATGTTCACCTGCCCACATGATGGGCACATTAGCGATATGATGAGAATTTGTGCACGGTAGCACAGCGTTTCGGCATGTTGCAAGTGCACATACCGCGAGCGCCGCGCTGGCTGTCATGCGCGGGGGGCTAGCCGAGCAGGACGTCGGTGACGAACTTGACGCCCGGATAGGCGAGGGTCAGGAGCAGATAGGCGATCAGCACGAGACGCGCCGCCATCCGCCCGCGCACGCCGGTGCGGGCGTGGGCGAGCAACAACCCGCCGATGACGACGAAGCTGGCGACCGACAGCAGCGTCTTGTGATCAGCGCGCAGCAGCGCGCCGGTTTCGTAATAGAGCACCGCCATTCCCGTGGCGAGACCGGCTCCCAGTACCGCCTCCGACGCGCCGAGAAGGTGGAGCTGCATCCGCTCGCTTTCTGTCACCGGGGGCAGGAAACGGGTCAAGGGGGTCGGACGTTTCGACTTCAGCGCCCGTTCCTGGAGAAAGGCGGCGAGCGACGCCACGGCGGCCATGGTCAGCAGCGCATAGGTGATGACCGACACCGCGATGTGCAGGTCGATCCAGATGCCCGGCGCCCCGCCGCGCAGGACCGGCGCCGGGGCCTGCTGGGCCAGCGTCGCGAAGGCGCCGACGGTCAGCAGGTAGGGCAGCAGCAGCGGCGACAGCCGCCACGCCGACCGGGTCAGCGCGCTCATTGCCATGAACAGCAGCATGCAGGCGGCGATGGTGATCCACAGCGCGGTGGACAGGCCGGTGTGCCAGCGTCCCGCCACCTGGGTAAGCGCCCAGGCCGCCGGCCCGGCGAAGCCCAGAGCCAGGGCGCCCCAGAAGTAGGCGGACCGACCGTCCGCCCCCTGCCCCGCGATCCGGTGGTACGGGTAGATGGACGCCGGCAGCAGAGCCATCAGCGCGGTCAGGCTGTAGACGATGTTCTGCGACATGCGGCGGACCCGTGCCCTTCCCTCTGCGGAAACCCAAAGTCGCTGTTGGACAAGTCTTCGCTGCTCCAGCCCCAGGGGCTCTTGGCGGAACGCTGGTGACCGGCTAGGCTCCGGGGCGTCCGGCCGCCATGACGTAAACGTCACGCGGACGGCCCGTCAAGCGCGGATACCATAGCCCAAACGGCAGGGAAACGCCCCATGTCTTGCGTCAACGCGTCTTCCTTGAACGCGTCTTCCTGCATCGCTCTGATCGTCGCCGCCGGCACCGGACAGCGGTTCGGCGCCGAGCGGCCCAAGCAGTATCTCGATCTGGCCGGCCAGCCCGTTCTGCGCCGCACGGTGGAGGCCTTCCGGCGCCACCCCAAGGTGAGTGCGGTGCGCGTCGTCATCAATCCCGCGTTTCGCGATCTCTACGATGCGGCGGTCGCGGGGCTGAACCTGCCCGAGCCGGTGGCTGGGGGGGCGTCCCGCCAGGATTCGGTGCGCAACGGGTTGGAGGCGTTGACCGACTCGGCGCCGGGCCTCGTGCTGATCCACGACGCGGCCCGTCCGCTGATCGACGCCGGCACCATCGACAGGGTGATCGCGGCTCTGGCCACCCACCCCGCGGCGCTCGCCGCCGTGCCGCTCGCCGACACGCTGAAGCGCGGCAATGGCGGTCCGGACGGCGGGCTGGTGGCCGAAACGGTCGACCGCAGCGGCCTGTGGCGCGCCCAGACCCCGCAGGGTTTTCGCTTTCCCGAGATTCTGGCCGCGCATCGCGACGCCGCCGGGCTCGAACTGACCGACGACGCGGCGGTCGCCGAACGCGCCGGGCTGCCGGTCGCGCTGGTGCCCGCCAGGGAGGAGAATTTCAAGGTGACGACCCCCGACGACCTGACCCGCGCCGCCCGTGCGCTCGATTCCGCCCTGTCCGACATCCGAACCGGGTCGGGCTTCGACGTGCACCGCTTCGCCGAGGGCGATCACGTCACGCTCTGCGGCGTGCGGGTTCCGCACACGCACCGGCTGGACGGCCATTCGGACGCTGACGTCGGGCTGCACGCGCTGACCGACGCCATCCTGGGCGCGCTCTGCGCCGGCGACATCGGCAGCCACTTCCCGCCCAGCGACCCGCAATGGCGCGGCGCCGACAGCGCGCTGTTCCTGAAACACGCGGCGGAGTTGGTGACGGCGCGCGGCGGGCGGATCGCCCATGTCGACGTGACGATCATCTGCGAGCGCCCGAAGGTCGGCCCGCACCGCGAGGCGATGACCGCGCGCGTTGCCGAAATTCTGGGCATGCCGGTGGACCGGGTCAGCGTAAAGGCGACGACGACGGAACGGCTGGGCTTCACCGGGCGCGGCGAGGGCATCGCGGCGCAAGCGATGGCGACGGTCCGCCTGCCGGGATAAGTGCCCTTAACCCTCTCCTCTTTGGCGGGAGGGATTTTTACGACGACGAAAGGGACCCGCATGTTTCCCGATCACATCCGCGAACTCGCCGCCAAGCTGCTCGCCGAGTATGAGCTGGCCGGCTACACCCTGGCAACCGCCGAATCCTGCACCGGCGGCCTCATCGCGGGCGCGCTGACCGACATCGCGGGGTCGTCCAAGGTGGTGGACCGCGGCTTCGTCACCTACTCCAACGTCGCCAAATCCGAGATGCTCGGCGTGCCGCCCAGCCTGATCCATGCCCACGGCGCGGTCAGCGCGGAGGTCGCGGTGGCGATGGCGGTGGGCGCCCTGGCGAAGTCGAAGGCCGACGTGACGGTGGCTGTCACCGGAGTTGCCGGACCCGGCGGCGGGACACCGGAAAAGCCGGTCGGGCGCGTCTACATCGCCACGGCGGTCCGCCGCGGCGCCGCCAAGCACAAGGAATACACCTTTCCCGGAGACCGCGAGGCGGTGCGGCTGGCGACCGTGCAAGCCGCGCTGGAGCGGCTGCGCACGGCCCGCCCGGAAACCGCGATCCGTTGAGGAAGGACCGGCCTCAGGCGGTCCGCGCCGTGGCGGGCCGGGTGGCGCCGGCACCGTAGAGCTGATTGGCGCGGGTCTCGAACGCTTGCACCATCCGGCGCACCGCCTCGTTGAACAGAACGCCCATGATCTTCTGCAGCATCTTCGAGCGGAACTCGAAGTCCACGTAGAAATCCACGCAGACGCCGCCCTCGTGCGGGGTGAAGATCCAGTGGTTGTTCAGGTACTGGAACGGACCCTCGGTGTACTGGACGTTGATGCGGCGGTTCACCTCGTCCAGCTCCACGCGCGAGGTGAAGCGTTCGCGGACCATCTTGAAGCCGATGACGAGGTCCGCGAACATCACGTCGCCTTCGCGGCGGCGGATGCGGGCGGCGAGGCACCAGGGCAGGAATTCCGGGTACTTCTCCACATCGGCGACCAGCCGGTACATCTGTTCCGGCGTGTAGGGAAGAACCTTCTTTTCCGCGTGCGTCGGCATACCCGCTCCGTTTCTCTTTCGGCCGCCTCTCAGCCCGCCGCCTTTCAGCCCGCCGTTGCCGCGAGCTTGCGGAGGCGAGCCTCCCGCAGCTTGGCGAAGTCCGCCCCCGCGTGATAGCTGGAGCGGGTCAGCGGCGTCGAGGCCACCATCAGGAAACCCTTGCCGCGGCCAAGTGTTGCGTAGCTCTGGAATTCTTCCGGAGTCACGAACCGATCCACCGCCGCGTGCTTGGGCGTCGGCTGGAGGTACTGGCCGATCGTCATGAAGTCAACATCGGCGGCGCGCAGGTCGTCCATCACCTGCCCGACCTCCTCCTTCGTCTCGCCCAGCCCGACCATGATTCCGGACTTGGTGAACATGGACGGGTCCAGCTCCTTCACCCGCGCCAGCAACTGCAGCGAGGTGAAGTAGCGCGCACCCGGACGAATCGTCGGGTAGAGGCGCGGCGCGGTTTCCAGATTGTGGTTGAAGACGTCCGGCTTCGCCTCGACCACCACCTCCACCGCACCTTTCTTCTTCTGGAAGTCGGGGGTGAGGATTTCGATCGTCGTGTCGGGCGACGCGGCGCGGATGGCGCGGATGGTCCGGGCGAAATGCTCCGCCCCGCCGTCCTCCAGGTCGTCGCGGTCCACCGAGGTGACGACGACGTGGCTCAGCTTCAACTGGGCCACCGCCTCCCCCACATTGTCCGGCTCGTGCGGGTCGAGCTGGTCGGGGCGGCCGGTGCCGACGTTGCAGAAGGCACAGCCGCGGGTGCAGACGGAGCCGAGGATCATGAAGGTCGCGTGCTTGTGCTTCCAGCACTCCCCGATGTTCGGGCAGGCGGCCTCCTCGCACACGGTGTTGAGCTTGAGCCCGCGCATCAGGTTGCGCGTCTCGTTGTATTCCTGGCTGGTCGGCGCCTTGACGCGAATCCAGCCCGGTTTGCGCTGGATCGGGTTGTCGGGCTTGTGGGCCTTTTCGGGATGGCGAAGCTTCTCGGGGTGATCGGCCACGGTCATGGTCTGAAGTGCTCCCACGGGCTGCCCGATGGCAGCGCCGATGCTGAACGGTAACGCGCCGCCGACCGCGCAAGGGGCGGCGCAGGGAAACGGCGCAAGGCCGGCGGACACGGTCCCGCCGGATAGGCCGGAATGACCGACCGGTCAAGTCTGATTATCGGCCGAGACGACGCAACACCGTCAAAATGATGACGGAGTCGCAATCGTTGCTCCCCCGCCCTGGAGGACGAGGGAGGAAACGACCGTAGCTCAGACTCGCCACTTAGAAGTGGATGGCCCGGCCATAGGCATCAAGAACCGACTCGTGCATCATTTCCGACAGGGTCGGATGCGGGAACACGGTCTGCATCAGCTCCTGCTCGGTGGTCTCCATGGTCTTGGCGACCGTGTAGCCCTGGATCAGCTCCGTCACCTCGGCGCCGACCATGTGGGCACCCAGCAGCTCGCCGGTCTTGGCGTCGAACACGGTCTTCACCATGCCGTCCGCCTCGCCCAGCGCGATGGCCTTGCCGTTGCCGATGAAGGGGAAGCGGCCGACGCGGACTTCGTAGCCCGCCTCCTTCGCCTTCTTCTCGGTCAGACCGACCGACGCGATCTGCGGGTGCGAGTAGGTGCAGCCCGGGATGTTGCGGACATCCAGCGCGTGCGGGTGCTTGCCGGCGATGTGCTCGACAGCGATGACGCCCTCGTGGCTGGCCTTGTGGGCGAGCCAGGGAGCCCCCGTCACGTCGCCGATGGCGTAGACGCCCGGCTCGTCGGTCTGGCAGTTGGCGTTGGTCTTGATGTGGCCGCGGTCGGTCTGGACCTTGGTGTTCTCCAGGCCCAGGTTTTCCGTGTTCGGCGAAATGCCGACGGCGAGAATCACGCGGTCGACCGTGATGTCCTCGGTCTTGCCGTTGGCTTCCACCGCCACCGTCACGCTGTCGGCGCCCTTGCGCAGGTTGCCGGCCTTGCCGTTGGTGATGATCCGCATGCCCTGCTTTTCGAACTGCTTGCGGGCGAAGGCCGAGATTTCCTCGTCCTCGACCGGCAGGATGCGGTCCATCACCTCGACCACCGTCACCTTGGCGCCCAGCTCGTTGTAGAAGCTGGCGAACTCGATGCCGATGGCGCCGGAGCCGATGACCAGCAGCGACTTCGGCGTCGTGTTCGGGGTCATCGCCTTGCGGTAGGTCCAGACGAGGTTGCCGTCGTCCTCCAGACCCGGAAGGGTGCGGGCGCGGGCGCCCGTGGCGATGATGATGTTCTTCGCCCCGAAGGTGCCGACCGCCGCACCGCCCTTGGTCACGGCCACCTGCCCCTTGCCGAGCAGCTTGGCCTCGCCCTCGATGACGGCGACCTTGTTCTTCTTCAGCAGGTGCTTGACACCGCCGTTGAGCTGCCCCGCCACCTTGCGGGACCGCTGAACGACCTTGTCCAGGTCGAAGGACGGGTTCTGGATGACCAGCCCGTACTCCGCGGCGTGCTTGGCGTTGCGCAGCACCTCGGCGGAGCGCAAAAGCGCCTTGGTCGGGATGCAGCCCCAGTTGAGGCAGATGCCGCCGAGATTCTCGCGCTCCACCACCGCGGTGCTGAGGCCGAGCTGGGCGGCGCGGATCGCCGCCACATAGCCGCCCGGGCCGCCGCCGATGACGATGAGGTCGTAGTTCATGTCAGCCATGGTCAGCGCCCCCTTACAGCAGCATGCTCAGCGGGTCCTCGATCAGCTTCTTGAAAGCCGCGAGGAATTCCGCACCCTGCGCGCCGTCGGCGACGCGGTGGTCCACGGTGACCGAGACCGTCATCACGGTGGCGATGGCGAGCGCGCCGTTCTTGACGACCGGACGTTGCTCACCGGCGCCGACCGCCATGATGCAGGCCTGCGGCGGGTTGATGATCGCCGCGAACTCCCGGATGCCGTACATGCCGAGGTTGGAGATCGAGAAGGTGCCGCCCTGATACTCCTCCGGCTTCAGCTTGCCGTCGCGGGCGCGCTCCGCCAGACCCTTCATCTCGTTGGAGATTTCGGCCAGCCCCTTGGTCTCCGCCTTCTTGACGATGGGCGTGATCAGGCCGGTCGGGGTGGCCACGGCGACCGAGATGTCGACGTGGTCGTAACGGAGGATGGCTTCCTCCGACCAGGCGGCGTTGATGTTCGGGAACTTCTTCAGCGTCAGCGCGGCGGCGCGGATGATGAAGTCGTTGACCGACAGCTTGTAATCCTTGGAGCGGGCGTTCAGGTCGGAGCGGACCTTCAGCAGCGCGTCCAGCTCGCAGTCGATGGCCAGGAAGTAATCCGGCACCGTCTGCTGCACCTCGGTCAGACGACGCGAGATCGTCTTGCGCATGGAGCTGTTCGGCTGCGCCTTGTAGCGCATGCCCAGCTTGTCCGACAGGTCCTTGGCGTCGATGCCCGCGGCCTTCGGGGCCGGAGCGGCGGCCGGCGCAGCCGCCGGGGCGGCGGCGGGAGCCTGGGCGGCCTGCGGAGCGGCGGCCTTGGCGGTGCCGCCGACCTTGGCGGCCTCGACGTCGGCCTTGACGATACGGCCGTTCGGGCCGGTGCCCGTGACGGCCTTCAGGTCGAGACCGGCCTGCTCGGCCAGACGGCGGGCCAGCGGGCTGGCGAACACGCGGCCACCGCCCTGGGCGGCGGGAGCCGGAGCGGCCGCGGCCTGCGGAGCCGGAGCAGCGGAGGGGGCCGGAGCGGACGCCGCCTGGGTCTGGGCCGGGGCCGGAGCCGCGGCGGGCGCCGCCGCCGGGGCGGGAGCGGCGGCCTTGGCGAGCGCGCTGTCGTCCTCGCCCTCTTCCAGCAGCACGGCGATCGGGGTGTTCACCGCGACGCCCTGCGTGCCGGCCTGCACGAGGATCTTGCCGAGACGGCCTTCGTCGGCCGCCTCCACTTCCATGGTGGCCTTGTCGGTTTCGATCTCGGCGATCACGTCGCCGGACTTCACCGAGTCGCCTTCCTTCTTCAGCCATTTGGCGAGGTTGCCCTCGGTCATGGTCGGAGAGAGGGCGGGCATGAGAATCTGGATGGTCATTCGCTCGCCCTCCTTACTTGCGGTAGCAGGCCTTCTTCGCCGCTTCCGCGATGCGGTCGGGCGAAGGAAGGACGAGCTTTTCCAGGTTCGCCGCGTAGGGCATCGGCACGTCGAGGCCGGTCACGCGGATCACCGGGGCGTCCAGATAGTCGAAGGCCTGCTCCATCATCAGGGCCGACAGCTCGGCGCCGATGCCGCAGGTCGGCCAGGCCTCCTCGACGGTGACGAGGCGGTTGGTCTTCTTGACGGAGTTGACGATCGTCTCGGTGTCGAGCGGACGGATCGTGCGCAGGTCGATGACCTCGGCGCTGATCCCGTCCTTCTCCAGCAGATCGGCGGCGGCGAGCGCGTAGCTGACCATCAGCGAATGGGCGGTGATGGTCACGTCCGTGCCGGCGCGGCGGATCTTGGCGCGGCCGATCGGAACGATGAAGTCCTCGCTCTCCGGCACCTCGAAGGACTGGCCGTAGAGGATCTCGTTCTCGAGGAAGATGACCGGGTTCGGATCGCGGATCGCCGACTTCATCAGGCCCTTGAAGTCCGACGCGCTGTAGGGTGCTACGACCTTCAGGCCGGGCACGCTGGCGTACCAGGGGGTGAAGTCCTGGCTGTGCTGCGCGGCGACGCGGGCGGCCGCACCGTTCGGGCCGCGGAACACGATCGGACAGCCCATCTGGCCGCCGGACATGTACAGCGTCTTGGCGGCGGAGTTCACGATGTGGTCGATCGCCTGCATCGCGAAGTTGAAGGTCATGAACTCGACGATCGGGCGCAGGCCGCGGAAGGCCGCACCAACGCCCAGGCCGGCGAAGCCGATCTCGGTGATCGGCGTATCGATGACGCGGTCGGCGCCGAACTCCTGGAGCAGGCCCTGCGACACCTTGTAGGCGCCCTGGTACTGCGCGACCTCCTCACCCATCAGGAAGACGGTCGGATCGCGGCGCATCTCTTCGGCCATGGCGTCGCGCAGCGCTTCGCGGACGGTCTTCTTCACCGTCTTGTCGAAGAACTTGTCCTCGTCCGACGCCGGCGGCGCGGCGGCCGGGCCGCTGGCCGGACCGACCGGCAGGGTGGCCGGGGCGTGGGCGCCCGTGTCCTTCACCACCGGCTCGGCGGCGACCTTCGGCGCCGGCGTCGGGGAGCCGGACACGGCGTCGGTGACGCTCTCGCCCTCGCCGAGGATCACGGCGATGGGGGTGTTCACGGCGACGTTCTCGGTGCCCTCGGCGACCAGGATCTTGCCGATGCGGCCTTCGTCGACCGCCTCGACCTCCATGGTCGCCTTGTCGGTCTCGATCTCGGCGAGCACGTCGCCGGACTTGACCTCGTCACCTTCTTTTTTGACCCATTTCGCCAGCTTGCCCTCGGTCATGGTGGGCGACAGCGCCGGCATCAGCACTTCGATCGGCATTCCTCAACCTCCGGCGGCGCGGGTTCACCGGAAGGCGAAGCCTCCGGCCCTCGGCACCGCTCCTGCTTATCGTTGTCGTCAGGCTTCGACCAGGACGTCCGTCCACAGCTCCGCCGGATCGGGCTCGGGGCTCTGCTGCGCGAATTCGGCAGCCTCGGTCACCACGGCCTTGACCTCGCGGTCGATCTCTTTGAGCTGGTCCTCGGTCACGTAAGCGCCTTCCAGCAGGACGCGCTTCAGGTTGTCGATCGGATCGGACTCGCTCCGCATCTTCTCGACCTCCTCCTTGGTCCGGTACTTGGCCGGGTCGGACATCGAGTGGCCGCGGTAGCGGTAGGTCTTCATCTCGAGGATGACCGGGCCGTTGCCGGCGCGGATGTATTCCACCCACTTGTCGGCGGCCTCGCGGACCTCGAGGACGTCCATGCCGTTGACCTGATGGCCGGGAATGCCGTAGGCCGCGCCGCGCTGGTGCAGTTCGCCCGCCGAGGCGCGCTCCTGCGAGGTGCCCATGGCGTACTTGTTGTTCTCGATCACGTAGAGCACCGGCAGCTTCCACAGCGCCGCCATGTTGAAGCTCTCGTAAACCTGACCCTGGTTGATGGCGCCGTCGCCGCAATAGACCGCGGACAGGCCGTCATCCTTGTTGTACTTGTGCGAGAAAGCCAGCCCGGTGCCCAGCGGAACCTGCGCGCCGACGATGCCGTGGCCGCCGTAGAAGTTCTTCTCGCGGCTGAACATGTGCATCGAGCCGCCCTTGCCCTTGGAGTAGCCTCCACGGCGACCGGTCAGCTCGGCCATCACGCCCTTCGGGTCCATGCCGCAGGCCAGCATGTGGCCATGGTCACGGTAGCTGGTGATGACGTCGTCGTTGTCCTTCAGCGCGGCCTGAATGCCGACCACAACGGCTTCCTGGCCGATGTAGAGGTGGCAGAAACCGCCGATGAGGCCCATGCCGTAGAGCTGGCCCGCCTTCTCCTCGAAGCGGCGGATCAGCAGCATCTCACGGTAGTACTTGATCAAGTCCTCGGTCGAAGCGGCCTGCTTCGAAGCGGAGTCAGTCTGCGCCTTCGGACGGCGTCGTGACGCGGCCATGTTTCCTCCCCAGGGTTTATGCAGCGACGGCAAGCGAACAGCCAGGGCTGCAGCACGTTGCGAGGGTACATCCCACTTATGAGGGTGCATCCCCCTCGCACCGGAAGCGGATGCGGGGCGCACAGTACACGACAAGCGCGAGCGACGCAAATATCTGTTTTTAAACGCGAAATTCGGCGTTAACCGACTTTCGGTTAATTCACTGATATGACCTACTTCTCAGCGCTAGCATCACCTTCGACCTGCGCCGGAGGGAGTGCGATTATGACGTCGCGGGGGCCTGAAAGGTTCAACATCGTGCGCGCACGCTCGTCCAGCATGTCACGGTCCAGGTGGTCGCTGCGCATCAGTTGCGCGCGACGGTCCATTCGCTCGCGCTCGGCCTTCACCTGATCCAGGACGGATTCCGCCGTGGCGATCTCCGCCTTCAGGTGGTTCATGGCGAGCAGCCCGCGGTCCCCCTGGACGGCGTAATAGACGAAGTAGGCGACGACGCAGGAGCCGATGGCCGGCCCGATGGCCTGGCGAAGGGCGCTTTTCGCGGCGCGTTTCAGCGAGTCGGTGAGGTTCTGGAGCATGGTCATGGCGGTATGATGGAATCATACGCGATTCCTTCGGTCAAACGGAAAAGAAGCAATCCGAAAGAATTCACCGCGCCATGCTCTTTGCGCCGCCGAGTAATAGGCGGATTACACCCCCAAAGGAAGGTGACACAGTGCGCAACCTTCGAAAGAAGGCGGGTGGCGCTTCACTCCGGCGGGACCTCGCGCGGGCGGCGGTCCTCGCCGATGGCGACGTAGGTGAAGACGCCTTCCGTCACCTTGATCGCCTCCCCCGCGCTGCGCTGGCGGCGCACCCAGGTCTCGACCCGCACGCGGATGGAGGTTCGGCCCACCTTGGTGACATGGGCGAAGCAGCTTACCTCGTCGCCGACATAGACCGGCTTGTGGAAGGTCATCGCCTCGATCCCCACCGTCGCCACGCGCCCGCCCGCGCGGCGCAGAGCGGCGACGCCGCCGGCCAGATCCATCTGGGACAGCAGCCAACCGCCGAAGATGTCGCCGTTGGGGTTGGTGTCCGCCGGCATGGCGATGGTGCGCAACGCCGGGCCGCCCTCCATGTCGGGTTGGGCCTGGTTCTGATCGGTGGGAGTGCCGTCGCTCATCGTGCCTCCGCCCTCGTTCGTTCTGGGGTCGAAAAAGCGCATCACAAAATGTGGTGCGGGGAGTATATAGGAGCCACCGCATGCGCTTGCGCAGCCCTGACGAAATTCCTATAACTGGGGCCATGAGCGATCTTTTCGAGAACACGGCGCGCAAGGCCGAGACCTATTCCGCCCAGGATATCGAGGTTCTGGAAGGGCTTGAGCCCGTCCGCCGGCGCCCCGGCATGTACATCGGCGGCACCGACGACCGGGCGCTGCACCATCTGGTGGCCGAGGTTCTGGACAACGCCATGGACGAGGCGGTGGCCGGCCACGCCAGCCGCATCGACCTGGAGCTGACCGCCGACGGCACGGTGGTGGTGCGCGACAACGGGCGCGGCATCCCGATCGACGACCACCCCAAGTACCCGGGCAAGTCGGCGCTGGAGGTCATCCTCACCACCCTGCATTCGGGCGGCAAATTCTCCAACAAGGTCTACCAGACCTCCGGCGGCCTGCACGGCGTCGGCCTGTCGGTGGTGAACGCCCTGTCCGACCGGCTGACGGTCGAGGTGGCGCGCGACCGCCAGCTCTACGTGCAGCATTACAGCCGCGGCCTGCCCCAGGGTCCGCTGACCCGCCAGGGCGCGGCCAATCGCCGCGGGACGACCATCCGCTTCCACGCGGACCCCGAGATCTTCGGCGAGGCCGCCCATTTCGAGCCGCACCGGCTGTACCGGCTGGCGCGCTCCAAGGCCTACCTGTACCGGGGCGTGGAGATCCGCTGGAGCTGCGACCCGTCGCTGCTGTCGCCCGACAGCACCACCCCGTCACAGGAGACGCTGCATTTCCCCGGCGGCCTGCTCGACTACCTGAACGCCGCCCTGAAGGAACGCCGGACGCTGACCCGCCTGCCCTTCTCCGGCGCGCTGGATTTCCCGAACCAGCAGGGCCGCGTGGAATGGGCCATCGCCTGGCCGGAGGATGACGAGGGGTTCTCGCACACCTACTGCAACACGGTGCCCACCCCGCAGGGCGGCACGCACGAGGCCGGCCTGCGCGCCGCGCTGACCCGCGGACTGAAAGGCTATGGCGAGCTGACCAGCAACAAGCGCGCCGCCCAGGTCACCGCGGACGACGTGATGGGCGACGCCTGCATCCTGCTGTCGGTCTTCATCCGCGAGCCGCATTTCCAGGGCCAGACCAAGGAGAAGCTGGTGACGGCGGAAGCCCACCGGCTGGTCGAGGCGGCGATCAAGGATCACTTTGACCACTGGCTGTCGGGCGACCCGTCTTCCTCCAAGGCCCTTCTGGAACGGCTGATCGAGAAGGCGGAAGAGCGCGCCAAGCGCAAGCAGTCCAAGGAGTTGGGACGGAAGTCCGCGACCCGGCGCCTGCGCCTGCCCGGCAAGCTGGCCGACTGCTCCCGCAACTCGCCGGAGGGGACAGAAATCTTTCTGGTCGAGGGCGATTCGGCGGGCGGCTCCGCCAAGCAGGCGCGCAACCGCGAGACCCAGGCCATCCTGCCGCTGCGCGGCAAGATCCTGAACGTCGCGTCGGCCTCCTCCGACAAGATGAAGGCGAACCAGGAGCTGAACGACCTCACCCAGGCGCTCGGCTGCGGGGTGGGCAAGGACTTCTCCAGCGACAAGCTGCGTTACGAGCGGGTCATCATCATGACCGACGCCGACGTGGACGGCGCGCACATCGCCTCGCTGCTGATGACCTTCTTCTACCGGGAGATGGGCGGGCTGATCCAGAACGGGCATCTGTATCTGGCCCTGCCGCCGCTCTACCGCATCAGCCACGGTGCCAAGTCGGTCTACGCCCGCGACGACGCCCACAAGGACCAGCTCATGAACAAGACCTTCAAGGGCAAGAAGGTGGAGATCAGCCGGTTCAAGGGCTTGGGCGAGATGATGCCGGCCCAGCTCCGCGAGACGACCATGGACCCGGCCAAGCGCACGCTTCTGCGCGTCGTCGTGCCGAACAGCGCCGACCCCGAACAGGCGGAGGACGTGAAGGCCACCAAGACCCGTGTCGAGGAGCTGATGGGCCGCCGTCCGGAGCTGCGCTTCCAGTTCATCCAGGAGAACGCGAAGTTCGTCCGGGTCGACGACATCGACGTGTGATGATGCACGCCGCCGGGTTGCGCGGTCGGCTGAGCGGCGGCTCTTCCGGAGGCGCGGGCTTGCCGGTGCTGCGGCGGCGTCCCATGATTGGTCGCCCCACGTCCACTCAGCAGCCAGGCGAGCCATGACCTTCCTGCCCCGTGCCAGCCTTCTCGCCCTCTGCGCGATGCTGGCGGCCTGCACCAACGAACGCGTGGTGGCCGACCTGCCCGTCCCCGCCTATACGCTGAGCGAGGTGTCCTATGCGGCCTCCAACCGGGACCTGCGCGTGGTGATCCACGGCAATCCCTTCGGCATGGACCCGCAGACCTTCGGGCCGCTGGTGACCGCCAACATGCAGAACCGCATCTCCGGCGTGCGCACCAACTTCACGACGACGCCGAACCAGACGGCGCGGCCCGACTACCGGGTCGTCCTGGCCTTCAACCCCGCCGAGACGATGCTGAACTCGTACCTGTGCAGCGGGCAGCCCCTGCGCACCAGCCCGCCCGGCGGCCCCATCGTGGTACAGGGCGCCTTCTGTCGGGGCGGTGGAACGCTGTCCTCGGCCACCGGCTGGCTCGACCGGCCCCAGGGACCCAATGACCCGGATTTCCGGTCGCTCATCAGCGACATGACCTTCGCTCTTTTTCCGGCCCGCCGCGCCGACCTGGACGGCTGCGGCGGGGGGCCTGACTGCTGAGGCGACCGAAGATGGCGTTCAGGCGTAGAGAAGCCACTGCCGCAGCAGGGCGGTGACCGCCTGCGGCTGCTCCATGGCCGACAGATGGCCGCAATCCTCGATCAGTGCGAGGCGGGCGCCGGGTATGCCCCCGGCGATCTCCTCGTGCAGCGCCGGGGGCGTGATGGCGTCCTGCCGTCCACACAGCACCAGCGTCTGGCAGGCGATGGCCGCCAAGCCGGGCCGACTGTCCGGGCGGTTCATGATGGCGGTCTGCTGGCGCGCGTAGCCGCCCGGCCCGACCCGCTGGGCCTGGGCCTGCACCGAGTCGACCAGGGCGGCTTCGCCGGTGCGATCGGGATGGACGAGGCGCGGCATGCCGGCGGCCACCACCTGCCGCAGTCGCCCCTGCCCCACCAGTCGAACGGCGTCCTGGCGTGTGGCCGTCTGCTCCGGCGTGTCGGGACGGGCGCTGGTGTCGAGCAGGGCGAGCTTCACCACCCGGTCCGGCGCCTGCCGCAGAATCTCGAAGGCGACGTAGCCCCCCATCGACAGGCCGGCGAGGGCGAACCACTCGGGCGCCCCCGCCAGCACCGCGGCGGCGAGGGCGGCCATCGAATCATGGCCGGTCAGGTCACCGACGGCCGGTTCCGCCACATCGGCGAGATGGCGGGTCTGGTGCTCCCACAGCGCGGCGTCGAGCGGCATGCCGGGCAGCAGGATCAGGGGGATCCGGTCGTTCATTCCTTGTCCTTTCCCGAGGTCAGCGGATCAAATCCAGCACCGCCTTGAAGGCGGGAATGTCCGACCGCTCCATCCACTCGAACAGAACCATCTCCGTGCTGACGATGGTCGCCCCGGCGGCGCGCATGCGGGCGATGCCCAACTCCGCGTTGGCGGGCGTGCGCGACGACACGGCATCGGCCACCAGCACCACCTCGAACCCCAGCCCGACCAGCGACAGCGCGGTCTGCATCACGCAGACGTGAGCCTCCGACCCGGCCAGCACGACCTGCCGGCGGCCCAGCCGCTCCAGGCGCTCCAGGAAAGCCGGCTCCCGCGCGGCGGAGAAGCTGATCTTCTCCACCACCCCGTCCGGCGGCAGCATGGCGCGCAAGGAGGCGGCGGTCGGACCCAGGCCCTTGGGATACTGTTCGGTGGCGAAGGCGGGGACGCCAAGCAGGGCGGCGGCCTTCAGCAGTGTGGCGGCGTTGCGCTCCACCCGCGCGGACTCGGCGATCGCCGGCATCAGCTTTTCCTGGATATCGACCACCACCAGGACAGAGCGTTGGGAGGAAAGAAGCATCGCAGGACTGCCTTTTTTCATTGTCCGGTCCCGGCGGAGAAAAATGCCGGAAGAGGGTCCACACCCCCCGCACGGGCCGGATTTCCGCGGTTTATACGGTCTTTCCACAGCCTAGCCGAGCGGGCGCGGAGCGCCAAGCGGCCCGTCCGTATCCACGCGATGTGCGATTCCATCACAAGGTCTATTGACAGCGCCCTTTGACTTCATATTCTGCCGCACCATCTACTCGTCGGGCCGTATCGGCACGATTTTCGCACTCCAGACAGAAACAGGTTGGATGCTCTTTTCGGAACTTGGGCTTGGACCTGACGTCCTGCGGGCAATCGAGGACAAGGGTTACACCCAGCCGACGCCAATTCAGGAACAGGCCATTCCCTGGGTCCTGCAAGGCCGCGACGTGCTCGGCTGCGCACAAACCGGCACCGGGAAGACGGCCAGCTTCACCTTGCCGATGATCAGCATCCTGGCCTCGGGCCGGGCGCGGGCGCGCATGCCCCGGTCGCTCATCCTGGAGCCGACTCGGGAGCTGGCGGCGCAGGTCGCCGAGAGCTTCGAGACCTACGGCAAGCACCACAAGCTCAGCATGGCGCTCCTGATCGGCGGCGAGACCTTCACCGAACAGGTGAAGCGGCTGGACCGTGGGGTGGACGTGCTGATCGCGACGCCGGGCCGTCTGATCGACCTGTTCGAGCGCGGCAACATCATGCTCAACGACATCAAGGTCTTCGTCATCGACGAAGCGGACCGGATGCTCGACATGGGCTTCATCCCGGACATCGAGCGGATCGTCAGCAAGCTGCCCAAGCTGCGCCAGACGCTGTTCTTCTCCGCCACCATGCCGCCGGAGATTCGCCGTCTCGCCGACGCCTTCCTGTCGAACCCGAAGGAAGTGACCGTCGCCCCGCCGGCCTCGCCGTCGGAGACGGTGACCCAGGCCATGGTCCTGGTGCACGAGGAGGACAAGCGCAAGGCGTTGCGCCACCTGCTGCGCACCGAGGACGTCAAGAACGCCTTCATTTTCTGCAACCGCAAGCGCGACGTCGCCATCCTGCAGAAGTCGCTGGAGAGCCACGGCTTCAACGCCGGCGCGCTGCACGGCGACATGGTGCAGTCGAAGCGGATGGAGACGCTGGAGGCCTTCAAGAAGGGCGAGATCACGCTCCTCGTCTGCTCCGACGTGGCGGCGCGCGGCCTGGACGTGCAGGGGCTCAGCCACGTCTTCAATTTCGACGTGCCGATCAGCGCGGAAGACTATGTCCACCGCATCGGACGCACCGGCCGGGCGGGTCGTTCCGGCCGCGCCTTCACGCTGGCCACCCCACTGGACGGCAAGCAGGTTTCGGCCATCGGCCGTCTCATCAAGCGGGAGATTCCGTTGATCGCCATTGACGGCCTCGAGTCGGCTGAGTTCCTCAGCGAGGATGAGGCGCGCCGCGGCCGCAGCCGGGGCCGTGGCAAGGACAAGGAGCGCGGCGACCGGGCACCGCGTGAACAGCGGGCCGAACGTCCCGAGCGTGAGGATCGGGCGCCCCGTGAGGAGCGTCAGGCCCGTGAGGAGCGTCAACCGCGTGAGGATCGCCCGAGCCGCGACGATCGCCCGGTGCGCGAGGACCGGCAGCCCCGTGAGGACCGGCAGCCGCGCGAATCGCTGGCCGCCGCCGAGAGCCGCCGCCAGGAGCCGCGCCGCGATCGTGACCGCGACCGCCGCCGCCGCCGCGACGAGGACGAGGACGATACACCCGTGATCGGCTTCGGCGACCACATGCCGGCTTTCATGCTCCGCTCCGCCCGGCGCCCGGCCCCGGCTGAACCCGCCGAGCAATCCTCGCAGGAGGGCTGATCGCCATGCAGACCATCTTCGTCATGGTCAAGTGCGAGCTGGGCAAGGCCTATCAGGTGGCCGACCAAGCCGTTCAGGACATCGAGCAGGTGTCGGAGGTGCATTCCATCTCCGGCCAGTACGATCTACTGATGAAGTGCTATCTGCCCCAGGATCTGGACATCGGCCGATTCGTGACCGAAAACATCCAGACTCTGACCGGGGTCCGCGACACCTTCACCCTCATCGCCTACAAGGCCTTCGCCTAGGGGCCGAGCCGCCACCTGGGCGCCTTGGAAAAGGCCTGAAACAGGGGACTTCGGCCTTTCGCCGCAAGTCCCTTTTTTCATGGCTCGCCCGACCGGCAACAGACATCGGACAATTCGCGAAACGTGCTGCGAAACCGTTGACTTGGCCGGTTGGTTACCTCAAACGTTCGGCATGTCCCAGCTCCCGTCCCGACATGCCCGGCGCGCCCGCGCCACCAGCCCGAAGATGCACCGCCCGTTGGACCGCCGGTCGCTGGTCCTGCGATCCGGCATCGTCGCCCTGATGGCCGCCTGCGGCATCGTCCTGGCCGATCTGGCCGACGCGCAGCAGCCTCCCGCTCCGGCGCCTCAGGCGAACGCCTCGCCGCCGGCCGGACAGGACCAGGGCGGACGGTTTGAAGTCGTCGCTCCAACGCCGGGGCCGTCCGACGGAAAGCCGCAGGATCCCCCGGTCCTTCTTGGAGCGGACTCGGTCACCTTCGACGAGGCGAACAGTCTCGTGACGGCTTCGGGCAACGTGGAGCTGTCGCAGGGCGCGCGGACGGTCCACGCCGATACGATCACATACAACCAGCAGACCAAGGTGGTGATCGCCTCCGGCAACGTCCGTCTGGTCGAGCCGTCGGGCGACATCCTGTTCTCCAACTACGCGGAACTGACCGACGACATGCGCGACGCGTTCGTCGAGAACGTCCGCGTGCTGATGACCGACAACAGCCGCATGGCCGGCGCCGAGGGCGAGCGCCGCGGCGGGCGGCTGATCCGCCTGAATCGCGCTGTCTACAGCCCCTGCGAGCTTTGCAAGACCGATCCGACCCGTGCTCCGGTTTGGCAGATCCGCGCTGCCCGCGTGGTGCAGGACAACGAGGATCACGAGGTCCGCTACCGCGACGCCTTCATGGAGATGTTCGGCGTTCCGTTCTTCTACACCCCTTATCTTTCCCATCCCGATCCGACGGTGGACCGGCGCTCGGGCTTCCTGACTCCCAGTTTCCGAAACACCTCCGAACTCGGCTTCGGCGCCATCACCCACTACTACTGGGACATTGCGCCGGACCAGGACGCGACGTTCGATCTTGGCGGCTACTCGAACCAGGGGGTGTTCCTGGGCGGCCAGTACCGCAAGCGTTTTGAGAACGGGCGGCTGCAGCTCGACGTGTCGGGGACTCAGGGCGAGATTCCCAACGGCACGCTGAAGGACGCCGACGACCGGCGCTGGCGCGGCCACGCCTTCGCCAGCGGCCTGTTCGACATCGACGAGACATGGCGCTGGGGCTTCAACCTGAAGCGGGCCAGCGACGAGCTGTATCTTCGCCGTTACTTCAACATCCGCGACGAGGTGCTGACCAGCCGGGCCTTCGTCGAAGGCTTCAACGGCCGCAATTACGCGGTGGTCAACGCCTACGGCTTCCAGGATCTCCGGTGGGGCAACCCGGTGCAGGAACCCTACGTGCTTCCCGAGGCGCGCTACAACGCGCTGGGCGAGCCGGGCAGCCTGATGGGGGGGCGCTGGTCTCTGGACAGCAGCCTGCTGGCCATCGCCCGGCCGGGCAGCGGCGGTCCCGACACCCAGCGTCTGGCCATGCAGCCCGGATGGCAGCGCGACATCTACTCCAACCTCGGTTTCGTCACCACGGTCGAAGGCAGCGTCCTGCTGGCCGGTTACACCGCCCAGCGGTTCGATCCGAACGACCCCGCCGGAACCGGCAACGACAGTATCCAGCGCCTGCGCTTCTTCCCGCAGGCCACGACGACGGTCCGCTACCCCTTCGTCCGCTACGGCGAGAACAACTTCCAGACCATCGAGCCCATTGGTCAGATCAGCGTATCGCCGAAGGTGAACAATGATCCCGCCTTCCCGAACGAGGACAGCCTCGACGTCGAATTCGACGAGATCAACCTGCTGATGCCAAACCGCTTCACCGGCATTGATCGGCTGGACGGCGGACTTCGCGCCACTTATGGCCTGCGCACGACGTTCCAGGGTTACAAAACGGGGTCGGCCAGCCTGTTCGTCGGCCAGAGCTTCCGCGCCGACGACACCGAGAACTTCCGCGGCGGATCGGGCCTCGACAAGAAGTCGTCGGATTATGTTGGTCGTCTTGACCTGCGCCCGGCGGACTGGCTGGACCTGAACTACGGCTTCCGCATCGACCATGACACGCTGAAGCCGCGGCGCCATTCGGTCAACGTTGCGACCGGTGTGCCGCTGCTGCGCCTTTACAGCACCTACACCTACGTCGACCAGACGGAAAACCCCTACGTCGTGGAGCGGAACGAGGTCGAACAGGCCAGCCTCACCCTGGCGTCGCAGTTTTCGCAAAACTGGTCGCTCAGCCTGTCCCATTCCCAGGCGTTCCGCCCCGATGCGGGTCCGCGCTCCAGCGCCGGCGTGCTCCGCTATCAGGACGAATGCCTGATCTTCGAGACCATCGCCCAGCGCGACTACACCACGATCCAGAACGGCGAGCAGGAAGGAAACACCATCTTCTTCCGCTTCGTGTTCAAGAATGTGGGCGAGTTCCGCACGCCGGGCATCAGCGCCGGGTTCCTCGGCCCGTCCGGAGCCAGCAACTGACCTGAAAGAGCTTTTCCTGCCAAGGTCAAGGGGTTGCATCGGACGGCCGATCTGGGTAGCCATAGCACCCTCCTCTTCCGCTCGGGTTTGCTGCACATGGCCTTGGGACGCTACGACTACGAACGCCGTTATCGCCGCCGCTTCTGGGCTGGGTTCGCGAAGTTCGGTCTGTTCGCCGCCGTTCTCCTCGGTATCGGCCTGTTCGCCTACCAGATGGGCATCGAGCAGTTGAAGGGCCGCGACGTCACGCTGCGGGAGGAGATCTCCACCCTGTCACGCCAGAAGGCGGAACTGGAGTTGCTGGCGAGCCAGATGCAGCACGCCGCCCGCACGGCGGAGGCCCGCGCGGCGGAGCTGGAGGCCAGGCTCCAGCGCGAGGTGCCTTCCGGCGATCTCGCGCGGCTTGCCGGCCTCGTGTCGGAGCGGTTGAAGGGCGGCATGGACCCCAACCGCCTCGCCTTCGTGATCGCCCAGGTCCAGGCGGTGCGCAACTGCCAGCCGGCGGAAACCAAGCGCTTCGCGCTGGCCACGCCCCTCCTGAAATCGGGGAACCGCAGCACCAGCTTCAACAACGGCGCGGTGACGGTCAGCGGCGAGGGCCAGTCGTCGCGCAACGCGCAGGGCAACGCCGAGAGCTGGTTCGATCCGGCGCAGCCGGTGACCATCAAGATCGCCGGCATGGGCGGCAAGGAGACGGTCGCCAAGGGCGTTCTGCCGCTCCACCAAACGGTGGTCATCGACAACACCGAATACCGCTTTACCTTCGCGCCCGGCGCCCGCTCCTTCGTGGACGTCACCGCCGACCGCTGTCCCTTCCCTTAACCCACCCCTTAACCCTCGTCCGGGACGAAGAACGGGCGGGGTGGCTTGCCCACCGTGTGAATGTCCCACATCGTCGCATAGGCGCGCTCCAGGGCGCGGGCGAAGCGGTCGGTGTCGAACAGCGGTGCCCGTCCCCGCTCCGCGGCGAGACGTGCCTTCAACTTGGCGAGGCCGTCCGGATCGCCGGCCAATCGCAAGGCCGTGGCCTCGTAATCGGCAAGCGAGCGCACGGCTAGTTCGGGCAGCCCTGCGGCGCGCAGGAGGCTCGCCCCGACGCGCGACGCGAACCCTTCCCCCGGCACCGTCAGCACCGGAAGACCCGCCCAAAGCGCGTCGCTGGCGGTGGTGTGAGCGCCGACCGGGGTGGTGTCCAGGAACAGGTCAGCCAGACGGTAACGCGCCAGATGCTCCGCCGGGGGCCGCCGGGGAGCGAAGACCAGCCGGTCCTCCACCACGCCACGGCGTGCCGCCTCCCGCCGCAGGTTCGCGCTTGATTCCGGATGGCTGTCGAGCAGCCACAGCACGCCGTCCGGCACCGCGCGCAACAGGCGGCACCACAGGTCGAACAGGGCTGGCGTGATCTTGTAGGCGGCGTTGAAGCAGCAGAAGACCATACCCCGCTCCGGCAGGCCGCAGGCCGCTCGGGACGGCGGCGGGCCGATCGGCCGGCTTCGGTCGTTGGGTTGGTAGCAGAGCGGAAGCTGAACGATCCGCTCCGCGTAGAAGGGCTGGTGATCGAACGGCGTGACCAGGGGGTCGCCGATCACGTAATCGATGAAACCCGCCCCCATTGTCCCCGGATAGCCCAGCCACTGCACCTGCACGGGGGCGGGCCGATGGGCGGCGATCTCCGGCCGGGCGTGCTGGGTGTAGCCCTTGAGGTCCACCAGGATGTCCACTCTGTCCGCCCGGATGCGCGCCGCCGCCTCGGCGTGGGAAAGGGCGGCGAGGTTCACGAATCCGTCGAAGGCGGCGGTCAGCCGGCGCCGCATCGGGCCGCCATCGTCAGGCCCATAGCTGTAACCGATGACCTCCACCCGATTCCGGTCGTGACGCTCAATCAGTTCCGCGATGAGGGCGGCTGTGGCGTGCTCGTGATAGTCGGCGGACAGATAGCCGACGCGCAGCCGGCCGTGCGGTCCGGCGGCGCGGCGGACCGGCATGGCGGCGATGCCCTGCGTCCGCCAGTCCGCGTAGCGGCGGGCGCAATCCAGCTCCGCTGCCGGGCCAGCCCCCTCGCCAAGGAAGATCCAGGGATGGACCTGCCGCGTTCCGCCGCCACGTACCAGGGCGGTCAGTTGCGTGGAACGCTCCGCCAACCCGTCCCAGCGGCCGAGATGCCGCATCTGCTGGACAAGCTGGGCGAGCACGCCTCCCGCGTCGGGCAAGCCGAGCGCCAGGGCCCGCTCGAAGGCCGGCAGGCTGTCGACGACGCGCCCGTCCTCCTTGACCGCCAGCCCGAGATTCGCATGGGCCTCGGCCAGATCGGGACGCAGGGCCAAGGCGTTGCGGTAACAGCCGGCGGCGGCGGTCTCCCGGCCGAGCCCCTGGACCACCGCGCCGAGGTTGAGCCAGCCGGGAACCAGCGTCGGGTCGAGCGCCACGGCCCGGCGCAACGCCGCCTCCGCCGCCTCCCGCCGCCCCAGCGCGCGGAGCAGGACGCCCTGGTTGCACGGGGCCGGGGCGAAGCGCGGCATCAGCCTTGCGGCCTCGCCATAGGCGTCCGCCGCATCGGCGGTGCGGCCCAGCGCTTGGAGGGTCAGGCCCAGATTGAAATGATTGCCGCCGAAATCGGGCAACCAGGACAAGGCGGCGCGATGGTGCGCCTCAGCCTCGGCCGCCCGCCCCTGCCGCCGCAACGCCTCTCCGAAGGCGGATCGGGCGACCGCCTCCGCCGGCGTTCCGGGCTCGCCCAGCGCGTCGAGCGCGCCGAACAGCCCGGCCAGCGCCGCGGAATCGCCCGGCGCGGTCGCCAGGGCCGCACGGCACGCTCCGATCCGAGCGCGGAGGTCGGCGGTCATCGGGGCCGGTGGCTTACTTGCGGACCCAGCGTCCGCCCGACAGCACATACTGTCCGGCGGGCGTCCGCTCGATCAGCTGCTTTCCGGCCAGCGCCTGGACCTGATCCACCGACGTGCCGTTGCTTCCCGCGATCTCGCGGTAGCGGGCGATGCGCTGGGCGTTGACCTGCTCGGCGAGTTGGGACGCCGCGGCCGGCGCGCCGGGAATCGCCCCGACCAGCCCGTCCGGCCGCTCGCCGATCTGCCCGGCGGCCTTGGCGGCGCCCAGGGCGTCCTGGGCCGGCGCCGTCGCGGGACCCGACAGGGCGAGCGCCAGGACCAGCCCGGCGGCGGCGAACATGCGCTTCATGGCTTTTTCCCTCCCTTCGCGCCGCCCAGGCTGTCCTGGGACGGCGGCAGGCCGAACAGGGCCGGATCGTCCGCGATGGCCTTTTCCAGGTCGCGTTCGACCTTCACCCGGACTTCCTGTTCGATCCGGATGTTCAGGTTGATCTCGATGGGCTTGTCGGGCGCCTCGACCTTGACGGTTGGGGTGCAGGCGCCCAATCCGGCCACCAACCCGGCGAACAGTGCGGCGGTCGGGACGCGCCGGCTTCGAACCGTGTGTCTCATGGATTCTTTCGTTGAAACTCCGTCATGCGGTCGCGCACCGTCTCGGGGATGCGGTAGGTGTCGAGGCTCTGCCGCAGGATCCGGTCGAGCGCGCCGCTCACCTTAAGATTAAGCGCGACCGGATAGCCATCGTAGAATGCCGGGTTGGAACCGCGGATGGCGATGCCGACCGCCAGCTCGCCGCCGGCCTGCCCATCGACACTGGCGGTCAGCGTGTCGTAGCGGAAGTCGGTCAGCGCCCCCATCAGCAGGGCCGTCGGGCTGCCCTCCTCCCCCTTCAGGAAGCCGGGCGGGTTCTCAGGGTCGTAGCGCAGCGTGCCGGGAGAGTCGGCTTCCAGAAGTCCGCCGTCGAGATGGACGGAGTCGGCCGCGATGCGCACCGGCAGGCGCCCGCTGACCGTTCCGCTGGCCTCCAGCCCGTCCACCGCGACCATCGCCAGCATGGGGCCGAGATGCACGCGCTCCGCCCGCAGCGTGACCGTCCCCCGCGGCGCCGCCGGATCGATGGCGAAGGGGTCCGCCCGCAGCACCCCGTCGGCCCAATGCCATTCCGCGCGCTCCACGCTCAGACGTCCCTTCGTCCCGTAGCCGAACCGGAGCGTGCCGTCGGTCAGCGGCAACCCGACGTCGAGCAGCTTCACCGCCAACATCTGGCCGGGCGCCACCACCGGCGGGAACAGGCTGGGGAGGGACAGCACCCCGTTGATCCCACTGGCCGACACCGGCCCGAACCGCCCGGCGAGGTCGGCGAGCAGAAGGTCCCCTTGGGCCTTCAGCGCCGAGCCGTCCCAGGTTAGGCGCGCCTTGGCCGTCAGGGTGCCCACCGTCTCGGCAATCGTGCCGGCGCCCGTCCAGTGGGTCAGGGCCGGCAGGCCCTTGGCCGGGGCGGTCAGGGTTGCCTGCCCGCGGTGCAGCGCACCGTCGCGGGTCATGGTCAGGCGCAGCGTCCCATCGGCTGTGCCCCGCGGTGTCGCCAACGTCACCGCCGTGTTGTTGAGTTGGATGGTGTCGATGGGGATCGCGAAGCCGTCATCGCCGGCCGCCGCGCCGCCGTTGCCTCCCGCCCCGTCGGAACCGGTCAATGGATAGCCGGCGACACGCAGGCTGCCGTCCTTGGCCACGTCCAGCCTCAGTCGGGCGTCCGCAAGGTCGAGCCGTTCGATTCGCCCCTCCCGGAGGATGTCCAGCGGGTGACTCAGAGTTAGGGTGCCCCGAACCGTTCCTTGGCGGTCCAGTCGGACCACGGCGCGGGTCTGCTCCGCCGACAGGTCGGTCACCGTCACTGCGGCGTCCGGGAAGCCGGCACGGCGCAACGCCTGCGTGGCGGCGGTGCCGGCCAGTTCGGTCCGGTGCTGAACGAGCAGGGCGACCGTACCGCCGATCAGCGCCAGCTTCACCAGCACCAGCCATCGTCTCAACCGCCGCACGCTTTGCTGCCGCACGCCCCACCCCTCGCCGTCGCACTCGCCATCGGTCTCTTTCGGGTATGAACACCCGAAAGGCAGTCTATCGTCCATCGCGGGCGGGGCGCGACCGTGCAGCGTTGGGACAACGATGAGCCGGCGGACGGGGGGCCGGACAGGTGCCGATGAAGGCAGTCCCGCAGGGCGTCTTTGCATCCGCGTCGGTTTCCCCTATGGTCGCGTCCGCGGAATCGGCACATCGGAGTGTTTCGCATGTTGCGGTGGACGCGCATTCTCATGGTGGCCCTGTTCGCCACTTTCTTTTTCGCTCAGGGGGAGGCCAAGGCCTTGGATCCGGAAAACACCCTCTATCTCGACCTCAAGGACGGCCGCGTGGTTATCGAACTGCGCCCCGACCTGGCACCGAACCACGTCGCCCGCATCAAGGAGCTGACCCGTCAGGGCTTCTACAACGGCGTCGTCTTCCACCGTGTGATCGACGGCTTCATGGCCCAGACCGGCGACCCGACCGGCACCGGCACCGGCGGTTCCGGCAAGAAGCTGAAGGCCGAGTTCAGCAACGAGCCACACGTCCGCGGAACGCTGTCGATGGCCCGCACGCCGGACCCGGACAGCGCCGACAGCCAGTTCTTCATCTGCTTCGCCCCGGCAGCGTTCCTGGATAAGCAGTACACCGTCTGGGGCAAGGTCGTCGAAGGCATGGAATTCGTCGACAAGATCAAGAAGGGCAGCCAGTCCCGCAACGGTCAGGTCAGCGACCCGGACAAGATCGTCAAGATGCAGGTTGCCGCCGACGCCAAATAACGGCTTCGGAAGCGTAACGGCTTTGGAAACGGACCGCCGACCACGGCGGTCCGCATCAGGCGATCGGGGCGGTGAAACCGCGCACCGCCCCGCTTCCTGTCACACGTCTTCGGGCACTCACGGCCCGTTCATCGCCGCGGTCAGCGCCACCAGGAGGTCCCGCATGCTGCGGGGGCGGTCCTGCCAGCGCATCGACAGGCCGCTCAACAGCACCTTCTCGAACCCCGGCGGCACCGTGGCGCCGCTTTCGGCCAGACGGGGCACCCGGTCGTTCATGAAGCGGCTGGTGGCGTCCGGCGGCGTCTTGCCGGTCAGCGCGTAATGGATGGTCGCGCACAGCGCGTAGACGTCCGTCCAAGGCCCCTGCTTGCCATCCGGCGCGTATTGCTCGGGCGGTGCGTAGCCCGGCTTCAGGATCACCGTCAGGTCTGCGCTTTTTCCCGCGGCGTGACGCGCAGCGCCGAAGTCCAGCAGTTTGCGTTCCCCGCCGCTCGTCAGGAAAATGTTGTCGGGGCTGATGTCCCGGTGAATGAGCCCCTGTTCGTGCACGGCGTGCAGCGCCCTGATGATCGGCGACAGCAGGGCCAGCGTCTGGCGCGCGACGATCCGCCCACCGCTTTCGGAGACATGCCGCTTCAAGGTCCGCCCGTCGAGAAGCTCCATGACGAGGTAGGCGGTCTCGTTCTCCTCGAAAAAGTCCTGGACGCTGACGATCTCCTTCACCTCCCGCAGGCGGGCGAGCATCCGCGCCTCCTCCAGGAACTTTGCCAGACCGGCCGAGAAGCCTCGCGCGTGCTCATCGGAGAAGGGAATGACACCCGATGATCCGGCGGCGCGGGACACCAGATTGGCCGGATAGAACTCCTTCACCGCGACCTTGATCTGAAGCCGCTCGTCCCAGCCGAGATAGGTGGCTCCAAAGCCCCCCTGCCCCAGGACCCGGCCCACGAGATAGCGCCCGAGAAGCCGTGTTCCGGGAAGCAGATGGACGCCGGCGCGGTTCTGGACGCGGACGGGATAACCGCAGTCGCGGCACGCCTCGCGCGGCGCCTTCGGCACGAAGCAGGCCGGGCACATGCCCGGCGCGGCGCCGGCGGCCACCAGGGTTTCCACGGTCACCGCGGCAACGCTGGTCGGCGGGACAATGCCGCGGACCGGTGGCGCCACGACGGTCGGCAACGCCGTCGCACCGCAGGGTTCGAAAGCAGCCCCCGCTCCCGACTGGATGGCCGGAGGCGACGGCTTGGCCGAGGGCAGCGGCATCTGGCTCAGCCGGTCCAGCAGTTCGTACAGGCGGCGGACCTCCGCCTGGGCGATGTCGTCGCTCTGGGACCCGGCCAGTTCGGCCTGGAATTGCGGCTGGCGGACCGTGTCCAGGATGTGCTGGCGCAGCACCGAGAGCGCCCCGTCATCACCGACCAGACCGGAGCAGGCCAGTTCGCCCAGCCGGATGATCCGGCGGCGCGGCAGCGGTTCGATCTGGCGCAGGCGCTGGACGAGCCGGCCCCGGCGGGCGAACTCGTCGACCACCGAATCCGCGCGGGCGGCGATCCGCTCGCGGTCGTGCTCCGCCAAGGCCGAACCACGGATGGCCTCCACCGCGCCGGACAGGGCCTGCCGCACCAGCGCCGTGTCGGGCGTCTGGAGCACCATGTTTTCCACCAGCAGCTCGTTCTTCAGCGCGGCGTCCAACGCGTCCACGATCTCGCCCATGTGCCGCTCCGCGGCGGGCGCCGCGGAGACAGCAGCCAGATAATGGATTCGGCAGGTCAGGTCCGGCTGCGTTTCGCTGAGCCCAACGATGGACCGCCGGTAGGCGCTCGCCCCGCCCTGTTCCAATCGACGGGAATAGCGGACGGTCAGCGCGTCGGCCATGGCGGCTCCGCCGGTCAGCCCCGTCGGGGACAGCAGATGCCCCATCAACGTACGCAACAGTTCGGCCTCCTGCTCAACAGTCCCGCGCCCGAGCGGCTGCGGCGCACGGAGCTGGCGCCGGATGCGCTCCTGCACCATGCCGCGGGCGGCGGGCAGACGGCCCTGGCGAAACAGGCCGTTGAGAACGCCCAGGCGGTTCGGCCCGAAGGCATCCATCGGCACACGTCCGAACATCAGATTGCACAGCGTCACCAGCGGCGCTCCGCCGGCCGGCGTGCTTCCGAACAGCTCCTGGGTGGCGGCGGGCGAGGCCAGCACGTCGCCGATCACCTCGTCCAGCGCCGCGGACAGCGCGTCCTGCCGCTCCGTCGGGAACAGCTGAATCAGCGCGTCGAGCTTCGATGTCCAGGTCCGGTGTTCCTCCAGTTCCATGGAGAGCGCCACGCGCAGATCGAACCCCGCATCGCCGGTCGGCGACTTTCCCGGCGCGCTGCGCAGGATGGCATCGATGAGGGCGCGCCCTCGCGCCAGCCCGGAGAAGGCGGTCTGGGCGGCACGCGCCTTCGCCGCGGTTTCGGCAACCGCGTTGTCCAGCGTGCGGCGGCGGGCCTTCGCTTCCTGGCCGGGAAGGCGGGCCTGCGCCGTGGCGATCCGACCCAGGGCGGACTCCATCAGCGTGGCCTTGGCCTGGAGCGCCTTCAAATGACGGCTGTTGTGGATCAACTCCGTCGGGGTCAGCACGAGGCCGTCGAGATGTTGACGCAAAACGATGCCGATGACCATCCGCGCCGGCCCGCCATGGTGTTCGGCGAGCGTTTGGCACAGCACCGCCTCGTCGAGCGCGCCGGCGGGGCCGGGCGCCCCTGCTGGAGCGGGTGTCCTGGAGGCGGGCATTGACACGGGCGGCCTTTGGGCAGAATCGGCGCGGCGCGCGGATGGCATGGACGGTGCGCCATAATCCGGGCGATCCGGTAAACAGCCGGTATACGGGGACCAAAATGGCTGAATGGCCCGGTTGCGCAACGCACTGAGCCGTTTGCGCAAAGGTGTTGCAAGAGGCCATCGGGCTTGGGCGATGGCACACTTTTGCGCGCAGCCCCGCCCTTCCCTTCCCCTGCGGGCTGTGCGATACCCGGACGATACCGGCGTCCAACCACCGCCGGCAGGAGGTCCGGATGCAGCAGGTCGAGTTGGACCAGGGAATCGGCGCCCACACTCTTACATTGAATCGCAGCGCTGCGAACGGCACTTTGGAATGCACGCTGTGCCCGGGTCGGGGCGGCGTCGTGGCCCGCCTCGCCTGGCACGACGCGAATGGCAGCATCGACCTGCTTCGCCCGGCTCCCGACTGGGCGCTGCACCACGGCTCGGCCACGGATATGGGCTGTTTTCCGCTGGTTCCTTTCTCCAACCGCATCGCCGGAGGGCAGTTCACCTTCGACGGACAGCGGGTGCGGCTTCCGCTCGATGGGGATGGCAACCCGCATGTGATCCATGGCCATGGGTGGCGAGCCGCCTGGACGGTGGAGGACGTCTCCGCCTCGGCCGCGCGCATGGTCTTCCGGCACCGCGCCGACGCTTGGCCCTGGCGCTACCGCGCGACGCAGACCGTGGTGCTGGAGGAGGACGGGGCCAGCGTGACGCTCTCTCTGGTCAACGAGGACGTCAGCCCGATGCCCGCCGGGATCGGGCTGCACCCCTACTTCCCGAAGCCGCCGGGCACCCGGCTGACCACCCGGGTCGGCGGTGTTTGGCTGAACGGCCCGACGATCCTTCCGGTGGAGCGTGTCGCGGTACCGCCACGCTGGGCCTTCACGGACGGGATCGTCATGGACCGGACCGTTCTCGACAACGGCTTCACCGGTTGGGACGGGGTGGCGGCGCTGGACTGGCCGACGCTCGACCGGCGGCTGTCGATCGAAACGGACGGCCCGTTCGGCCATCTGATCGTCTACGCCCCGCCGGACGCGGATTATCTTTGCGTCGAGCCGGTGTCCCACATGACCGACGCGGTCAACCGCCCGGAGGAGCCCGACACCGGCCTGCGCCGTCTCGAACCGGGCGAGGAGCTGAGCGGCACGCTGCGCCTGCGCCTGGAGCCGCTCGTCCGCTGAACGCCGGTCCGCGGCCTCAGCGGCAACGGACGAAGGTGGCGCCGAAGGCCGGCGGATCCAGCGTCAGGAACAGGCGATCCAGCCGCGGCGTCTCGGCGGCGTCCAGCCGCAGCACCCCCTCCGGCAAGCCCTCCTCTCCGCCGAAGGACAACCCGTCCGCCACATCGCCCTCGCCGGGCGCCAACGGGCCTTCCAGCGGGAAGGCGGCGATCCGCGGGTCGTGCAGACTGAAGCCGCCGTCGCCGGTGATCTCCAGATAGGAGGTCCGGCAATCGTCGATGGGGGTCCGGGTGGCCGGATCGGCCTTGGCCCAGCGGCCGGTCAGGGCCGGCAGGTCCGCCGAGCGCTTCGCCGCGCCCGGTCTCGCCTGCCCCGGCGGGCTGGCCGGAGCCGGGCGTTGCGGAGCGGACGCCGACACGGTCAGCGGCTCGTCCGCCACCGGAGCGCGGCGGGCGGCCAGTTCCAGTTCCAGCGCCTTGGTGCGCTCGGCCATCTGGCGCGTCAGACAGGCCGCGCGGTCCTTGCCCTTCTTCGCGTCGGCCAGATCAGCCTCCGCAACCGGGCAGGCGGCGTCACGCCGCTGGACCCACGCGCGCTGGCCGGCGGCCACCGCCTCCTCTCCGGCTTTCCCCGCCTCGTCGGACAGCGTCCGCAACGCCGAATCGAGCTTCTCGGCGGCTGTGGCGAGCGACGCGTCTCGGCACAGCAGAAGCGCGACCGGCGCATCCCCGGCGCAATCCGTGGGCTTGGCGGTCTCCCCGCTGGTGTCCGCCGCCATGGCCGTGCCGGCCATCAGCATGCCTGCCAGAAGAATCGCTGCCCGCATCGCACACATCCCTTACGCCGGAAACGCTTCCAGGACGGCCTTCACCTGCCGCTGGAAATCCTGGTCGCTGCGATAGCGCGTCAGGACCGTCTTGTCACGCTGAACGAGGAAAAAGATGTCCTCGCGGCTGGGAAGGGAGCGCGGGTTGGGCTTGTCCAGCAGGTCCCCGTTCCAACCGATCCGCGCCATGAAATAGACGGCACGGGAATTCAGCATGAACAGCTTGTTGTCCGGCGCCATTTTTTCCCTACGCAGCAGGGCGTAGAGATAATAGTTCCGTCCATGGAAATAATTGACGTAGATCGACTGCAGCGCAGCAAAGCGTTCTTCAGGGCTCGTGTATTTCTTGATCTGCCGTTCTAGCTTGAATCCTGCGAAGAAATACTCCCGCGCCTCGTTTTCGAAGGAGAAGGCGGAGCCGCGGATCTGGGTGAGTTGCTCCCCATACTTGCGCAGGACGCGTCCCATCAGCAGTTCGAGGAAGCGCCGCTCCGCCGCGAGGTCGTCGGGAGACTGCAGGATCATCTCGAAGACATGGCGGAGATGATAGGGGTGCCGGACCACGATGACCGGAACGCTCGACGCCGGGCGTTTCTCCGGTCCCCGCCGCTCCCCAAGCATGGTCGCCGACGGCGACACCGAGGCGATCACCGAGGAAATGGTGTCCTGGATCTTCCAGCGCCGCTTCGCCTGCGCGGATTGCTTGCCGATGTGGAAACGCGCCAGCCGGCGCTGCCACCTGCTGCGCCACGTCTCCTTCGGCGCCTTATGGGTCGGCAAATTGGCGACAACCAATGGATTGCCGAGCATATCCGCCGGAGGCGGCAACGGGTTGAAGTTGAAGTATTTGCCGGTGACGACTCCGCGCGTGGCACCGCCGGGCGCTCCATCGCCCGCCGATGCACCGCCACCCAAGGACAGGCCAGCCAGCGTCGCCATTTCCGATTCACACTCTGCCTGGGTCGCTCCCGTCCGGCGAACGGGGCCGGCGGACAGGAATTGGGTCTTTATAAAGCGGGTGGAGCGGTGATGAAAGGCGCAACCGGTCCAATATGCATGTGCTTGTTTTTTGTGCAACCAGTTCGTGCCGCGCGTGCGAAGGCGCTCTGGTCTGCACGAACTCTTCGATGGTACTATGCCCTCTCCGTGCGGCGGAGAGCCGCAGGGGACCGGCCAGCGCAGACAACGGGTGGAACTTCATGGCGATCCACGTCGCTCTCAACCACAAAACCGTCTACCGTTACGACCGTTTGGTCAATCTGGGGCCACAGATCATCCGGCTCCGCCCGGCTCCCCACTGCCGCACCCCGATCCTCAGCTATTCGCTGCGCGTCACCCCGAAGCATCATTTCCTGAACTGGCAGCAGGACCCCCAGTCCAACTATCAGGCCCGCTTCGTCTTCCCGGAGAAGACCCGCGAATTCGTGATCGAGGTCGATCTCGTCGCGGAGATCGCGGCGATCAACCCCTTCGATTTCTTCCTGGAAGAGAAGGCCCAGACCATCCCCTTCGCCTACGAACCGTGGCTGGAGCGCGAGCTGCGCCCTTATCTGGAGGTGGAGGAGCCGGGGCCGCTGCTGGCCGATTACATGACCGGCATTTCGCGGGAGCCGGCGGCGTCCATCAACTTCCTGGTCGACATCAACCAGCGGCTCCAGAAGGACATCGGCTACGTCATCCGCCTGGAACCGGGCATCCAGACCTGCGAGGAGACGCTGGGCAAGCGCACCGGGTCCTGCCGCGATTCGGCGTGGCTGCTGGTGCAGATCCTGCGCAACCTCGGTCTGGCCGCGCGTTTCGTCTCCGGCTACCTGATCCAGCTCACCGCCGACCAGAAGGCGCTCGACGGCCCGTCCGGCCCCGAAGAGGACTTCACCGACCTGCACGCCTGGACCGAGGTCTTCCTGCCCGGCGCCGGCTGGGTCGGCCTCGACCCTACCTCGGGCCTGCTGGCGGGCGAGGGGCACATCCCGCTGGCCTGCACGCCCGACGCGTCCTCCGCCGCCCCCATCTCCGGCCTCATCGACGAGTGCGAGGTGGAGTTCGGGCACGAGATGTCGGTCACCCGCATCTATGAGGCGCCGCGCGTCACCAAGCCCTACACCCCCCGGCAGTGGGCGGGGATCGAGGCGCTGGGCCACCGCATCGACGAGGAGCTGTCCGCCGGCGACGTCCGCCTGACCATGGGCGGCGAGCCGACCTTCGTGTCGATCGACGACATGGACGGGGCGGAGTGGAACACCACGGCGCTCGGCCCCAACAAGCGCAAGCTCGCCGCCGACCTCGTGCACCGGCTGGCCAACCGCTTCGCGCCGGGCGGGCTTCTGCATTTCGGCCAGGGCAAATGGTATCCCGGCGAATCGCTGCCGCGCTGGGCGATGACCGTCTACTGGCGCCGCGACGGCGAGGCGCTGTGGGCGAACAGCGACCTGCTGGCCCGCGAGGACACCGACTACGGCCACACCGCGGAGGACGCCGGCACCTTCCTGGTCACGCTGGCCAAGAAGCTGGGGCTTGACCCGGCGCTGGTGCTCGCCGCCTACGAGGACCCCTGGCACTATCTTCGCCGCGAATCGCTGCTGCCGGTCAACGTCGATCCGCTGGACAGCAAGCTGGAGGACAAGGAGGAGCGCGCGCGCCTCGCCCACGTCTTCACCCGCGGCCTGAACGAGCCGGTCGGCTTCGCCCTGCCGATCAACCGCAAGGTGACCCAGCAGGGGCCGGTCTGGCTGTCCAGCGCGTGGCCGTTGCGCCAGGAGCGGCTGCTGCTGATGCCGGGCGACAGCCCGGTCGGCTTCCGCCTGCCGCTCGGCTCCCTGCCCTGGGTGTCGCCGCAGGACTATCCCTATTCCTGGGAGACCGACCCGTTCGAGGAGCGGGCGCCGCTGCCGCCAAACCGGGTGCCGCTGCGCCAGCACGCCCTGCGGGAGGAGGCCGGACGCCAGGACGACCCTCGGCGGAACGAGCGTGTCCAGCGCGCCATGGCCGAGGTGCGCAGCGAGATGCCGGAGCACGGCAAGTCCGCCTGGTGGGTGGTCCGCACCGCCCTGACCTGCGAGGCGCGCAACGGGCGCATCCACCTCTTCCTGCCGCCGATGAACACGCTGGAGGACTATCTGGCGATGCTGGCGGAGATCGAGGCGACGGCGCTCGAGCTGGACATGCCGGTGGTGATCGAGGGCTACCAGCCGCCGAAGGACCCGCGCCTGAACTCGCTGGCCGTCACCCCCGACCCCGGCGTGATCGAGGTGAACATCCACCCCTCGCACAACTGGGACGAGCTGGTCCGCAACACGCTGGAGCTCTATGAGGACGCCCGCCAGTCGCGGCTGGGCGCCGAGAAGTTCATGATCGACGGGCGCCACTGCGGCACCGGCGGCGGCAACCATGTGGTGATGGGCGGTGCCACGGCGGCGGACAGCCCCTTCCTGCGGCGGCCCGACATGCTGCGCAGCCTGATCACCTTCTGGCAGAATCACCCGTCGCTGTCCTACGCCTTCTCCGGAATGTTCATCGGGCCGACCAGCCAGGCACCCCGCGTGGACGAGGCCCGCGACGACGCGCTCTACGAGCTGGAGATCGCCTTCAACCAGATCGACAAGGCCGCCGCGACGGGCGATTGCCCGCCTTGGATGGTCGACCGCGTGCTGCGCAACCTGCTGACCGACGTGCAGGGCAACACCCACCGGGCCGAGTTCTGCATCGACAAGCTCTATTCCCCGGACAGCTCCACCGGGCGGTTGGGGCTGGTCGAGTTCCGTGCCTTCGAGATGCCGCCCCACGCGGAGATGAGCCTGACCCAGCAGCTTCTGCTGCGCGCCCTGGTCGCGCGCTTCTGGAAGACGCCCTACAAGGGCAAGCTGGTGCGTTGGGGGACGGAGCTGCACGACCGCTTCATGCTGCCCTACTTCGTGCAGCAGGATCTGGCGGACGTCATCGCCGACCTGCGCGACCATGGCTATCCCATCGAGGAGCGCTGGTTCGACCCGCACATGAACTTCCGCTTCCCGGTCTATGGCCACGTCAACCAGCGCGGCATCTCGCTGGAGCTGCGCATGGCGCTGGAGCCCTGGAACGTCCTGGGCGAGGAGCCGGGCGGCGGCGGCACCGTGCGCTACGTCGACAGCTCGGTCGAACGGGTGCAGGTGCGGGTCACCGGCCTGACCGACGCGCGCTACGCCATCACCTGCAACGGCCGCCGCGTGCCGCTGATCCCCACGGGGACGGAGGGCGAGTTCGTGGCCGGCGTGCGGTACCGGGCGTGGCAGCCGCCCTCCTGCCTGCACCCGACGATCCCGGTGCACACGCCGCTGGTCTTCGACATCCTGGACCTGTGGGCGGGCCGCTCCATCGGCGGCTGCACCTACCACGTCATGCATCCGGGCGGGCGCAACTACGACACCTTTCCGGTCAACGCCAACGAGGCGGAGGGGCGGCGCCTCGCCCGATTCTTCCCCTTCGGCCACACCCCCGGCCCGATGGAGGCCCCGGCGGAGGAGCGCAACCCGCAATTCCCCATGACCCTGGACCTGCGGCGGGGCTGATCGGTCCTCCCCGCCACCCGGCCGGAATACGCCTTTCGGCCGGGAGGCGCCGATGCGCCGCTTGCATCGGCGGGACCGGGCGTTCACACTCGCTGTGCATTGCACCGCCGTGAACCTACGATCCGACCTTGGCTGACCGCGATTCGCCCTTTCTTGACCCCAGCGCGCCCCCTCCACCGGGGCTGCGTCCGGTGCCGTTCCTCCAGGGGTCGCTGTTCGGCGAGGCCGACGCCATGGGCTACGGCCGCGGCGAGGTCTACGACGAGATGGTCACCGGGCAGGGCCGCCTGCGCCCGCACTGGCAGACCTTCATGGGCACGCTGGGCCCCCTCGACCCGGAACTGATGGCCGAACGCTGGGAGGAGGCGCGGCGCCTGCTGCACCAGAACGGCGTCACCTACAACATCTACGGCGACCCCAAGGGAATGGAGCGGCCTTGGCCCCTCGACATGGTGCCGCTGCTGATTCCGTCCCACGAGTGGAAGGCCGTCGAATCGGGTCTGATCCAGCGCGCCACGCTGTTGAACGCGGTGCTGGCCGACATCTACGGGCCGCAGACCCTGACGCGCAGCGGGCGGCTGTCCCCGGCGGTGATCCACGCCGACCCCGGATTCCGCCGCGCCGTCCACGGCATCCCGGTGCCCAACGACATCCACCTGCATTTCTACGCGGCGGACCTCGCCCGCGCGCCGGACGGGCGCTGGTGGGTGCTGTCCGACCGCACCCAGGCGCCGAGCGGCAGCGGCTACGCGCTGGAGAACCGGGCGGTTCTGGCGAAGGTGCTGCCGGACAGCTTCCGCCACTGCCAGGTGGAACATCTCACGCCCTTCTTCGAGGCGTACAAGGAAACGCTGCTGTCGTTGAGCCCGCGCCGCGACCAGCCGCGGATTGTCCTGCTGACTCCCGGCCCCTACAACGAAACCTATTTCGAGCACGTCTATCTGGCCCGCTACCTCGGCATCACGCTGGTGGAGGGCGGCGACCTGACCGTGCGCGACCGACAGGTCTATCTGAAGACGCTGTCGGGGCTGGAGCCGGTGGACGTCATCCTGCGCCGCCTGGACGCCGATTTCGCCGACCCGCTGGAGCTGCGCGCCGACAGTTCGCTGGGCGTGGCCGGGCTGATCGAGGCGGTGCGCGCCGGCAACGTCGTCGTGGCCAATTCCCTCGGCTCCGGTTTCCTGGAGTCCATGGCGGTCAAGCCGTCGCTGCCCATGCTCTGCCGCCATCTGCTGGGCGAGGAGCTGAAGATGCCGGGCGTCGCCGTCTGGTGGTGCGGCAACGACGACGAGCGCGCCTACGTCATCGAGCATCTGGACGGGCTGGTGGTGAAGCCGGCCTTCCCGTCCCTGTCCTTCGAGCCGATCTTCGGCGCCGACCTGTCGTCGGCGGAGCGCGCCGCGCTGGTCGAGCGCATCAAGGCCCGCCCCTGGTGCTACGTCGCGCAGGAGCGGCTGGCCCTGTCCACGGCGCCGGTCTGGCAGGGCGGACGGCTCCAGCCGCGCCCGCTGGTGCTGCGCGTCTTCCTCTGCGCCCGCCCGGACGGCAGCTACACCGTCATGCCCGGCGGCCTGACCCGCGTGTCCACCGAATCCGGGAAGCTGGTCGTGTCCATGCAGCGGGGCGGCGGCAGCAAGGACACCTGGATCCTGTCCGGTCGCCGGGCCGAGGCCACACCGGCGACGCCGCGCCCGCAGCCGGCCCAGGAACCGCAGCCGGCTCCCAAGGCGGCCTCCGCCGACCTGCCCAGCCGGGTGGCCGACAGCCTCTACTGGCTGGGCCGCTACGCGGAACGGTCGGAGGGCACGGTGCGCCTGCTGCGTTCCACCCATTCCCGCCTCACCGACGGCAACGTGCCGGGTGCGTCGCTCCAGCTCCGCCCGCTGCTCCACCTGATGGCCTGGGAGGGCATGATCCCCTGGGACCTGACGCGCGTCACGGCACTCGGCGGCGGACGGGCGCTGCGGGCGGCGCTCTACTCGTCCGTCGTCGATCCCGACCATCCCAACAGCCTGCGCGCTCAGGTGCAGCGGGTGCACCGCACCGCCTATTCGGTGCGCGACCGCCTGTCGCTCGACATGTGGCGGGTGGTCACGATGCTGGAGCGGCAGAGCCAGCCGCCGACGCACAAGCTCGATGCCGCCGCCATGCTGCTGCGGCTGGACGACCTGATGACCAGCCTCGCCGCCATCGCCGGGTTGGAGCAGGAGAGCATGACGCGCGGCCAGGGCTGGCGCTTCCTCGACATCGGCCGGCGCATGGAGCGGGCGCTCCACATCATCTCGGTGATGCGCGGCATCCAGGTCCACGCGCTCGACCGCCAGGACGAGCCGGTGCAGGTGGCGATGCTGAGCGTGCTGCTGGAGTTGGGGGAGAGCGTGATGACCTACCGGTCCCGCTACCTGACCAGCGTGCGCCGCCGCCCGGTTCTTGAGTTGCTGCTGGCCGACGAGTCCAACCCGCGCGCCCTGGATTTCCAGCTGGCGGCGCTGGAACGGCATGTGGCGGCGCTGCCCAGCGGCTCGCAGGCGGTCCCCGGTGACACCGCGGCCTCGGCCCGGTCCATCCTCAAGGCCGCCCGCGCCTCGCTGCGCGCGCCGGACGCGCTGGATTCGGGCGCCGCGCTGCACACGCTGCTCGACTCGCTCGCGCTGTCGTTGCCCGAGATTTCCAACCTTCTGACCCACGCCTATTTCAGCCATGCCTTTGCCCGACCGGCCTGACCCTTCCCCGACGATGGCCGGCGCGGCCCCCGCTGACAATCCCTCCGGCGACGGATTCGGCGTGCGCTTCCGCGTGCGCCACACGACCCGCTACGACTATGCGGAGGACGTGTCGGTGTCGCACCATCTGCTGCACCTGACCGCCCGCCCACATCCGCGCCAGAGTGTCCACCACAGCGCGCTGACCATCCATCCGGCGCCGGCGGTGCAGTCGTCGCACACCGACTATTTCGGCAACACCGTCACCTACGTCGCGATGCAGGAGCCGCACCGGCAACTGGTCCTCACCGCGGAGAGCGAAGTGGAGGTCGGCCCGCCGCCGCCACTGGACGCCGCCTCGACTCCGTCCTGGGAAAGCGTCCGGGATTCACTGGGTGGCCTGAGCGGGCCCGAGGACGGGGCGGAGGTGGTCCAGTACCGCTTCGACAGCACGCTGGCAGCGGCCAGCCCGACGCTCCACGACTACGCCGCGCACTCCTTCACGCCCAGCCGCCCGGCGGCGGAGGCGGCGTTGGACCTGATGCGGCGCATCCACGACGACTTCACCTTCGATCCCGCCGCGACGACGATCGCCACCCCGCTGGCCGAGGTGATGCGGCACCGCCGAGGCGTCTGCCAGGACTTCGCCCACATCGTGGTGGGCTGCGTGCGTGCGATGGGGCTGCCGGCCCGCTACGTCTCCGGCTATCTGCGCACCCTCCCCCCGCCGGGCCGGCCGCGCCTGGTCGGCGCGGACGTCAGCCACGCCTGGGCCTCCGTCTGGTGCGGCGCCGAGGCCGGCTGGATCGACGTCTGCCCGACCAACGCGCGCCGCGCCGACCAGGACTTCATCACCATCGCCTGGGGCCGCGACTACGACGACGTCAGCCCCGCCCGCGGCGTCCTGATGGGGGCCGCCGGACACACGCTGTCCGTCAGCGTCGATGTCGAGCCGCTGGAGGAGAACGGGGCGCCCTGATGTCCTTTCAACCCTCTCCCCTCCGGGGAGAGGGTGGCCCGGAGGGCCGGTGAGGGGGATGCGCTTTTGCCGGACGCACCGCCACGCACATCCCCCTCACCCTAACCCTCTCCCCAGAGGGGAGAGGGGATTTGCAATGGACCCCAATGCCGACGATCACTCCGCCGGCTGCGGGTGCGCGCCCGTCGGCGGATGGCCGGTCGGGTGGCCGGCGGAGCCGTCCACCGCCGGAAAAGGCTTCTTCTTGGCGATGTAGCTGTAGACCGTCGGCACCACGAACAGCGTCAGGAAGGTGCCCAGCAGCATCCCGCCGACGATCACCGCGCCGATGGCCTGCCGGCTCTCCGCACCGGCCCCATGGGCGTTGGCGAGCGGCACGGCGCCCAGCACCATGGCGCCCGTGGTCATCAGGATCGGGCGCAGGCGCAGCACGGCGGCCTCCTCCACCGCCTTGCGGATGTCCACCCCCTCGCGCTGGAGCTGGTTGGCGAACTCCACGATCAGGATGCCGTGCTTGGTGATGAGGCCGACGAGCGTCACCAACCCGATCTGGCTGTAGACGTTCATCGTCGCACCCGTGAAATGCAGGGCGGCCAGCGCGCCGGTCATCGACAGCGGCACCGTCAGCATGATCACGAAGGGGTCGATGAAGCTTTCGAACTGCGCCGCCAGCACCAGATAGATGAAGGCCAGCGCCAGGATGAAGACGAAGTACAAGCCCGTCGCCGACTCCCGGAACTCGCGGCTCTGCCCCGCATAGTCGGTCTGGGCGGTGGCCGGCAGCACCCGATTCGCCGCATCCTGGAGATAGCCCAGCGCCTCGCCCAGCGAGGTGCCCGGCGCCAGCGTGGCGGTGATGGTGACGGAGCGCAGCTTGTTGAAGTGGTTCAGCTCCTTGGGCGCCACCCGCTCCTCGATGCGGACGAGGTTGGCGAGCGAGATCATCGCCCCGGTGCTGGTGGCGACGCCCGCCTCCGCCGCCATGGTCGGCGTGCCGCGGACGTAGATGGAGGCGATGTCGTCCGGGTTGCGGCGGTCGACGTCGCCGACCTGGACCACCACGTCGTACTGCTTGCCCTCCTTCTTGAAGCGGGTGACCTGCCGCCCGCCCAGCAGGGTTTCCAGCGTGCGGCCCACCGTTTCCACATCCACGCCGAGGTCGGCGGCCTTGTCGCGGTCGATGGTGATGCGCAGCTCCGGCTTGTTCAGCTTCAGGTCGGTGTCAAGGTTGGTCAGGCCGGGAAATTTCCGCGCCTCCGCCATCAGCCCGTCGACCATCTTCTGAAGCTCGTCGTAGGGCAGCGAGCTTTGGATGACAAAGTTGACCGGCTTGTCCACCGGGCTCTGACCCAGCGACGGCGGGTTGGTGACGAAGGCCAGGATGCCGGGGATGCCGAACATCTTGGGGAAGAGCTGGGCGGTGATCGCCTGCTGCTTCACGTCGCGCTCGTCCCAGTCGATCAGGCGGACGAAGGAGATGCCCTGGTTGACCACCGGGAAGCCGACCACGACGAAGAACTTCTCGACGATGGGGATCTGGCGGAACAGGTCCTCCATCCGCTTGGCGTAGCTTTCCGTGTAGTCGAGCGTCGAGCCCTCCGGCGCGATGGCGATGCCGACGATGGTGCCGCGGTCCTCGACCGGCGCCAGCTCCGACTTCAGCCCGGTGAACAGCGTGTAGCTGAGCCCCGCCACCACCGCGCCGACCAGCAGCACCAGCGGACGCGCCTTCAGCGACAGGCGGAGGATGGACCGGTAGCCGTTGGTCAGCCCGTTCAGCAGCCGCTCGATGGCGTTGTAGAGCGCGTTGTGCTTGGTCTGGTGCTTCAGCAGCTTGGAGCACATCATCGGCGACAGGGTCAGGGCGACGAAGCCCGACACGATCACCGCTCCCGCCAGCGTCAGCGCGAACTCGGAGAAGAGGCGGCCGGTGCGCCCGGTCATGAAGCCGATGGGCGCGTAGACCGCGGCCAGCGTGATGGTCATCGCGATGACCGCGAAGCCGATCTCCCGCGACCCCTGCAACGCCGCCTGGAAGGGCGGCACGCCTTCCTCGATGTGACGGTAGATGTTCTCCAGCATCACGATGGCGTCGTCCACGACGAGGCCGATGGCCAGCACCATGGACAGCAGCGTCAGCGTGTTGACCGAGAATCCGAAGGCGTACATCAGCGCGAAGCCGCCGATCAGCGACACCGGAATGGTCACCAGTGGCACCAGCGTGGCGCGGAAGCTGCGCAGGAACACGAAGATGACCAGCACGACCAGGACGATGGCCTCGAAGATCGTGCTGAACACCGCGTCGATCGACTTCGCGATGAAGACGGAGCTGTCGTAGCCGACATCCACCCCCATGCCGTCGGGCAGGGCGGCGCGGATCTTCGGCAGCGCCTCGTTCACCGCCTTGGACACGTCCAGCGGGTTGGCGGTGGACTGCTTCACCACGCCGATGGCGACGGCGCCGCGCCCGTTGAAGCGGGCGCTGACCCGTTCGTCCCGCGCGCCCAGCTCGGCCCGGCCAACGTCCTTCAGCCGGACCAGATAGCCGCCGTCGTCGCGCAGGATGATGCGGTCGAACTCCTCCGGCGTGCGCAGGTCGGTCTCGGAGACGACGGTGAACTCCCGCGCCTTGCTCTCGACGCGGCCCGCCGGGATCTCAACGTTCTGCTTGCGCAGCGCGTTCTCGACGTCTTGCGGGGTGACGCGGTAGGCGGCCATGCGCTGCGGGTCGAGCCACAGGCGCATGGCGAAGCGCCGCTCGCCGAAGATGCGCACCTGGGCGACGCCTGGAAGGTTCTGCAGCCGGTCCTTGACGTAGCGGTCGGCGAAGTCCGTTACGTCCAGTGGCGAATGGCGGTCGGAGGAGAAGGCCAGATAGATGATCGGCTGCGCGTCGGCCTCCACCTTCGCGATGACCGGCTCGTCGATCTCGTTGGGAAGCTGGGCGCGCACGCGGCCGACGCGGTCGCGCACGTCACTGGCCGCCGTGTCGACGTTGCGGTCCAGGCGGAAGCGCAGGGTGATCTGGCTCTTCTCCGCGCGGCTGATCGAGGACATCACGTCGATGCCCTCGATGCCCGACAGCGAATCCTCCAGGATCTGGGTGACCTGGCTTTCGATGATTTCCGCCGACGCGCCCTTGTAGGTGGTTTCCACCGTGACGACGGGCTCGTCGATCTTCGGGTATTCGCGCACCGACAGGCGCTGGTACGACACGATGCCGATCAACATGAGCGCGAGGCTCATGACCGTCGCCAGGACGGGCCGGCGGATGGAGATGTCGGAGAGGACCATCGGCTCAGCTCCCCGCCGGCTTGTTGTTGATGACGACCACCGGCGCGCCGTCGCGGATCTTCAACTGGCCGGCGGTGACCACCACGTCGCCGGGCTGCAGGCCCGCGGTGATCTCCACCTCGGCGTTGCGGCGCTCGCCCAGCGTGACCGTGGTCTGCACCGCCTTGCCCTCCACCACCTTGAAGACGAACTGCTTGTTGCCGAAGGCGCTGACCGCCTGCTCGGGCACCAGCACGGCGTTCGGGGTCTGGTCCAACGTCAGGGCCACCCGCGCGAACAGGCCGGGGCGCAGCGCGCCGTCGCTGTTGGGAACGCGGGCGCGGATCACCACGGCGCGGCCGTTCACGTCGACCAGCGGGTCGATGGCGTAGACCGTGCCGTCGAAGGTCCGCCCGCCGAAAGAATCCACGGCGACCTTCAGGGTCTGGCCGGTGCGGACGGTCGGCAGATACAGCTCCGGCACCCGGAAATCGAGCTTCAGGATCTCGATGGCCTCCAGGTTCACGATGTCCTTGCCCGCCGCCACCACGTCGCCCACCGAGACCTTGCGCAGGCCCAGCACGCCGTCGAAGGGCGCGGTCAGGGTCAGCTTCTCCAGCTGCGCCTTGGCGAGTTGCACCGCCGCCTCGTCGGACTGGAGCTTGGCGAGCGCCTGCTCGCGGTTGCGGGCGGGGCCGGTGCGCTGGCGGTACAGTTCCTCGGCGCGGGACAGCTCGGCGCGGGAGAAGGCGATGCTCGCCTGCGCCTGGGCCAGCGTGGCGCGGGCGATGGAATCGTCCAGCCGGATCAGCACCGCCCCTTTCTTCACCGCCTGCCCCTCCAGGAAGGCGATCTCGGAGACCTTGCCCGCCACCTCGGGCCGGATGACCACCGATTCGCTGGACAGCAGGGAGCCGACCGCGGTGACCTGACGCGACACGGTGCCGATCTTGACCGGCAGGGCCTCCACCGGCATCGGCGGCGCACCACCCGGCGGTCCGCCCGCCGCCGGGCCGGCGGATGAGGCACCGCCGGGGGACGGAACCTTCCCGGCGAGCAGCGTGTTGATGGTCCCGCCCTGCTTGACGAAGTACCAGTAGGCGCCGCCGCCGAGCGCGACCAGAACCAGAAGGGCGACGATGCGAAGCGTGTGGCGCATGGATACGGAACCCGCACAGGCCCGCCGGCCCGCCGGACGGGCGCGCGGGGCGTTTCGTGTCAACCGGGCCGCTGTGAGGGGCGGGCGGTAAACTGAACTATATCGTTCAGTTCAGTTCCGAAGTCGAGACGGTTGCAAGGGTTCAGGCGCGCGATGACGGCGGATCGGGTTGCACAACCCGGCCCTGCTCCATCTCCAACCGCTCTCCATCGGAAAGAATCACCGTCAAATCAGCGGGTTGGCCGGGACCAACCGCGGTGCAGCCACCGCGCGGACGGACCGGCCCGCCATCGAGGCAGAGGCCGGGCGCGCAGCAGGGCGCTTCGCCTGCCGGTAGAACCGCACGAATCCGATCGCCTTCGATGCGAAGATCGGCCAACAGGGCGCCGTCCGCACCGGGTGGCGGTGTGCCTTCGCCGAGGTCCGGGGAGTCGATGCGGGCGCGCTTCAGCCAGAACTTCCCGGACGCCAGCAACCGTGCGAGCAGGCAGGAGGAGGTGGACGCGCTCATTCCCCGATCCGATGCTGTGGCGGCAAGACGGTCGTTCAGCCGACGGCTCAGCCTGTCATGAAAGCGTAAAGGAAGTTTTGCTCCGGTTGGACTCTTGAAGACATTTGGGAAATCGGCGATGTGACAATCCTTGGTCCTCCGACCGTCGCCTCCCTAGGGGTGCCCGATGCTGATCGCCCAGTTGTCCGACCTTCATGTGACGGCTCCCGGCAGCGCCCCGACGACCGCATACGACACGAACGCCCGCCTCGCCGCCGCGGTGGCCCATCTCAACGCGCTGGTGCCGCGCCCCGACCTCGTCCTGATCACCGGCGACCTCGTCAACGGACCGAAGCCCGGCGAGTACGAGGCGCTGTCCGCCTTGCTGGAGCCGCTCGCCATTCCCGTCCGCGCTCTGCCGGGCAACCACGACGACCGCGACGGGCTGCGCCGGACCTTCGCCGCAACCGGCTGGATGCCCATGGAGGAGCCGTTCCTCCATTATGCCGTCGATGAGTTTCCGGTCCGCATTCTGATGCTCGACTCGGTCATCCCCGGTTCGGCGGTGGGCGGCCTGTGCGCCGACCGGCTGTCCTGGCTGGCGCAGCGTCTGGCCGAGCAGCCGGAACGGCCGACGGTGCTGGCGCTGCACCACCCACCCTTCGACACCGGGCTGGCCTTCCTCGACACGCTGCGCTGCCTGGAGGGGGCGGAGGAATTGGGATGGCTGGTGCGCAGCCGTACGAACGTCCGGGCCGTGCTGTGCGGCCATACCCACCGCCAGACCGCCGTCGCCTGGAACGGGGCGCACGGCTACGTCGCCCCATCGGTGGCCTATCAGATCGCGCTGGATCTGGCACCGGAACCGCCTTACCGCTGGACGGAGGAGCCGTCCGCGCTCGCTCTTCATCAATTCCGACCGGATGGCACGGTGGTGACGCATCTGAGCGTGATCGGCGATTATCCCGGCAGGGAGTTTTCCCGCAAGGCCAGGAATTCCTGAAAATTGGCGCAGCGCCCGGCGACCTGCGCAGTCATGTAGGCGGCGTTCAGCGCGCGCTTGGCCTCCAGGGCGGCGGCGAAGCGGCGGCGAAGCGCGGCGTCGGCGATCCGCAGCCCGTCGCCGGTCAGCCGGTCAAGGACATGGCGGTAGCAGAGGTCGGCCCGCGTGCCGCTGTCGGCGGAGCAGGTGATCGACCCCTCCCGTTGCCGGTATTCGTAGAGCGGCTCCAGCACCAGCGGCAGACGGCCCACCCGGTCGAGGACCTGGACGTTGAAGACCACGTCGTCGCAGAAGTCGACACCCTCCTCCCAGCCGGGGACAAGCTCGCGGCGGACCACGAAGAACATCGGGACGGAGGTTTCCAGGAAGCCCGCCGCGTCCAACGTGGCGGTCCCGGTACCGGGCGGGAACAGGGTGGAGAGCGGCGAGCCGTCGCCGTCGCGCACCACCGCCACATTGTCCGCCGCCACACCCTGCTGCGCTGCCAGCGGGGCCAGCCGCGCCAGCCGGTCCGGCTCGAACCGGTCGTCGGCGTCCAGCGGGGCGATCAGCGGCAGGCGCGCGCACCGCAGCCCGGCGTTGCGCGCCGCCGGGGCGCCGGACCCGACGCGGCCGGTCCCGGTGAAGGTCAGCCGCGAGTCGGCGATGCCGGCGGCCGCCAGAAGGGCGCGGTAGTCGGCGCCATCGTCGCTGACCACCACCGCTTCCCACTGGGAAAAGCTCTGCGCCAGAAGGCTGGACACGGCGCGGGCGATGGTCCCCTGCGCCCGGAAGGCCGGAATGATGACCGAGACGCCGCCCTCGCTGCCCCCTTCCACGCACCGCCCTCCGATTGTGCAGAGAGCAGTGTGCCTCTCCTTCCCGATGGTCGGCAAGCGGCGATCCGCACCGATGCGGCTAGCCTGAGCGCGACTATGACGGCGCCGGGGTGGGATTTGGCGTCGCGGCCCGTTGAACAAGGAACCGATACGGGCTATGTGGAGACACGAGTGGCGTGGTTCGGTCCCCATCCGACATCCCAGGCCCCCGCAAGCCAAAGCCCCCCGGTAGACACGCCGACCTCAGGGAGTTCAAAAACGATGGCGCAAGACGGATACACCCGCTTCGACGACGAACCCGAGCAGGAGCCGGACGAGAAGTCGAAGGAAAGCGCCCCGCCGCCGTTCGCTGCCGTGCAGTCGAACCTGTTCAAGGCGCGCACGGTGCTGATCTTCGGGCAGATCGACATGAAGCTGGCGCAGGCCGTCTCGGCCCAGCTGCTGGCTCTGGCCCACGAGAGCAACGACGACATCACGGTCGTGGTGAACTCCCCCGGCGGCCACGTCGAGGCGGGCGACACCATTCACGACATGATCCGCTTCGTGAAGCCGCGCGTGAAGATGCTGGGCACCGGCTGGGTCGCCAGCGCCGGCTGCCACATCTTCCTGGCCGCGAAGAAGGAAGACCGCTTCTGCCTGCCGAACACCCGCTTCCTGATCCACCAGCCGCTGGGCGGCACCGGTGGCCGGGCGACGGACATCGCCATCGAGGCGAAGGAAATCATCCGCATGCGTGAGCGCCTGAACCGCATCATCGCGCGCGAGACCGGCCAGCCGGTGGAGAAGGTGTCCAAGGACACCGACCGGAACTACTGGATGATGGCGGACGAGGCCCGCGAGTACGGCATCGTCAGCCACATCATCGACACCTTCGACGAGCTGAAGTAAGCGCTCCTCCGGAACGCACGAAGCCCCTCTCCAGCGAGAGGGGCTTTTTTTATGGCCGCGGCTTGGCTTGATCGCTCAAGCCCGTCAAATCAGCCGTTTACACGGTGATGTTCAGATTCTGCCCGCGCGTGGCCGTGACGTTGCCGCCGGACGAGGAGCCGTCCGAACCTCCCTGAAGCAGGGTGGCGATCGCCTGATCCTGCTGTTGTGCGGTCTGGTTCAGCGTCTTCACGCCGAAGTCCATCTGTCCCTGCGCCTGCCGCAAGCCGACCGCGGCACCCAGGGTGGAGGAGGAAATGTCGAGAGCCATCGGAGGATGCCTTCAAAGGAAACAGGCGGCCAAAGGAAACAGATGGCCGACGTCGTGGTCCGCGTCGTTCCGGTCAGATGACCACGTTGACGGAACCGGCCCCCGCCGAGGGAGCGGCCACCGCATGGGTCGTCATCGGTGTCGAGGCTATCACCGGCGAGGTGTGCGCGGAAGTCCCCTGTGACGGGCCGGAGCGGCCCCCGCCGGCCCCGGACTGGCCCGAGGCCCAGCGGTGCACGGGGGAACCATTGGCGGAGGTCCCGCTCTGGCCGGCGCCGTTCGGCTGGTCCTGCCCGTCCGAGCCGCCAACCAGAAGCTCAAGCGACGCCTTGCCGCTCTTCCGGTCCTTCTGCGCCTCACGGTACTGCCGCAGAGCCGCCTCGGTCGGTATCTGGTCGAGGGTCACCCCGTCTTCCGGGCTGCGGAACAGCAGCACCAGCCGCGACGCGTCGGCATCGTAGCGGTATGCGGTCTTCGTGTAGCGTCCCGAGAGGGGTTCGGACTGCCCGGTCACGGGGTCCTTTGCGGACGGAGTCCCGGTGTCGGCCCCGGTTTCAACAGCCTCGCTGTTGCGGGCCGTCATGAAGGCCAACGGCCTTGCAGCCGTTGCGGTGGCGAGGGCCACGTTCATGACATTACACCGATGTGTGGACAATCCAGATGATATATTGCAGCCGCACTCGTGCATTGTAAAGGGTTCGTTCACCTTTTTTCCGGCTAGTCCAAAGGACGAATTCCCACAGGCTGTTTGCGGCACCAAGGTTTCGCATTCCAGGACCATCAGGACCACCTCCCACCCTTTCTCACAGCCGTGACACTTGCGGAGGGGCGCCAGGGTGCTTAAGCCTGTATGTATGGCTACGATCGCGGAAGCGCTGGCGCTCGCCCTGGAGCACCATCTGGCCGGCCGGCTGGCCGAGGCCCAGCAGCTCTACCACCGCATCCTGGATGTGGACCCGGAGCAGCCGGACGCCCTGCATTTCCTTGGCGTCCTGGCCGGTCAGGTGGGGGAGCAGGCGCTTGGCCTGCAACTCATCGCCCGCGCCATCGCCCAGCGGCCCGAAGCGGCGGACATGCACGCCAACAGCGGCAACATCCGCCGCTCCTCGGGACAACCAAAGGCGGCGGTGGAGGATTACCGGCGTGCCGTCGCCCTCCAGCCCGATTTCGCGGAAGCCTGGACCGACATGGCGAACGCCCTGCGCAGCCAGGGCCGCTCTGCCGGAGCCATCACCGCCCTCGAACGCGCCGTCGCCTCCGCCCCCGCCCTTGCCATCGCGGTGGAACGCCTGGGCGCGCTGCGCCACGAGGAGGGGCGTCTCCTGGTCGAGCAGGGGCGCGGCACCGAATCCCTTCGTCCGCTGGCCCGGGCCGCGGAACTGCTCCCGCTGGACGCCGACGTCGCCTTTCTCTACGGCAACGCCCTGTTCGCCATGGGACTGCGGGAGGATTCCACCCTCGCCTACCGCAACGCCCTGGCCATCACGCCGGATTTTCCGTCCGCCGCCTTCAATCTGGGGGTCGCGCTGGGGGTTGTGGACCGGCTGACGGATTCCGCCCGCGCGCTGGAGCGGGCCGCTGGTCTGGACCCCCGCCACCTCGACGCCATCGACCGGCTGGTCGTCGCCCTCGCCCTTCTTGGCCGGGAAGGCGAGGCCGCCGTGTGGGGCGAACGCGCGCTGGACCTGAAGGACCGGACAGCCGTGGACACGGCGCCCGCCCTGCCCCCGCTCCCCGCCCGGCCACGTGGGGCCGCGGTGCGGCGGCACAACGTCATCGCCTTCAGCTTGTGGAGCGGCCAACCCGCCAGCACTCACGACCCGGCGGGGATTTTGCGGCAGACCGTGGCGCTCTATCCGGGTTGGACCTGCCGGGTTCATCACGACGGCACCCTCCCCGCCGACCGGTTAAGCGAACTGGCCGCGGCGGGGGCGGACCTCGTGGCGGTGGCCGCCGACGCGCCGACCGGCGGTCCCTATTGGCGCTTGGCCGCCGCCGACGATCCCACCGTGGCGCGCTTCCTCTGCCGGGATTGGGACGCGCTGCCGTCCGCCGACGGAAAGGCCGCCGTCGATGCCTGGGTCGCCTCCGGCCGGCCCTTCCACGTCCTGCGCGACGGGGTTCTGCACACGGAGGTGATGACGGGCGGTCACTGGGGCGGCGTCGCCGGGCTGCTGCCCGACCTGCTGCCGCTGGCCGAGCGCCACGCCGCCGCCGAGGCGGACCGGACGCAGGACCACCGTTTCCTGCGCCGCATCGTCTGGCCGATGATCCGCGACCGCGCCCTGATCCACGATCGCGCCCACCCTCGGCACGGCCTGCCCTTCCCCACGGTTTGATCGGCTACAGCACCTGCTTCGGCAGGGACAGCAGCTCCTTGCGGATCTGGCCCATGCTGGGGCGGTTGTCCGGCCCGAAGGCGATGGGCCGGCACAGATGCATGGCGGTCAACCCGACCCGTGCGGTCAGCAGCCCGTTGATCACCCCCTGCCCCATGCGGGTGGAGATGGCCGCGGCAATGGAGCCGCCCAGCGCCTCGACGGCGACGTGGTGGGCGCTTTCCGCCACCCCGGCGACGGCGAGGTTGGCAAGCATCCGCCGCAGCAGCCGCAGCGATCCGACATAGCCGGGCCGCGCGCCGTAGAGCGCCGCAATTTCCCGCACCAGCTTCAGGTTGCGCCACAGCACCACCGCGAGGTCGACGACCGCCGCCGGGCTGAGCGCCGTCGCCACCGCCGTGTCGCGGGACGCCCGCAGAACGGTCTGGTAGGCGCGTCGGTCCAGCGGCCCCATCACCTCGCGGTCGAGCAGGCGCAAAATCTCCGCGTCGTCGTGGGCGTCCGTCACATGGTCGCGCACCCGCTCCAGCGCGGGCGCAAGGTCGGCGCGCCCCTCGTAGAGGCGGGTCAGCGACCCGGCGAAGCGCTCCGCGTGGCCCGGCTCTCCGGCTTGCGTCACGATCTCCGTGGACAGGCGCCCGGCCTCGCCCCGCAGTTCCTCAATCTTGCGCAGGCGGCGCAGCGCGCGCAGTTCGCGCAGCAGCATCGCCAGCGCCGCCCCACCGGCCACCGTCACAGCGGTGGCCACCAGCACGCCCAGAGCGGCACTGGTGGCGAAGGCACGGTTGAACAGGTCCCAGGTGTCGAAGCCCAGCGCGATCAGCACCAGCGCCGCGACCGACCCGGCAAGCCAGCGGCCCAGCCGGCTTTTCGGGCGGTTCTCCACCAGCAGCGCGGGAAGGCGCTCCGCGGCCGAACCCGCCAGAGGGCCGGCGATGATCGCCTCCTCCTCCGCCGCGGGGACGGCGGCGGCGCGGGTGGGGTCCAGTTCCATCGGCGGGACCCAGTGGCGGTCGCGCGTGCGCTCGCTCATTCCAGATAATCCCCCAGCAGGAACTGCATGGCCTGATCCAGGCGGATGTGCGGCAGGCCGCGCGCCTCGCGGGCGAGGTCGGCGGGCGGCTGGAAGGCCATGAAGTTGTAGGGCCGCTCCTGCCCCGGCGGGAAGTCGGCGTCCTCGGGGATCTCGCCGGGGAACAGCACGGTCGGGCGGTCGCGGCCGAGCGGCACGCCGCGCACGCAGCGCAACTGCCGCCCCTCATGCTCGGTCACCACCGTCTCGGTCGATTTCAGGGCGGCGATGGCCATGGTCTCCACCTGCGCCCCTTCGAAGCGGATGCCGGCGCGGGCGTCGGACACCAGACGATCGAGCAGGTGGCGCAGGCTGTTGTGCTGGTGCGAGGCGACATGGTCGGCCTTGGTCGCGGCGAACAGCACGCGGTCGATCTTCCGGCCCAGCAGCCAGTCCAGCCAACTGCTGGACCCGTGGCGGAAGGGCTCCAGGCTCAGTTCGAGGGCGCGCTTCATGTCCGCCATGCCGGCGGGGCCGGAGTTCAGCGCGCCCAGCACGTCGATCAGGACGATCTGGCGGTCGAGCCGGGCGAAATGCTCGGCGAAGAAGCGGCGGACGACCTTGGACTTGTACGCCTCGTAGCGGTCCTCCATCAGCGCCCACAGGCTCCCGCGGGTGCGCGGCCGGTCACCCGGCAGCGGGCAGAAGGTCAGCAGCGGCGCGTTCGCCATGTCGCCCGGCTCGACGAAGCGCCCCGGCTGGATCAGGCTGAGCAGGTTGTCGGAACGGCGGCAGGCGTGCAGGTAATCGGTGAACAGCGCCGCACCGCGCCGCGCCTGCTCCTCCTCCGCCGGGGCCGCCGTGTCGATGGTGGCGAGCCAGCCGCGCCAGGACACCGACAGCTCGTCGCGCGGCGCCCGACCGGCCAGCTCCAGGGTCAGCGCGCTCCATTCCGCGAAGGACTGGTGGAGCAGCGGCAGGTCGAGCAGCCACTCGCCGGGATAGTCGACGATGTCAAGATTCAGCGTGGCGACCGGCTGCACCGTGCGCTTCAACACCGCATTCGGGCGGTAGCGCATCGACAGGCGGAGTTGGCTGATGCCCTGCGTTTCCTTGGGCCAACGGGGAATGGGCCCGGTCAGCTCGGCCAACCGCTGCTCCACCTCGAAACGGGGAACCTGGGCGTCGGGCTGGGGGCGCAGGCGCGACGCCTGGAAGCGCCCGGAGGACACCACGTCGAGGAAGGGAAGCCGCCCGGCCTTCAGCAGATTGTCGACCAGAGAGGTGACGAACACGGTCTTGCCGGCCCGCCGCAGCCCGGTGACGCCGAGACGGACATCCTGTTCGAGGATGCCGCCGGAAACGAGATCGCCGGCCCGCCCCAACAGGCGCGAGCCGGCGTCGTACAGGTCGTTGAAAATGGGCACGCGCACGGTCAGCCGGTCAGTGGATGGACGATCGACCCTCTATATGGGTGACCGCCCGCCCACGCCTATACCCTGACCGGTGCTTTAGGACGCCCCGAAGTCGAGGTTCCAGGCCTCGTAGCGCTCCGGATCGTTCTCCCAGTCCTCGCGCACCTTGACGAACAGCATCAGGTGGACGCGCTGCTCCAGCATCTCCTCCAGCTCGGTGCGGGCGGCCTGCCCCAGCGCCTTGATGCGGGAGCCCTGCTTGCCGAGCACGATGGCCTTCTGGCTGTCGCGCTGGACATAGACGACCTGGGAGATCTTGACCGACCCGTTCTCGAACTCCTCCCACTGCTCGGTCTCGACCGTCGCCGCGTAGGGGAGTTCCTGGTGAAGCTGCTGGAACAGCTTCTCGCGCGTGATCTCCGCCGCCAGGAGGCGCATCGGCATGTCGGAGATCTGGTCCTCCGGGTAGTGCCACGGGCCTTCCGGCATGCGGGCGGCCAGGAAGCCGCGCAGATGCTCGACCCCGTCGCCGGTCGAGGCGGACAGCATAAAGATGTCGGTGAAGATGCCTTCCTGGTTGAAGCTGTCGGCGAGGCCCAGCAGCTTCTCGCGCGGCACGAGGTCGATCTTGTTCAGGATCAGGATGGCCTTGCGCCCCTGCTCCTTCAGCCGGGCGATGATGCCCTGGGTGTCCTGGTCGATGCTGCGGCGCGAAACGTCGAACAGCAGGCCGACCAGATCGGCGTCCTCCGCCCCCTGCCAGGCCGCCGCCACCATGGCGCGGTCCAGACGGCGCTTCGGCTTGAAGATGCCGGGCGTGTCCACGAAGATGATCTGGCTGTCGCCGGCGATGGTGATGCCGAGCACGCGCGTGCGGGTCGTCTGCACCTTGGAGCTGACGATCGACACCTTGGAGCCGACCATCGCGTTCAGCAGGGTCGACTTGCCGGCGTTCGGCGCGCCGACCAGGGCGACGAATCCGCAGCGCGGGTTTTCGGGCACATAGGCAGCCACTTCGGCGCCCTCTTCGGCACCAGTGTCGGCACCCTCGTCCACGCTCTCGCTCACGCCCTCGTCCTTATCGTCGAAATCGTCGTCTTCAAACTTGTCGCGGCCGTCAGTCATCGACCTGCACTCCCAATTGGCGCAGCAAGGCGCTGGCCGCTTTCCGTTCGGCGACCCGCTTGGATGGGCCGGTGGCCGTCACCGGCTCCATGCCCTTCAGCCGGACCGCGATGCGGAACACCGGCTCGTGCGCCGGGCCGCTCTGCTCGATCATTTCATAGGTGGGAAGGGGCCGCCCGTTGCCCTGCGCCCATTCCTGCAACGCCGTCTTGGAATCCAGCGGCGGCGGCTCCGCGCGGTCGATCTGCCCGGCCCATGCGGTGCGGATGAAGTCCCGCGCCTTGTCCATGCCGCCGTCCAGATAGAGCGCCCCGATCACCGCCTCGCAGGCGTCCGCCAGAATGGTGTTGTTGCTGCGCCCGCCGCCCTGCGCCTCCGACGGCGACAGGCGCAGATAGCGTCCCAGCCGCAGCGCGTCGGCGACACGGCTCAGCGCCTCCCGCCGGACCAGCGAGACGTGCCGCTTGGCGAGCGCGCCCTCGCGTTCGTTGGGGAAGCGCTCCAGCAGCCATTCCGCAATGACGAGGCCGAGCACCCGGTCGCCCAGGAACTCCAGCCGCTCATAGGCCAGGCCCGGCCCCTGCTCGGGCCGTCCGCCGCGAACGTTGCGCTCCAGCCCCATCAGGCTGGGATGGGTGACCGCGTCGGCCAGCCGCTGCGGGTCGGCGAAGCGATGGCCGATGGCCGCGGCCAGCTCCGCAAGGTCGGCGGAATCGGCGCTCACGTCCGCGTCGGACGCCATGGGGGTCTCCCGTTCTTCAGGGCTCACAACAATAAATCTCCGCGCCCCGGTGCTGTGCGGGGCTCACTTCACGGCGTTGAACAGGCGGCTGAACCGCAGGTCCGCCGGCCAGCGCCACACCTCGAAGAAGCGCGTCCCGTCCTCCAGCGAGAAGAACAGGAATTCGGCGCGCCCGACCAGATTCTCCATCGGGACATACCCCACCTGCGACGGGACGCGGCTGTCCAGCGAGTTGTCGCGGTTGTCGCCCATCATGAACAGGTGGTTCGCCGGCACCTTGAAGGCCGGGGTGTTGTCGAGCGGACCGTTGTCCGACTCCTCGATGATGCGGTGGCTGCGCCCGCCCGGCAGGGTCTCCACATACTGGGCGATGCGGACCTCGCGGCCCAGCGCGTCGCGGGACACATAATCCTCGATCCGCTCGCGCTTCACCGACTGGCCGTTGATGTGCAGGATGCCGCCGGTCACCTGGACGGTGTCGCCCGGCAGTCCGATGACGCGCTTGATGTAGTCGGTCTTGTTGTCGCGTGGCAGCTTGAACACGGCCACGTCGCCACGCTCCGGCGCGTGGCCCATGATGCGGCCCTCGAACAGCGGCAGACCGAAGCCGACCGTGTACTTGCTGTATCCGTAGGAGAATTTGGACACGAACAGGTAGTCGCCGATCAGCAGCGTCGGGATCATCGACCCGGACGGGATGTTGAAGGGCTCGAAGGCGAAGGTCCGCACGCCGAAGGCGATGATGACCGCGTAGAAGACCGTCTTCACCGTCTCGGCAAAGCCGCCTGTCTCTTTGGTTTTGCCGGTCAAGGCGGTCTCTCTGTTCATGGTCATGCGGGGGGTGCCGTGGAGGTGGTGATGGAGGTATCGGCGGACGTGTCGGCCGGTTCGGCGCTGATGATGACGAAGGCCTCCGCCATCGGGTACTCGTCGGTCAGCGTCACGTGGATGCGCGCCCGCATGCCCGGCGGGGTGATCGCCTGCAGCCGCTCCAGCGCCCCGCCGGTCAGGCGCATGGTCGGCTGGCCGGAGGGCAGGTTCACCACCCCCATGTCACGCCAGAACACGCCGTCGCGGAATCCGGTGCCCAGCGCCTTGGAGCAGGCCTCCTTGGCCGCGAAGCGCTTGGCGTAGGTCGCGGCCCGCGCGCTGTGCTTGCCGGCGGCCCCGGCGCGGCGCTCGGACTTGGCGCGCTCCACGTCGGTGAAGATGCGGGCGATGAAACGGTCCCCGAAGCGGTCCAGCGACTGTTCGATCCGGCGGATGTCGATCAGGTCGTTCCCGATGCCGAGGATCATGAGGCGCTCCCCGCCGCCGCCCGGGCATCCTTCATCACGGCGCGCATGCGCTGGATCGTGTTGCCCAGCCCGACGAAGATCGCCTCGCCGATCAGGAAATGGCCGATGTTCAGCTCCACGATGGTCGGGATGGCGGCGACCGCCCCGACCGTCTCGTAAGTCAGCCCGTGGCCGGCGTGGCATTCCAGGCCGATGGACTCGGCGTGGGCCGCCGCCCGGACGATCCGCTCCAGCTCCGCCGCGCGTTCCGCCCCGGCGGGCGCGTCACAATAGGCGCCGGTGTGCAGTTCCACCACGGGCGCGCCCAAAGCCTTCGCCGCGTCGAGTTGCGCCGGCTCCGGGTCGATGAACAGCGAGACACGGATGCCCGCGGCGCCGAGCTCGCCGACGGTGCGCTTGAGGTTGTCCATCTGCCCGGCGACGTCCAGCCCACCTTCGGTGGTGACTTCGGTGCGCTTCTCCGGGACGAGGCAGCAGGCGTGCGGCTTGTGGCGCAGCGCGATGGCGAGCATCTCGTCCGTTGCCGCCATTTCCAGATTCAGCGGCAGCCGGATCTCCGCCATCAGCCGCTCGATGTCGGAATCGATGATGTGGCGGCGGTCTTCGCGCAGATGGGCGGTGATGCCGTCAGCCCCGGCCTCGGCGGCGAGCTTCGCCGCGCGCACGGGATCGGGATGACGCCCGCCCCGCGCGTTGCGGACGGTCGCCACATGGTCGATGTTCACGCCGAGGCGCAGAGGGCGGGGCATAGGCTCGAAACTCCGGTGTCGCGCCGGCCCCGCATCCTGCATCCGGCGGGCACCGGTTCTCCCTGCTATATAGCGGCGGCGTGGCGTCGCGTCACGCCGTCATTCGACGACGTGATGCGCGGCGATCCGCGCGGCGAGCGCCTTCAGCTCCTCGATGGGCGGGTCATGGCGCGGCCAGACCAGATCGGCGCCGTCGTTCTGATAGCGCGGGACCACATGCACGTGGATGTGCGGCACCGTCTGCCAACCCGCCGGCTTGTTCGTCTGGAGAAGCGTGATCCCCTCCGGCGAAAAGGCCGCCTGGACGGCGCGGGCGATCTTGTGGACGGTGCGGAACAGGGCAGCCGCCTCGTCCTCCGTCACGTCCAGGATGGTCGGGGCCGGGCGCTTCAGCGCCACCAGCACATGGCCGGGGTTGACCTGCCCGGCGTCCATGAAGGCGAAGGTTTCCTCATCCTCGTACACCACGGCGCAGGGCAGTTCCCCGGCGATCAGGCGGCTGAAGATGGTCGGGCTGGACATGCTTCCCTCGCTTCCGATGGGCGCTTCCGATAGGCACAACCGCGCGGGCGCCCTCACCGCCCGCGGGCGCGCTCCACCGCGTTGATGGCGGGGGTGGCGCGCAGGGCCGCCATGATGTTGGTCAGGTGCTTGGCGTCCTTCACGTCGATGTCGATCAGCAGCTCGAAGAAGTCGGTGTTGCGGCTGGTGATCTTCAGGTTCGTGATGTTGCCGCCGTTCTTGCCGATGACCGTGGACAGCGTGCCGAGCGAGCCCGGCTCGTTGTTGACCACCAGCGAGATCCGCCCGACATGCTCCTCCGGGCTGTCCGGACCGATGTCCCAGGCGACGTCGATCCAGCGCTCCGGCGACTCGTGGAAGCTCTCCAGCGTCTCGCAGTCGATGGTGTGGATCGTCACGCCCTTGCCGGTGGTCACGATGCCGACGATGCGGTCGCCCGGCAGCGGGTGGCAGCAGCGGGCGTAGTGGACCGCCATGCCGGGGATCAGGCCCCGGATCGGCAGCGGCGCGTTGTTGCCCTTCGCCTTCGGCTTGGGCTTGGGCACCGTGATGGCGTTCTTGTCGTCGCCTTCCTTCGGCGTCGCCACGTGCGGCTTGTGGCCGGGGAAGACGGCGTGGAAGACCTCGCGGCCCGAATGCAGACCCGACCCGACGCTGGCCAGCAGATCGTCGGCGCTCGGCTGCTGGAAGATCTTGATGACGCCTTCCAGCGCCTTTTCCGAGAACTCGTAGCCTTCCGACTTGAACTGGCGCTGCAGGATGGCGCGGCCCAGCTCGATGTACTGGGTGCGCTGCTGGGTGCGCAGGAACTTGCGGATGCGCGCCCGCGCCTTGCCGGTGACGACGAAGCGCTCCCAGCCCGGAACCGGGGTCTGGGCCTTGGACGTGATGATGTCGACCTGATCGCCGTTCTGCAGCTGCGTGCGCAGCGGCAGCATCCGCCCGTTGATCTTCGCGCCGACGCAATGGTCGCCGACCTCCGAATGGACGGCGTAGGCGAAGTCCACCGGAGTCGCCCCGCGCGGCAGCGCAATCAGGTCGCCCTTCGGCGTGAAGCAGAACACCTGGTCCTGGAACAGCTCCAGCTTGGTGTGCTCCAGGAACTCCTCGGGCTTCTGGGCATGCTCCAGGATGTCCAGAAGCTCGCGCAGCCAGCGGTATTCCCGCCCCTGCTGGGTGCGCGCATCACCCTGCTTGTAGGCCCAGTGGGCGGCGACGCCGAGTTCGCAGATCTCGTGCATGTCGCTGGTGCGGATCTGCACCTCGATGCGGTTGCGCTCCGGACCGATCACCCCGGTGTGGAGCGAGCGGTAGCCGTTGGGCTTGGGCGTCGAGATGTAGTCCTTGAAGCGCCCCGGAACGACCGGATAGTGGGCGTGGATGACGCCCAGCGCCTGATAGCATTCCGGCACCGTGTCCACCATGATCCGGAAGGCCATGATGTCCGACAGCTGCTCGAAGCTGACATTCTTGCGCTGCAGCTTGCGCCAGATCGAATAGGCGGTTTTCTCGCGCCCGGTGACGCCGGCGTTGGGCAGACCCTCCTCCGCCAGCGTGCCGCGGAGTTCCTGGATGATCCGCTGGACGCGGTTCTCACCCTCGGTGCGCAGGCGGGAGAGCTGGGCCAGGATGCTGTCGCGGGCGTCCGGGTTCAGCTCCGCGAAGGAGAGATCCTCCAGCTCGTCCTTGACCTGGTGCATGCCGATGCGCTCGGCGAGCGGCGCGTAGATCTCGATCGTTTCGCGGGCGATGCGCTTGCGCTTGTCCGGGTTCTTCAGATGGAACAGCGTGCGCATGTTGTGCAGCCGGTCGGCCAGCTTCACGAGAAGGACGCGGATGTCCTCCGACATGGCCAGCACCAGCTTGCGGAAATTCTCGGCCTGCTTGGCCTGTTCGCTGTGCAGTTCCAGGCGCGACAGCTTGGTCACGCCGTCGACCAGACGGGCGATCTCCTTGCCGAAGTGCTTCTCGATGTCCTCCAGCGTGGCGACCGTGTCTTCGACCGTGTCGTGCAGCAGCGCCGTCGCGATGGTCCCGGCGTCCAGCTTGAGCTGGGTGAGGATGCCGGCGACCTCCAGCGGGTGGAGGAAGTAGGGGTCGCCCGAGGCGCGGGTCTGGGAGCCGTGCGCCTTCATGGAGAAGACGTAGGCGCGGTTGAGCAACTCCTCGTCCGCCGAGGGGTCGTACGCCTTGACGCGTTCGACAAGCTCATATTGCCGGATCATGCCACCCGACCCGGCGCAGCGTGCGCCATGAAGTTTCGCAAATGTCTTGGTTCTTGGACGGAAAGGGGGGCCACCGCCCCCCAAGGCCGGTCGCTATCGGTCAGCGTCAGAGATCCCCGTCCGCATCGCGACCGACAACGTCGTCCTCGGTCTCGCCGAAGGCCGCCGCCGGGTCGCTCTCCATGTCGGACAGCAGGTCGTCGCCTTCGCCGACCTCCTCCGCCTCGCTCATCCCGTCCTCGTCCTCCAGCGACGTGTCGCCGCGGGCGGCCCAGTCGTGCTCCCCGGCCATCAGCTCGACGATCTCCTCTTCGGGCTCGTCCGGCTCGACATGCTTCTGGTGACCCTTGATCAGGGCGTTCTTCAGATGCTCCAGCATCACCGTCTCATCGGCGATCTCGCGCAGGGCAACGACGGGGTTCTTGTCGTTGTCGCGGTCGATCGACAGCGGGGCGCCGGACGCGATCTCGCGCGCGCGCTGGGCCGCCATCATGACCAGTTCAAACCGGTTCGGAACCTTGAGGACGCAATCTTCGACGGTAACGCGGGCCATACCAAACCAACTCCGGGATCTGCGAAGGCAACCGAATATATTGATGCGTTCGCGCCTGCGCAAGCGCTTCGAGCCTCGTCGGGTCCGCCCGCCGTACCCCGCTCGCAGCGCGCGCCTGCCCGCGCTCCCCCTTGCTCGCGCGAAGACGAACCCCTACGTTACTTATCTGGTGAATCGCAATTTCGCGTATGCCTGAGATATAATTCAATCCATCGTGGAAGGATTACGGAATTGGATCGAAATACGACTTTGCCGAAGGATGTTACCAAGCTCTTTTATAAGGAAGAGCGCCTGGCGATGTTCATCGACGGCGCCAATTTGTACGCAGCTGCCCGGTCCCTGGGCTTTGATATCGACTACAAGCGCCTGCGCGACGGCTTCGCCTCGGAAGGACGACTGGTGCGCGCCTTCTATTACACGGCGCTGGTGGAGGATCAGGAATATTCGCCGATCCGTCCGCTGGTCGATTGGCTGGATTACAACGGCTACACCATGGTGACCAAGCCGACCAAGGAGTTCACCGACGCCTCCGGCCGGCGCAAGATCAAGGGCAACATGGACATCGAGCTGGCCATCGACGTGATGGAAATGGCCGAGCGTGTGGACCACATCCTGCTGTTTTCCGGCGACGGCGATTTCCGCCGCCTGGTCGAAGCGGTGCAGCGCAAGGGCGTGCGGGTCAGCGTCATCAGCACCGTACGGTCACAGCCGCCGATGGTCGCCGACGAGCTGCGCCGTCAGGCCGACAACTTCATCGAGCTCCAGGACCTCGCCCCGAGCATCGCCCGCGTCCATCATCACCGCGAGCCGATGGGCAATCCGGGGGCGCCGGGAACTTCCGACATGCCCAGCCAGGGCGGCCCCTACGCCAACTTCTGATCCACGCCGCGTTCCGCGGGGCGCGTCTCGTCCGGTCAGCGCCCCGCGACGGTGGGCTTGAGGGCGTTGGCCGGCAGCTGGAACATCATCAGATAGGTCCGCTGGAGCGGGCTGCGGTTGTCGTCGGAAACGATGTAGACCAGCAGGTCGCCGTCCGGGCCGGGGCGCACCGCCAACCCTTCGAAATTGTCGGTCAGCAGCGGTGGTTCCAGCCGCGCCAACTCCACTCCATCCATCGTCGCGCCGCCGCGCAGCGAGTCCGCCGGCACATGGACGATGCGCGCCGCCCAGCCGCCCAGCAGGGACACCCGCCGTTCCAGCACCAGCATTCCGCCGTCCGGCAGGGGTGCCGCCGCCGTGGGGCGGAAGCGCGGAGCCGCGCGGTAGGTCAGCGGTTGCCAGTCGCCGCGCGTTTTCAGATCAGCGGGAGCGATCCAGGCGTGGCGTTCCCGGACGCCGTTGTCGTCCCCCTCCTCGATGGCCAGGATGCGGCCGTCGGCCAGAGCCGCCAGTGCCTCGACCCCGCCGTTCGCGGGGGCGTTTTCCAGACCGGGCGGCACCGGAAGCTTCCGCGGGGTTCCCTCGGGCCGGTCGACGCCGTCGTAGCGGAGGATGCGGTGGTTGCGCTCGAACGGCACCAGCCAGCCGCCGTCCGGCAGGCGGACGAGGTCTTCCGAGTCGTTGCGCCGGCCGCGGTAGTCCGGGCTCTTATCGAGGATCAGGGGACGGACATCGTAGTTTCCGGCACCCGCCAGACGCCCCTGGGCGTCGTAGGACAGCCGCCCCGCGACACTCCTGCCGTTGTCCGAAACGGCAACGAAACGGTCGCCCGAGTCGCTGACCCACAGGCCGGACAAGCCTGCCACGCCCGCCCCATCGGGCAAACGAAGGGCACCACGGAATCGCAGGGCGCCGACCTCCGGATGAGCCGGGCGGTCCGGGTCCAGCGCAACCGGAACGGAAGGCTCGACCGGCCCGCCATTGCCGGCCACCGCAGCGCAACCGCCGGCCACCGCCAGCAGGGCGCAGAGAGGAATCACCAGGGTTCTCAAACGCATGGCGGCACTCATGCCACGACGGGGCGACCAGGGAAACGCATTTTCCGGCTTGCCCCGCCTGCCCATGATTCCGACCTATTGTCCGCCGGGCTCATAAGCCCTGCCCCTCCGTCCGAACGTGAACGAACGAATTGGATATGCGCAGAGGGTTACTTCCTCAGAACCAATTCGGGAGTGGGTTTAAGCGCATAAATTGTTCTGTACCTAAGTAAAACAGTGCCCAGCCTCAGCCGAGAATTGCGTGATGCCCAATCCCCTCCGGTTCCAGCCGGTCGCCCTGCCTGCTGATCGCCCCGCAACCGGTTCGGGAGCGCCGGAGGACCCAATCGCGGAACGCATCCGCGAGCTTGAGGCCGAACTGCGCGAGCTTCAGCACCGGGCCAAGAACAGCCTTCAGCTCGTCATCAGCCTGCTGAAGCTGCAGACGGGCCGCATCCGCGACCCGGACGCCCGCGCCGCCTACGAGCAGACCCTCGTGCGCATCGAAGCGCTGGCCATCCTCTATCGCCAGCTCCACGAATCGGGCACCGGCACCCATGTGAATCTGGGACGCTACATCGAATCGCTCGCCGACGCGGTGAAGCACGGGACGCCCGGTGGCCTCGCCAACGTGCCCATCGAGGTGAAGAGCGATCCCATCCAGATCGGCCTGTACGAGGCCATGCCGCTGGGTCTGATCACCGCGGAGCTGATCACCAACAGCCTGCACCACGCTTTTCCGGAACAGGGCTGGATCCGCGTGTCGGTGACGCAGGAGAACAACGGGCGCGCCCGCCTGATCGTCGAGGACAACGGGCGCGCTCTGCCCGCCGGTTTCGACACGACGGCGGAGGACGGGCTGATGCTGGCCGAAGCCCTGGCCGCCCAGCTCGGCGACACGCTGAACACGGAAAGCGACGCCGCCGGCACCACCGCCAGCGTGTCCTTTCCCGTGTAACGACTCGGCCGGCATGAGAACTGAGCCGGCTTGATGACTCAGGCCGGCGCCCCGTGGCACTCATGCGGGGCGTCACCAAGGTCGTGGTCGTGATGGCCGTGGTCGTGATGCTCGTGGGGATGCTCGGGCGGCGGCGCCGTCTTGACGGTGCCCGCGAACCAGTCGCGGATCGCCTTCACCGGGTCGGTTTCCAACGTGGTCACCGGCTCGATGCCGCGGCGCTTCATGTGATTGATGAAGCCCTCGCCGGAGGAACCGGTGATGACCACCCGCACCTCATCGATGGGATGGGGGCGCCCGTCGCCGGCGAGGTGGAGCACCTCGTCTTCAGCCAGTTCAATCCGCTGGACTTCGACAGGGTCGCCGCCCGCCTCGGCCTCGAAGACCAGGAAACGGCGGGTGCGGCCGCCATGGGTGGCGATGCTGCGGTAATCCTGCGTGCCGACGGCGAACTTCATCCCACATCCCCCTCAAAGCTCAGCGGGAGCACCGTGGCACGGCGTGCCGCCGCGCACACTGAGGGAGGTCAATGCGCGTTAGAGGATTTCCGTTTCGTCGGAGCGGATGACGTCCGTCCATTTGCGCTCCAGGCGGCGCAGCGTGCGGTAGGTGACCTCGAAGTCCTGGCTGTCGCCGTCGGTGCGGATCAGACCGTCGGAATGGACGGACGCCATGTGGCGCAGCCTCTCGCACAGCTCCAGCCCCCGGGGCGACAGCTTCAGCCGGGCGGCGCGCTTGTCGCGCGGCGAGGCGGAGCGGTCCACATAGCCGCTGTCCACAAGCTGCTTCAGGTTGTAGGAGGCGTTGGAACCGAGGTAGTAGCCGCGCTCGATCAGGTCGCGCACGCTGATCTCTCCGTTGGAGATGTTCAGCAGCATCATGACCTGCACCGGGCTGATGTCGTCGATGCCGATGCGGGACAGCTCGATCCGCAGAACGTCGAGGAACCGGCGGTGCATCCGTTCGATGATCCGCGCCACCTCATGGTACATCTGGGTGGCGGAGACCTTGCGCTCAGCGTCGTTGCGCTCGGCGTCTTCGGTCGGCTGGGGCTGAACGAGCGTCGTCATGGGCCTCGGTTCTGCGTGGGGATCGGGGGAGCACGGCCTTCCTTGCCCGACGCACCGTAGGGACCTAACTGTTTAATTTATATTAACTGTGATGGCGGCACGAAGGCGCACCGCACCTTTCCCAAAGGTTGGCACGCCTTCCGCTAAGGACTGAATAAGGTCAGATCCAGCTGTCGTCGCCGCCGGAGTCACCGCCGCCGTCATCGAACGAGGAATCGTCGGTCTGATAGTCGACGTTCTGGAGGTTGTTGTCCTCCGGCGGGAGGCCCTGATCCGCGCCCTGGTCGGCGGAGTCGCCGTAATAACTGTTGATGACCGTCTCGCCCTGGCTGGCCGTCTGCCCCGCGGCGGCGGCGGCCTCGCCGAACGGCCCCGGCGAATGGCTGAGCATCGACGAGATGGCGCTGGCCGCCAGCATGCCGCCGGCGACGCCCGCCGCGGTCTGGGCAGCGCCGCTCAGGAACCCTCCGCCGCGCGGCGCGTAGCCCTGCGGGCCGAAGCCGGGCTGCGGGGCGTAGCCGGGCTGGGGCGGATAGGCGGGCTGGCCGTAGCCGGGCTGCCCGCCGGCTTGCGGAGCGGCGCCCCACGGGCTGCGCGGCGGGGGCATCGGCGCCGGCCGCTGTTCCGCCGGGCGGTTGCCCCCGCCGGCCCACGAGCTGCGCCCCAGCCCGAGTGCGTTGGACAGGAAGCTGCCGCCGGACGGCTGGGTCTGGGTCTGCTGGGCGCGGGACTGCGCCTCCCTCACCTGCCGCTCCAGATCCTCGATGCGCTGCTGGGCGGCGGTCAGCGCCTGCTGCTGGACCAGGACCGACTGCGCCATGTAGTAGGCGGCGGCGGGCTGGCCCTGAATCATCTGCTGGATGAAGCGTTCCGCCTCCGGATCGCGGGGCTGGTTCTCCACCTCGCGCAGGTGCGTGAACAGATCGGATAGGAGGGTGCGTTCCTCGGGCGTCATGATCGTCTCCTGTGCGCGCTCCGTGCGGGCGCGCCTTTCATGTGGCGCACCGCACCCCCGGTGCGCAAGGGTTCCGGACCCGGCGGAGACGCTACCCGGCCTTGCGCTCCGCCGCCTCCGCGGAGGACTCCGACACCAGGGCGGCGCGAACGGCGTCGTCCACCCGCTCCAGCCAGACGAAGCTCAGCCGCTCGCGCGCCGCCGCCGGAATGTCGTCAAAATCCTTGCGGTTGCGGGCGGGCAGCATCACCGTCTTCAGCCCGGCGCGCTGGGCGGCCACCACCTTCTCGCGGATGCCGCCGACCGGCAGCACCAGACCGCGCAGGCTGATCTCCCCGGTCATCGCCGTGTCGGAGCGGATGCAGCGCCCGGACAGAAGCGACACCAGCGCCGTGAAGATCGCCACCCCGGCGGACGGCCCGTCCTTCGGAATGGCCCCCGCCGGGACATGTATGTGGATGTCGAAGCGGTCCAGCCCCTCCGGGTCGAGGCCGAGGTCCTTCACCCGCGACTTGACGAGGCTGAGGGCGGCCTGGGCGCTCTCCTTCATCACCTCGCCCAGCTGGCCGGTCAGGATCAGCCGGCCCGAGCCGGAAAAGCGGCTGGCCTCGATGAACAGGATGTCGCCGCCGACCGGGGTCCAGGCGAGGCCGGTCGCCACGCCGGGCACGCTGGTGCGCATCGCCACGTCGTTCTCGAAGCGCGGCGGCCCGAGGATCGCCGTCAGGTCCGCCGGCTCGACCCGCATCCGCTCGACCTCACCCTCGGCGATGCGCACGGCGGCGTAGCGCCCGACCGCGCCGATCAGCCGTTCCAGTTGGCGGTTCCCGGCCTCCCGCGTGTGGTCGCGGATGATCGCCCGCAGCGTGTCGTCGGGGATCTCCAGCTGCTCCGCCGTCAGCCCGTTGGCGGCGAGCTGGCGGGCCAGCAGGTAGCGCTTGGCGATCTCCAGCTTCTCGTCCTCGGTGTAGCCGGACAGCTCGATCACCTCCATGCGGTCGCGCAGCGGGCCGGGGATGGTGTCCAGCATGTTGGCGGTGGCGATGAACATCACCTTCGACAGGTCGAAGGGCACGCCCAGGTAATGGTCGCGGAAGGTCGCGTTCTGCTCCGGGTCCAGCACCTCCAGCAGGGCGGCCGACGGATCGCCGTGGAACCCCTGCCCCAGCTTGTCCATCTCGTCCAGCATCAGCACGCAGTCGCGCGTCCCCGCCTTGCGGATCGCCTGGACGATGGTGCCGGGAAGCGCCCCGACATAGGTGCGGCGGTGGCCGCGGATCTCGCTCTCGTCATGGACGCCGCCCAGCGAGACGCGGGCAAAGGCCCGCCCGGTCGCCCGCGCGATGCTCTGGCCGAGCGAGGTCTTGCCCACCCCCGGAGGACCGACGAAGCACAGGATGGGGCTGCGCCCCTCCGGGTTCAGCTTGCGCACCGCCAGGAATTCCAGGATGCGGCGCTTGACCTTCTCCAGCCCGTAATGGTCCTCATCCAGGATGCGGCGCGCCTCGGCGATGTCGATGCGCGACTCCGACCGGCGATCCCACGGCATCTCGATCAGCCAGTCCAGGTAGCTGCGCACCATCGAATATTCCGCCGCGGCCTCCGGCATGCGCTCCAGCCGGCGCAGCTCCTTCTCGGCGTGCTCGCGGACGTCGGGCGGCATGCCGGCCTTGGCGATGGCGTCCTGAAGCTCTCCGATCTCGGCCTGACGCCCCTCGTCGGCCTCGCCCAACTCCTTCTGGATGGCGCGCAATTGCTCGCGCAGCAGATACTCGCGCTGGCGTTCGTCCATCGCCTCGCGGGTGCGCTCGCGAAGGTCACGCGACAGCCGCAGCACCTCGATCCGCCGGGCGAGCAGGCCGCCGACCTTGTCGAGTCGCTCCGGCAGGTCGAACGTTTCCAGCACCTCCTGCTTCTCGGCGGGCTTCAGGTCCATGTAGCTGGCGGTCATGTCGGCCAGCTCGCCGGGGCTTTCGATGGCCTGCACGGCGGCCAGAAGCTCCTGCGGGGCCTGGGGCAACAGTTGCAGCGCCTCCACCGCCTCGTTGCGCAGGTTCAGGAAGCGGGCCATGACCTCCGGCGTGGCGGTGTCGCTTTCCTCCACCATCTCCACGCGGGCGGCCATGAAGGGATGGCCGGGCACCCACTCGACGATGCGGAAGCGCTGCTGCCCCTGGCACACCAGATGGTGCGAGCCGTCGGGCGTGGTGACGTAGCGCAGGATGCTGGCGGTCGTGCCGACGCGGTGCATGTCGGCTCCGGTCGGGTCCTCCACCGCCTCGTCGCGCTGGAGCAGGATGCCGACCGGCCGTTCGGTGCGGGCCGCCTCCTGCGCCGCGGCGACCGAGCGCGCCCGCCCGACCGTCACCGGCAGCACCACCCCCGGAAACTGCACGAGGTTCCGGACGGGGATGACCGGGATCACATCCTCCGGCAGCTCGGAAGCGGGCGGCGAGGCTGGCGGCGTCTGGGGAGTCGGCGTCGCTTCGGCAGCGTGCTCATCAGTCATTGGACGTCCTTCATCCCATCTTGTCGAGCGTCAGCACGAGGCAGCCCGCCGACAGCTCGTGCCGTCCCATGCGGAAGGCCCCGGCGGGCAGCTCGATCCGCCGCTCGAAGCGGCCGTGGGGAATCTCAAGCCGGTGGATGATCCCGTCGCAACCCAGCGGCAGGGTCCGCTCCCCGGCAACCACCAGAACGCCGTCCTCGACGGCGACGTGAAGCTGCTCTGCGCCGACGCCGGGAAGGGCGACGACGATGGTCACCGCGTCCTCCGTCTCGTAGACGTCGATGGGCGGGGTCCAGCAGGCGCGGCGCGGGCCGGGCGGGGCCGGGCGGAAGAACTGGCGGTGCAGCCGCTCGGCACGGTCCAGCAGTTCGACGGCCTCCGACCACATGAAGGAAGCGGGATCACGGCGGGGCGGCATGGCGTCTCCTTGGAGGAATGGCTGTGATGGACGTCAGATGCCGGCGCCGGTATCCGCGGAAGCTTGGGCGCGGTCGCGCGGTTCGGAACCCTGCTCCTTCGCCCGCTCGTCCTCCTCCTGGAGTTCGCGGCAGGCCCGCTCCCAATGCTCGGCGCGGCGGCCTTCGGGGCGGCCCTCCTGCTCCCAGATCTCGTAAGCACGGTGGCGGATGCGGTGTTCATCCATCGCGGCGTTCCCCTCCTTCCCGCCCCGGCCACAGGCATGGCCCGTCCGGCCGCAAGAACCGGGGCTTTTTCGTCCCTTCAGCAACGGTGGGGAGTCGCAGGCGTTCCGCCGACCATGCGGACATCAGACGGAAGAAAGGGCCGATGGCCCCTTTCGGGGTCAGGGCTTCAGAGCCGGTCCGGCCCGTCCGTGGGATCGGGGCGGCCCGCCGCCTCGTCGTGGCCGCTGCGGTTGCTGAGGAAAACCAGGGCCATCAGCCCGATGGCGACGGCGCTGGTCAGCACGGCGCCGCCGACCAGGGCGAGCAGGCCCGGCAGGCTGAGGCCGAACAGGTCGAAGCCCGTCGCCGCCCAGGCGACGAACAGCGCCGCCAGGACGATGACGGGACAGGCGATCAGGAAGACTCGGAGCCAGGACATGCACGCTCTCCAGCCGGTGCCGGGACAGCCTCTACATGGCCGCCCGGCACGGCGGAGGAAAGCCCGCCGCCTGTTTCCGTCAACCGAACGGCGTCAGTGGGACAGCAGCAGCGGCACCGGGCAGGTGCGCAGGACATGGCGCGTCCCGCCGCCGCGGTGCAGGAAGGGGAAGCCGTAATGGCCGTGCGCGCCCATCACCAGCAGATCGGCCCCGGAATCGATGCTGCGGGCAAGAAGCGCGTCCATGGCGCCGATGTCGGTCACCGTGAAATGCGTCTGGTCGGCCGTCACGCCGTGCAGCGCCAGATGGTCGAGCAGGCCGATGCGCTGCGGCTCCGTCCCGGCCGGCGGGGCGGCCTGGGTCAGCACGGTGATGACGGTGACCTCGTCGGCGGCCTGGAGGAAGGGCATGGCGTCGGACAGGGCGCGGGCGGCCTCGCGCTCGGCGTTCCAGGCGACGGCGACGCGCTTGCCGATCACCGGGAAGGTGCCCGCGAAGGGCAGCACCAGCACAGGGCGGCCCGAATTCAGCACCACCTGCTCGTTCAACTCCTCCGGCGCCACGCCGTCGGCGGGGGCGCTGCGGTCGAACTGGCCGAGCACCGTCAGGTCGGCGAAGCGCGACCAGATGATGACCTCGCGGATGACGTGGTTGTGCTCGCCGTGGGTCAGGCCGTGCCACTGGCCCTGCAGGCCCGACGCCTGGAGCTTGTCGCGGAACATCGCCTCGCTGCGGGCGGCGGCCTGTTCCAGATGGTCGCTGGAGCGGCGGGCGATGACGCTGGTGGCGCTGCGGTCCGGCTGGGCGAACAGGCCGCGCAGGAAGGCGCCGCTGGTCTTGGCCAGCGCGATGGCCGCGTCGAGGCGGGTTTCCACCTGCGGTCCGGAATCGAGATGCACGAGGATGTGCTTGTAGGCCATGAAACTCCTCCCTTTGTCGTTGTCCGGGCCGTTGTTCTTGTTCGGGCGGGCGTGCCCGGGGGCGACGCACCGGCACCGATTGTTCCTCTTGCGGCGCCGCAACGCCAGCAGGAAAAAGCCTTCCGGAAGGATGGAACAGGCGTTTCCTCAGAAGCTCATGCGCAAGCGGGCGGTGAAGGCGTGGTTGTGGCCGTCCGCCCCCGACAGTTCACCGCGGTAGCCGACCGTGGCGCCGACCGCCTGCCAGAGCTGGGCCGACAGGCCGGCGCCGATCACCAGGGAGTTGCGGCCGTCGCCGCTCGGGCTCACGCTGTTGGCGGCCCCGCCGGGCAGGCGGACGGTGACGGTGCGCGCGTCCTCGGCGAACTGGTGCTCCCAGGCGATGCCCAGGCTGGGCTGAAGCACCGTCCGCCCGATCTCCACGACGGTGGAGGCTTCGGCCCCGACGCTGCTCTCCAGCGATTCGGCGCTCTGCCGCTCGACGCCGAGCGACAGCAGGCCGGCGCCGCTCTCCTGATAGCCGTCGATGCGCGTGTGGATGTAGCGCAGGCCGAGCCGCGGCCCCAGCGCCATCGGCCCGAGCTGCGCGGTGTAGCCCCCGGCGACCGACAGGGCGTAGGTCCGCCCGTCCGTGTCCGCCGAGGCGTTGGGGAACGGCGCGAAGCCGGTGGTGCGGTCGATGTCGCCGTAGCGGTCGAAGGAGACGCTGCCCGCCACCGCCAGTTGGAATCCCCGCGCCTCGGTCACCGCGTGCAGGCCGATGATGGTGCTGGTCATGTCCAGCGTGCCAGCCCCCTCGTCGAGCTTGGCGTGGCCGCGCGACCCGCCGACCGACAGCCCGACGCGCGACGCCGGCCCGACCGGCAGTTCGGCGCCGACGCCGCCCGACTGGGTGTTGAAGCGGAAGCCCTGCCGCTCCGCCGTGCCGCCGAGACGCCCCCAGGCGGCGTCGCCGATCAGGAACGCCTTCAGCTCCCCGTTGCCGAGCGGCGCCTCCACCCGCGTCGCGGAGGGGCCGGCGATGGAACCGAGCAGCGCGCGATGCCAGCTCCGCGTCGCCTCGAAGGCCAGCTCCGGCTGCATCGCCACCGTCTCCGCCGCGTCGTTCAGGGCGAGCAGAGCGCCCTGCATGTATTGCGCGATCAGCAAATGGGCGGCGCGGGTCGGGTGGATCTCGTCCCAATAGACGGTCTGGTCGGCCTGCGCCTCGGTCCCGCAGGCGCCGGTCGGCGCGTTGTCCGACAGGCAGGGCGTCATGGTGTTGGTGAAGCCGTAGGCCGTGGGGTTGGCCGCCACCGCGCGGTACAGCGCGTTGACGTCGGCCACCACGACGGTGACTCCCAGCCGCTTCTCCACGTCGGCCATCGCCTGGGAGAGCAGCGTGTTGTGGGAGGTGGTGACGGCGTTCAGCAGGGCGGCGCGGTCGGAATTGCGGGTGTCCGGCACCGTGCCGAGGTCCGGCAGGTTCGGCACCAGGAAGGTCTTTCCGCCGAGCGCCGCCAGACGCTCCACCGTGGTGACGATGTTGCCGACCGTCTGGGTGACGAGGCCCGCAGGGTCCGACCCGGCGGAGACTCGGTTGAAATAGTCGTTGCCGCCCGCCCAGACCGCGAACAGCCCGCCACCGGTCCCGCTGGGGCGGCTGAACAGGAACTGCCCGACCTGCCCCTGGATGCCGGGAACGCCGGTCTGCGACAGGGTGCCGGTCTCCGCACCGCCATAGGCGAAATTGGTCTTCTGGTCGGGCTGACTGCCGATCAGCGGTGCCAGCCGCTCGACCCAGACGGGGCCGTTGGAGAAACGCCCGTCGTAATAGGGCGGGCTCTGCGGAATGCCGCCGCGCGTCAGCTCATAGACCCGGCCGGTGTCGGACAGACTGTCGCCGAAGACGAACACCCGGTCGAACGGCACCGCCCCGGCGGGCGCCGACGCCAGCAACGCAGCTCCCGCTGCCATACGAATCGCCTTACCCGTCAACGCATCACCTCCCCCGCTGGACAGCCGGAAAACAGGGGCGGTGCGTCAAAGCGGGGGGCGGTACCGCCATTGCGTCGGGAAGAGAAGCCGCTTGGGCGGGTTCATCAGACCATGGGGGACCCGAGCATGGGTCCATCCATGGAGGAGGCAGGACCTCACCACTCGGCGGGTGGCGCCCACCGGCATTCCGGTGCCGGCGCCGCCCGCCCTTTTCTCATCTCAGCGGTTTCCCCAGGGAAGCATGCGGCTCAGTGTCCCGTCCTTCAGGACATATTGGTGGACCAGGGCCGCCGCCGCGTGCAGTCCGGCCAGCACGATGATGGCGGTGCCGAAAAGTTCGTGCAGCTTCTCCAGCGTGTCGCCAAAGGCATGGTTTTCCCCCACCAGCGTCGGCAGGGTGAACAGGCCGAAAAAGGCGACGGGATGGCCATGGGCCTGGGTCATCGTCACGCCGGCCAGCGGCACCGCGATCATCAGGGCGTAGAGCGCCAGATGCCCGGCCTTGGCGGCGAACAGGAGCAGCGGAGCGGTGTCAGCGGACATCGGCGGCGGCGGGCTGACGGCGCGCCAGACCATGCGCAGCGCCACCAGCGCCAGCACGAGCACGCCGAGCGAGCGGTGGAGGTCCATCAGGGCGGTCCGCTCCGGCCCGCGGGGCACCAGCCCGCGCCCCTGGGCGATGACGAAGGCCACCAGGATCAGCAGGGCGACGCTCCAGTGCAGGAACAGCATCACCCCGTCGTAGCGGGTCTTGACGGGGCGGGTCTTGACGGGCGGCCGGGCGGCGGCCTCGGAGTAAGCGTTGGACATCGGAAGTCCCCTCATCGGCAGAAACAGGCAAGTCCTGCCGATCCTGTCCGGGGGCGACTGAACCGAAGCTGAACGGCGGAACCCAGGACTGAGATGGGGGTGCCGCGTGGCTCCGCGCCGTGGTCGCACGGATGACCCGGCGGGACAGCCGGGTCACTCCGATCAGAGGAAACTCACTCGCAGCCGGACGTCGCCGAAGGGCATCACACCGCCGCTTCGGACTCCGGCGCCAGTTCGGACGCGGGCAACAGGCGACGCACGGTGAGGCACACGATGTCGCCGGTCTGCCCGCCCGGACCGACATGGGCCTCCACCGCGCGCAGCAGCAGTTCGGAGCGGTCGCGCGCCGACAGGCCGCGCCCCTGGTGCAGGACGGCGGCCAGACGCTCCTCGCCGAACGGCTCGCGCTGGGCGTTCACCGCGCGCAGCACGCCCTCGGTGCACAGGAACAGCGTGTCCTCCTGCTCCAGCCGGGTCACCGCCTCGCCGTAGGGGATGCCCTTGCGCACGCCCAGCGCCGGGCCGCCGGCGTCGGCCAGGGTCAGGACGCTGCCGTCCGCCCGGATGCGGCAGGGCGCGCGGTTGCCGGCGCTGGAATGGCTGAGCATCCCGGTCTCGCGGTCGTAGAGGGCGACGAAAGCGGTGGCGAAGCCGTCGAACGGACTCTGCCCGCACAGCCGGTCGTTGGCCGCCGCCAGGATGGCCGCGGGAGTCATGCCGGGCCGGGCCGCCGCCTCGCGGATCGCGCCGCGCACCAGCAGCATCAGGAAGGCCGCCGGCACGCCCCAGCCGGACACGCCGGCCACCACCAGCAGGCAATGACGCTCGTCCAGCTCGATCACGTCGTAGAAGTCGCCGCTGACCGCCGGGCCGGGGACCAGCAGGCCGAAGAACTGGCTGTCCCGCCCGGCGGGAAGCTGCTGCGGCAGCAGGTTCGCCTGCACGTCGCGGGCGGCGCGCTGCTCCTCCTCGATCAGATGTTCGGCGGCGGCCAGCTTCTCCGTGCGGGTCTCCAGCTCGGCCGTGCGCATCAGAAGCTGGGCGTCCAACGTCTCCTCGCGGTAGGACGCCTCCAGCGCCATGCTGCGGAAGACGCGGGCGAGGCGGCCCATCTCGTCGTTGCGCTCCATCGCCTCGTTCAGGGTAAAGGGGTTGAAGCGCCCGGCCTCCACCGCGGCGACGGCCTCGCCCAGCCGCTCGATCGGGGCCATCTGGCTGCGCGCGAAGCGGACGGCGCCGTAGACGCCCGCCGCCAGGACGAGCAGACCGACCAGCACGCCGATCTTCACATGGCGGCCGACCACCGAGGACAGGTCCTCCACCGGCAGGCGAACCACCGCGATCCCCGCTCCCTGCCCGGCCGCCCCCTGCCCGACCGCTGCCGGCACCGGGGCGAAGGCGGTCAGCCGGTCGCCCTCACGCAGAAGGCCGGTCTCGCCGGCCGCCGCCGCGGCCTTCGCCGCCTCGACCGCCCGCTCCGACAGCGGTCCGGCGCTGGGGCCGGTGGCATGCACGGCGAGACGGCCGTCGCGCTCCAGCAGCCACGCGCCCTCCACCGTGCCGCCGGCCAGCAGGGAGGCCATCACGCCGTCCACTCCGGCCTTCCGGGCGATGTCGCCCAGCCGGCGCACGTCGGCACCGACCTGGACGATGCGCGGCTTGTCGACGCCGGCCACACCGGCGAACTTCATCAGCTTGCCGCCTTCGGTGGCGGCGTCGGTCACCACCTTTTCCGGCGCGCGGTTCAGCAGGCCGTAATAGGGCGCCTGGCGCGGCTGCGCCCGGGAGTCGGGGCCGAAGGTGATGTCGGGACCCGGAATGTTGTGCAGATAGGCGCGGCCCCGGTTGTCGGTGACCCAGATCTCGTCCGGCCCGCCGCCGTCCGCGACGGCCTTCAGCCGGTCGGTCACCGCCTTGACCGGCGCCTTGCCCGCCTCCATCACCGCCACGAGGTGGGCGGCGAGCGTCGCCTCCGACAGCAGCCGGTCGCCCAGCAGCGCCTCCACGTCGCGCGGAACCTCGCGCGCCAGCGTGGCGCTGCGGGCCAGCAGGGTCGCCGCGCCGCGGCCGTCCGCTTCCACCCGCGTCTGGATCGCCGAATGGGTCGTCCAGGCCAGCAGAATCGTAACCAGCGCCACCGCCAGCGTCACCAGCCCGGAGATCAGGAGGACCAAACGCCCTTGAAAGGTCATGGAGGGGACCCGCCTTCTGTAGCCAACCGACCGCCGCGGGCGCTCCGCCGTCCCCGGACAAGCCTGGGATTTGGGAAAATTGCCCGACCGCGCCCGTCGGTTCTACCCAGCCGGGCAGCGTGAGTCCAGGAGAGGCGGACGCCGGCCTTGTAACCTTCAGTACCAGTAGCCGCCGATCCGGTAGCGCGGGCGCCGCACCGCCGCCGGCATGGCGAGGTGCGGCCGGGTGTGCAGAGGGTGGGCATCGAGCCCCGGCAGGACCGGCGGCGGGGTACGCAGCGCCATCAGGCGGCGCACCCGCTCCTCGGTGTCCGGGTGGGTGCGCAGCAGGGACGGGATGTTCTGCGCCCGGCGGCGGCCGGGAAAGCGCAGCCCCTCCCACGGGTCGTGCTGAAGCCGCTCGATCCGGGCGAGCGCAGAGGCGACGCCCTCCGGGTCACCGGTCAGGTGGGCGGCATCGAGATCGGCGTCGAACTCCCGAGTGCGCGACAGGGCGAGTTGCAGAAGGACGCCGATCCAGGGTGCGGCGATAAGCAGCAGCACCAGCAGCCAGGGAACCGCCTCCTGCCGCATCATCAGCAGAGGCAGGTTGAGAATCAGCAGGGCCATGCCGAAGACCGACATCAGCCGGGTCAGGCTGGTCACCGTGTCGGCGAGCCCCATCACGGTCAGGTCGTTGTTGCGCACGTGGCTGACCTCGTGGGCCAGCACGCCGGCCAGCTCGCGCAGGCTGAGCGCGCGCAGCAGCCCGTCGGTGACCGCGATGGCCGAGCGGCGGCGGCTGCCCACGGCGAAGGCGTTCAACGCCGGGCTGGCGACGTACCACAGCTCCGGCACCGCGGGCAGCTCCGCCCGCCGGGCGATGGCGGCCAGCGCGTCGAACAGGACCGGGGCCTCCGCGTAAGTCAGGCGGCGGGCACCGAACATGCCGAGCACCATGCGCGGCGACAGGCGCGGGCTGAACAGCAGGCTGATCGCTCCGCCGAGCAGCGCCCACAGCACCCCCTCCACCCCCGCCAGGATCATCCCGCACAGCGCCAACAACATCACCATGCCGCCGAGCAGAAGGAGGGACTGCAACACGTTCGCGATCTTGTGGCGCCGCCGCAGGTCGGCGGCCGCCTGATCCGTGGGCATGAAGGACCGGTGCGTGTGCGGCATGACGGGGGCTTCCTCCCTGACCATCTCCCTTTGGAACCGTTCGACCGGACCCAAGTCCGGCCCGCCTCATATTGGCGCGCGCCGCCCCGTCGTCATCCCGGCCGCAAGCACAGGCGCCGTGCGCCGAACGAAAGGCCAACCCTCTTGATTTGCGGGGGAGCGTCGAACACATACACGTCGAACGTGCTCACCCATCAGCCGCTGACCCCCGCTTTCCAATCACGGTCATCGCCATGAGCAATCCTTACGAGATTCTGGGCGTATCCCCCACCGCTTCGGACGACGAAATCCGCAAGGCCTACCGTAAGCTGGCCAAGAAGCATCATCCCGACCTAAACCCCGGCAAGGCGGAGGCCGAGCAGCGCTTCAAGGACATCAGCGCCGCCTACAGCCTGCTGTCGGATGCCGACAAGCGTGCCCGCTTCGACCGCGGGGAGATCGACGACTCCGGTCAGGAACGGCCGCAGCGCCAATATTACCGCGACTTCGCCGAAGGCCCGGCGGGCGCCCGTTACGCCCACGCCGAAGGATTCGCGTCGGACGATCTGGAACACATCTTCTCCGACCTGTTCGGCGGTCGCGGCTTCGCCCGCGGCGGCGCCATGCCGATGAAGGGCGGCAACCTCAGCATGGCGCTGACAGTCGATTTCCTGGCGGCGGCCAAGGGCGGCAAGCGTCGCGTCACCATGCCGGACGGGAAGACGCTGGACATCGACCTGCCCGCCGGGCTGGAGGATGGCGGCACCATCCGCCTGAAGGGCCAGGGCCTGCCCGGCAGCAACGGCGGTCCGCCCGGCGACGCGCTGGTGACCGTCAAGGTCACCCCCCACCCCTGGTTCCGGCGCGACGGCGACGACATCCAGCTCGACCTGCCGGTGACTCTGGCCGAGGCGGTGCTGGGCGGCAAGGTCCGCGTCCCGACCATCGACGGGCCGGTGATGCTGACCGTTCCGAAGGGGGCGAACAACGGCACGCGCCTGCGGTTGAAAGGCAAGGGACTGCCCGGAGCGAACGGCGCGCGCGGCGACCAGTATGTGACCCTGCGCATCGCCCTGCCCGACGCGCCCGACCCGGCGCTGGAGGCGTTCGTCCGGGATTGGAGGACCGACCACAACCCGAGACGGGACATGGAGGCCGCGTGAGATGGACCGGAACGGCATGGACCAGGGCGGCGGGGCATGGCGGACCGAGGAGGTGCTGGCCACCTGCCGGCGCGTCTCCTCCGCCCAGCTGACGGTGTGGGTGGAGCGGCATTGGCTGCGGCCGCGGCACGAGGGGACCGGTTTCGTCTTCAGCGCGGCCGACGTGGCCCGGCTGGAGATGATCTGCGATCTGCGGGAGGATCTGGCGCTCGACGACGAGGCGATGCCGGTCGTGCTGTCGCTGCTCGACACCGTCTACGGCCTACGGCGTCGCCTGCGCGTGTTGGCCGAAGCCATCGGCGATCTGCCGCCGGAGGCCCGCTATCTCCTGCAGGACGAACTGCGGAAGCGGGAGGAAAAGGAGGGGTAGGTCAGCTCCGGACGCCGAAGGCCCGTCCGCTCAGCGCGATGTCCTGGTTGAAGCCTTCCGCGACCCGGTCGTTGCCGCCGGACTGCATGCACAGCGTCACGTTGATGGCGCTGAGGATGGCGTGGTCGATCTGCTCCGGCTTGGCGTTGTGGCGTTTGATGGCTTGAAGCGCGCGGGTCACGGATTGGGCCATGGAGCAGGTTCCGTTCGTTCTGGCAGGCTGCCCGGGTTGATCGGCGGGTTGGTTGATGGCGTCATCATGCCGTCCCTTCGCTCGTCCCGCTGTGCGCCGGGCCACACCCAGCCGCACGGACCGCCTTTCGCAATGGCGAAAGTCCTAAAGCGCAAATTCTTAATCAGGTGTAAACGTCCGGCCGAGCCCAAAAGGCATAACCCTTTATGCCTTTCCTGGAAGCTCCATCAAACCAAGAGCATAGCTCAAGCCATTGGTTTGGTATTACCACTCATTAATGTCAAATGCGACATTTTGCCCGGCGCCGCTGGCCACCCGCCGGGGGTGCATCACCCCTCAGAGCTCCCCGTCCTCCGCCAGGAGTCGGCGATGGATGGCGGTGGCGGCGATCGCGGCCTGCCCCATGGCGACCGAGATCTGGTTCAGCCCCTCCACGATGTCGCCCGCGGCGTAGAGCCCTTCGATTCCGGTCTGCTGATGCCCATCGGTGACCAGCCGCCCGTCCGGGCCGATGCGCACGCCCAGCCCCTTCACCGGCTCGATGCGCGGGTGGCAGCCCAGGGCGGAATACAGCGTGTCGAAGATCAGCCGCTCGCCGGCTGCCGTGGTCAGGGCGGCGATCCGCCCGCCCTCGGTGTGGATTTCCACCACCGGGTCCTCGACGGCGCGCAGCCCGGCCTCGGCCATGCGGCGCTCCTCCGCCTCCTCCAGATTCATCGGTTCGCCCAGCGTCAGGACGGTGATGTCGCGGGAATAGGTGCGCAGGAACAGCGCCTCCCCCAAAGCCCCGGTGCCGTGGCCGATGACGCCGATGCGGTGGCCGGTCACCTCGAACCCGTCACAGATCGGGCAATGGCGGACCAGCCCCCGCTGCACCGCCTGATACAGGTTGGGCAGTTGCGGCTCGCGGTCGATCACGCCGGTCGCGGCCAGCACGGTGCGGGCCCGGAACAGCCGCCCGTCCTCCGTCCGCACGCGGTATCCATCGTCGCCCCGCTCCACCTCCGTCACCGTTCCCGGCACGATCCGGGCGCCGTAGCGCTCCGCCTGCGCGCGCATGCGGGCCAACAGCTCGTCGCCGGTCACCCCGTCCGGAAAGCCCGCATGGTTGTGGGACAGCGGAATCCAGGAGGCCCGGCTGGCCCCGGAATCCACGACCAGGAAGCGGCGGCGGTAGCGCGCCAGATAGATCGCCGCGGTCAGACCCGCAGGGCCGCAACCGACGATCAGGGTGTCCAGACGCTGTTCCTCGGTTGCGGCGGCCATTGCTCGGGCGTTCCAGCGGTCGTTGACGACGTTGGGGAACAGGCTGCGCCTTCCCAGGTTCCGCAGCGGGGCGCTGCACCGCCGAAGCGTCCATTCGCCGCGCCGGCCTCGGCTTGACCGGGTTGAATTGCCATACGCACTGTACGGCCATACCGTGTCCTGCCGGGAGCCGCCGTCGTGCCCCAGCCGCCATCCAGACCATCGGAACCGTCACCGGCCAACGCAACGCCATGCGATCAGGAGATCCTTGACGTGGAGCCGATGCTCCGCAACTTCGGTGGCCCTGGCCCCACCGTCACCATGCTCTACGCCCTGTTCCTGGAAAACGCCGACGAGTTGTCGCGCGTTCTGAAAGAGCGACTGGCGCTCGGCGACCTGGATGGTGTCCGGCTGGCCGCCCATTCGGCGGCCGGCGCCGCCCGCACCGCCGGGGCCGGGCGGGTCGCCCACCTCTTCGGCTCGGTGGAGGAGGCGGCTCTGCACGGCGACGCCGCGGTGGTGCGGCGGGACGCAGCGGCCCTCGACCGCGCTCTGGCCGACGTGAAAATTTTGATCGCACGCATTTGAGTTTCTTTCGCGCTGATATATCATGCGGGCGTAACCCTTAGGGGTACCCACAGGACGAAGCGCGAGGGTGGCCGTGTCGTTCAATTCGTGCGCGGTGCTGGTCGTCGAGGACGAGGTGGTGACCCGCAGCGTCTCGGTGCGGCTGCTGAAGCAGTTGGGCGTCGGCACGGTGATCGAGGCCGCCGACGGGGCGGAGGCGCTGGCCCGCTGCAACCGGGTCGATTTCGACGCGATCTTCTGCGACGTGGACATGGTGCCGATGGGCGGTCTGGCCTTTCTGGAGGCCTTGGACGGGCGGGCGCCGGTCATCATGCTGACCAAGCACGACCGGTCCGACGTCGTCCTGTCGGCTCTGCGCTCCGGCGCCACCGGCTATCTGGTGAAGCCGCTGACCCCGCTCGGCCTGCGCGAGAAGCTGGAAAAAGCGCTGACCGCGAAAGGGTAGAACCTTGACCGCGACATTATACTTTTCGTAACCACGGCGGAATTATTCTGTACACGGTGCATTGCTGCACCCTTGTGCGGATTGCCGGGAGATTCCGCATGCCCATGAACGTTCTGGAAGTGGCGATCTACGCCATGGTGCTCACCGCGTCGCAGCCACGCCCTTATGAGTGCGTCGCGGTGCAGCCGGAGGGGGTGAACTGCACGAACGGCCTCGCCGTGGCGTCCGAGACGCCGAACGGAGTCATGGCCTTCAACACCGGCGTGCAGGTCATCAAGGACAATCAGGGCCGCGTGCGGCTGAGCAACGGGATCACCACCCATTTCGATTCCTCGGCCTGGGTGGCCTTCAAGAACCCCGGCGGACAGACCCTGGTCAGCGTGCGCAAGACCGGTCCGTTCCGCTTCAAATTCTCCAACAGCTTCCAGTGCGAGATGATCGGCCAGAAGCAGGACATGGCGCGCTGCTACAAGCCCTGAGGCCCGATCACCCCACCAAGCCCCGCCCGTGCGGCGCGTCGAGATCCAGCGCCGGCCCCTTCGGCACGACGCCGGTCGGGTTGATCATGGTGTGGCTGGCGTAATAGTGCCGCTTGATGTGGTGGAAATCGACCGTCTCCGCCACACCGGGCACCTGATAGAGGTCGCGCAGATAGCCGGACAGGTTCGGATAGTCGGCAATGCGGCGCAGGTTGCACTTGAAGTGGCCGACATAGACGGCGTCGAAGCGCACCAGCGTGGTGAACAGGCGCCAGTCGGCCTCGGTCTGCCGGTTCCCCAGCAGGTAGCGCCGCCCGGCCAGCCGCTCGTCCAGTTCGTCGAGCGCCGCGAAGAGGGCGTCGAACGCCTGCTCGTACTTCTCCTGGCTGGTCGCGAAGCCGGCCTTGTAGACGCCGTTGTTCACGCGGTCGTAGACGAAGGCGTTGAGCCGGTCGATCTCCTCCGCCAGCTCCGCCGGGTAGAAGTCCAGCGAGGCGTCGCCGAAGGCGTCGAATTCCCGGTTCAGCATGCGGACGATCTCCGCCGATTCGTTGCTGACGATGGTCCCGGTTTTCCTGTCCCACAGCACCGGGACGGTGACGCGCCCCGAATAGGTGGGATCGGCCTTGGTGTAGACCTCGTGCAGGCGGGTGGAGCCGGTGATCGGATCGGGTTCGGGGAAGGTCCAGCCCTCCTCCCGCATCAGGGGATCGACCACGGTGACGCCGATGGCGTCCTCCAGCCCCTTCAGCTTGCGCAGGATCAGCGTGCGGTGCGCCCAGGGGCAGGCCAGCGACACGAACAGGTGATAGCGCCCGGCCTCCGGCTGGAACGGGGTCGAGCCATCGGCCCGCACCCAGTTGCGGAACTGGGTTTCCGGACGGACGAAGGCGCCGCCGCTGTTCTTGGTGTCGTACCACTGGTCGTGCCAGCGGCCGTCGATCAACAGGCCCATGCCCTGAACTCCCCTCTGTCCGGTGCCGCCTCTCCCGCCCGGACGGCGGGAGAGGCGCACTCCACCCTCAACCGTGCAGCTTCTTGGCGATCTCCGCGACGTGCCGGCCCTGGTAGCGGGCGCCGTCCAGTTCGACCGCGCTCGGCTGGCGGGAGCCGTCGCCGCCCGCGATGGTGCTGGCGCCGTAGGGGCTGTTGCCCATCACCTCGTCCACGCCCATCTGGCCTTGGAAGCTGTAGGGCAGGCCGACGATCACCATGCCGAGGTGCAAAAGCACGGTGTGGGTGGTGAGGATCGTGCTCTCCTGCCCGCCGTGCTGGGTGGCGGAGGAGGAGAAGGCGGCGCCCACCTTGCCGACCAGCGCGCCCTTCGCCCACAGACCGCCCGTCTGGTCGAGGAAATTCTTCATCTGTCCCGGCATGTTGCCGTAGCGCGTCGGCACGCCCAGGATGATGGCGTCGTAGTTGGCAAGCTCGTTCGGGTCGGCGATGGGAATGTTCGGCTCTTCCTTGAAGTGCGCCTTCTGCCGCACCTCTTCGGGGACCAGCTCCGGCACGCGCTTCACCGTCACCTCGGTGCCCGGAACCGAGCGGGCGCCCTCGGCCATCGCCTGCGCCATGGTGGAGATGTGGCCGTAGCTGCTGTAGTAGAGCACCAGAACCTTCGCCATGTCTCGTCTCCCCTCTGTCGTTGCGGCCGCGCTGGAGGCTGCGGCGTCCCAAAGAGATAGCGCGTTGCCGCGCTCCAGCAAATCCAGGGCGCTGGAACTTCATTGTTCCCGGGTGTAGAACAATGACATGGATCGCCTCGACGACATGATGGCCTTTATCAAGGTCGTGGACACCAAGAGCTTCACCACCGCGGCGGAGCGGCTGAACCTGTCCAAGTCCGTGGTTTCCCGCCGCATCGCGGAGCTGGAGAACCGGCTGGGCGCGCGGCTGCTGAACCGCACCACGCGCAAGCTCAGCCTGACCGAGGTCGGGCAGGCCTATTACGAGCGCTGCACCCGCATCATCGCCGATCTGGAGGAGGCGGAGCAGGCCGTCGCCGACCTGCACGCCGCCCCGCGCGGGCGGTTGAAGGTCAACGCGCCGGTGTCCTTCGGGCTGCTGCATCTGGCCAAGGCGGTCGCCGAGTTCCTCGAACGCTACCCGTCCATCGAAATCGAGATGGATCTGAACGACCGCTACGTGGACCTGATCGACGAGGGTTACGATCTGGCGGTGCGCATCGGGCGGCTGCGCGACAGCTCGCTGATCGCCAAGCGTCTGGCCCCCAACCGGCAGGTGGTCTGCGCCAGCCCGGCCTATCTGGAGAAGCACGGGATACCTCAGACGCCGGATGAGCTGTCCAACCACAACTGCCTGATCTACACCAACATCCCGACCGCCGAGCAGTGGCAGTTCCGTGTCGGCGACGCCATGCGGTCGGTCCGCGTGTCGGGGTCGCTGCGCACCAACAACGGCGACCTGCTGCGCGAATCCGCCATCGCCGGCGTCGGCATCATCGTGCTGCCCACCTTCCTGTGCGGGGAGGCTCTGTCCAAGGGGCAGCTCCAATGCCTGCTGCTGGACTATTACATGGCGGAATCGAACGTCTTCGCGGTCTACCCGCAGAACCGGCACCTGTCGCCGAAGGTCCGTGTCTTCGTCGATTTCCTGGCTGAACGCTTCGGCCCGCGCCCCTATTGGGACTGCGCCCTGCTCAGCCTGCAGCCCTTCCGGGCGGAGGCGTGACGCACACCCCCGTCCCGAAAAGCCGTTTTCGTCAGGCCGCCGGCTTCTCCACTATAAAGAGAAGACCCGGCACGCCGACACCCTTCTCCCGGCGGGGGGAGCAGGGCTCCATCAGGAGCACCGTCAGGCCCGCCGCCGCCGCCATCTCCCGCAGATAGGCTTCGCTGTGGGCGTAGCGCCGCGACGGGCCGAGCGCGTAGCCAGCGCCCGCCGCATCCTCCAGACGTTCGACCGTCGCGGCGAAGCGGCCCGCCGGACGCAGGGCCTTGGCGGCTCCCGCGAACAGCGCAGTCAGGTGGCCGAGATAGACCAGCACGTCGGCGGCGACCAGCAGGTCCCAGGCGCCGGGTACCGCCTCCACCGCCGCGACCACGTCGCCGACCGACAACTCATCATAGAGAGCGCGGGCGCGGGCCTTCTCGACCATGCGCGGGGCGAGATCGACTCCGGCGAGATGCGCAGCCAATGGGCGGAACGCCACGCCCGCCAGCCCGGTGCCGCAACCGAGGTCCAGCACCCGCAACCCAGACGCCCCATGTTCGGATGCCGGCCCCAGCCGGTCGACCGCCTCGCGGAGCAGGGCCGGCGCGGAATAGCCAAGCTTGCCCACCAGATCCTGGTCGAAGCGGTCGGCGTAACGATCGAACAGAGCGCGCACATAGGCCGCCGACAGGTCCTCCCCCGCACCGCCTTCCAGCGCCGCGATCAGCGCCGCGCAGCCGAGTCGGCCGTCCGAGTCGAGTCCTTCGGCACGGCGCAGAGCGGTCAACGCCTTCACCGGCTCTTGCAGGGCGATCCAGGCCCGCCCGACGGCGGCGTGCAGGTCGGCGTCCTCCGGATCCCGGCGGGACAAGGGCTGCAGCAGTTCCACCGCGCCCAGCGCGTCGCCGGCCTCGACCAGCAGGGCCGCCAGTTCCAGAGCCGTTTCGCGGTCGCCGGGGCGCAGGGCCACGGCCTCGCGGTACTCCTCCAGCGCGGCGTCCCGCCGGCCCGCCGCCGCCAGGGCGCGGGCGAGCCCGAGCCGGGCCGTGGCGGAATCCGGCCGTTCCGCCGTCAACACCTGTCCGGTGGTCACGGCCTCCTCGAACCGGCCTGCGGCGCGCAGTGCCTCGGCCAGGGCGATCCGCCACGGCCACACGGCGGGGTCGAGCGCCACCGCCCGCCCGCAGGCGGCCAGCGCTCCGGCGGCCTCGCCCGCGTCCCGCGTGCTGTCGGCCAGGGCGCCCCAGGCCTCGCCCGACCCCGGGTCGGCGGCGCAGGCGAGCCGGAAGGCACGCGCCGCCCCCGCCGCGTCGGCGGCGTAGAGTCGGTCATAGCCAGTCTGGAACAAAATGCCCGGAACGTCTCCGGGTTGGACGAGGGGGATTGCCCCCTCCCGGTCGGCTTGAGCCGTCGAATCGCGATCCACGATCACTTCGCTATGGGAGATGCGCTGTCGCCGCCCCCGCTCCGGGAGACTCCGGAAAGCGGATGAAGACACGAACTCCTGCACCAGCTTGTGCCCGCGCGCAAGAGGCATCCGAAGGAGGTCGTTCGGCAGCGAATCGAGCGGCACACCGTCGCATTAGGCCGATTGGATGGTTTTGTACGCCTTTCGCACAATCCACCTCTTTCGGTATTTCAAAGCGCTTCGGAATCAGTGCCTTGATAGCTAAGACCAAGGCCCGGAGTGGGTTTTTTCCGCCGCCTTGTGACATCGTTCGATCGAAAGGCGTGGTATTACCGGGCAGCAAATAGATTGACGCTGTATAAAATTTTTGGAAGTGTGGCTTCGGCGCCCGATGGTGGGCGCTGAACTTTCGGGTAGGAGGCGGTCACCGTAAGCGACTCGGTGACCGGTAATGGCGGCCCCGCGCGGGGGGCCAAAACGAAGCCGGATGAACCCGGCAACGAAGAGGGGACCGAGGATATGCAGGATCGAACACAGCGCGTGCGACGCACGTATGGCGGCTGGATCGCTCTTGCACTGGGCTTAGCCGCCTCTCCCGTCCTCCTCGCCAAGCCCGCCGCCGCCCAGGACAGCAGCTGCGTCTCCCACGCCGTCGAGGCCGAGCGGAAGTTCAACATCCCCTCCGGCCTGCTCGTGGCCATCGCCCTGGTGGAAAGCGGCCAGGACGGCGCTCCGACCCCCTTCGCGATGAGCGTGGAAGGCCGTCCCGTCTACGCCCGCAACGCCAACGACGCCGCCCGGCATCTGCGCGACAAGCGCGGCCAGCTTCGGCAGAACGTCTATGTCGGCTGCATGCAGATCTCGCTGGGCACCCACCGCGGCGAATTCCAGCCGGTGGAGCGGATCGTCGACCCCCGCGAGAACGTCAACTATGCCGGCCGTCTGCTGCTTCGCCTCCATGGTGAGCAGGGAAGCTGGAAGACCGCCGTCGCCCGCTACAACGGCGGCTCCACCCGTCAGGCCCAGAACTACGTCTGCAAGATCTGGCAGCACCTGAACGAACTGGACCCGAAGAGCGCCAAGCTGCTGGAATCCGCCCGCTGCGGCGACTCTGAGCCCGCCAGCATCGCGCCGAGCACCCGCCGCACCTTCCGCAACGCCCAGCAGGTCGCCTCTCTGGACTGATCCCAGCTTCGCGGGGGATGGCGCGGAACGCCCCGATGGGCTAAATCCCTGCCCCATGAACTACCGTCACATTTTCCACGCCGGCAACCCCGCCGATGTGATGAAGCACGCCGTTCTGGCGCTGATCATCGATCATTTGCGCGCCAAGCCGGCGCCCTTCTGCGTGCTCGACGCCCACGCCGGCATCGGGCGCTACGACCTGGACTCCGAACCGGCGCGCAAGACGCTGGAGTTCCAGGACGGAATCGGACGGCTGTTCGGCCAGCCGGCGCCGCACCCGGCGCTGCGGCCCTATCTCGACGCGGTGAACGCGCTGAACCCGGACGGGCGGCTGCGCTGGTACCCCGGATCGCCGCGGCTGGCGCGGGCGCTGCTGCGCGATCAGGACCGTCTGCTCCTCAATGAACTGCATCCCGACGACTGGCAGATCCTGAAGGCGGAGTTCGCCGGGGACCGTCAGGTCTCGACCTTCAAGACCGACGCCTATCAGGCGCTGAAGGCCCATCTGCCGCCGCGGGAGAAGCGGGGCCTTGTCCTGATCGACCCGCCCTTCGAGCAGCCGGACGAGTTCGCCCGCATGGCCGAGGGGCTGAAGGCGGCGCACCGGCGTTGGTCCACCGGCATTTACGCCCTGTGGTACCCGATCAAGGAGCGTGCCGCCGTCTGGCGCTTCCAGGAGGCGGTGGAGAACACCGGCATCCGCAAGATCCTGAGGGTCGAGCTGACCTGGCACCCGGAGGACACGCACCTGCGGCTGAACGGGTCCGGTCTGCTGATCGTCAACCCGCCCTGGACACTGGACGACACGCTGCGCGACCTGCTGCCGGCGCTGCACGCCGCTCTGCCCTCCACCGGCGGCGGCTGCACCGTCGACTGGCTGGTTCCGGAGGGGTAAAACCGCCCGTTTCAACCGGAAAGCGGCAACCGGTCACAGAGGTTGCCGTTGCAACGGCCCCGCCACTCGCCATAGGCTGAACGGGATTACTCCGTTCCGGCAAGGCCACGATGTCCCGTTCCAACGATTTCGCCAGCAGCTTCATCAAGGCTCACGCCGATGCCGGGCTGGAGCGCGTCTCGATCGCCCACATCCTTCAGACCATCCAGAAGGACCCGGCCTTTCTGTTCAGCGAGGAGTTGCGCCGCGGCGGTGGCCAGTGCCCCATGCACGCCGCCCCCAACGCCGACGACGCGGACAAGGTGACGGTCAACACGCTGCTGGCCTATCTGTTCGAACGGCTGCGCGACCATGTGGCGTCCAAGCTGCCGCTGGACGAGCGCGGGCAGGTGATGCTGCCGATTCCGCCGCGCTCCCCCCACGGCATAAACCCGGCCGACCGCGCGGCAATGGCTGCGGCCCCACTCGACGTGATGGCCTCGGTCCTGCGCGACGCCACCTGCCATCTGCTCGATGGCCTCATCACCGGCTGGGCCGCCGACCTGCTGTCGGAGGAGGAGCATTACCGCGCCCAGGGCACGGGCGAGATCTCCGCCGCCGCCGCCGCCACCTTCATCCTGCGCACGACGCTGGAGGATTCGCCGCTCTACCAGCGCGCCGGCTACGACATGCTGTCGATCACAAAGACCGGCAGCCACACCGCCATCCACATCTGCTGGGCCATGGTGGAGGCCGCCCCCTTGCTGCTCCCGGACAAGGATGCGGCGGCCTACGACGACCTCGTCCACCGCAGCCTGAAGCAGGTGGTGCCGCTGTCGATGGCCAGCCTGGGCATGCTGGTCCATTACATGGAGGCCTCGGGGATCGAGCCGCATGACGGCCTCGCCATCCATCTGCTGCCCAAGGACCAGACCGCCTTCGTCCTCGACGAGGCCGGGCTGATCTGCCTGAACCCGGAGCCGATCACCCGCTTCGCCAAGCCCGAGGAGCGGCACTACACCGGCTGCCCGGCCTTCTACACGCCCGGCTTCATCAAACTGTATCTCGACATCGTGGCCAGCATCGCCATGGACTACGGCGTCTACGACCGGCTTCGCGACCGCTGACCGTCCTCATTCACGAGATTGACGCCCCATCATGGCCCGCTCAAACGACTTCGCCCTGACCTATCTCGCCGCGCATGAGGAGGCCGGGATGACCCGGATCAACCTCGCGCCGATCCTGCACCGCATCACCGAGGACCCGAACTACCTCTTCGCCGAGGAGCTTCAGCGCCTCGCCGGCCATTGCCCGGCCCATGCGGACACCCGCAAGGAGGATTACGAGAAGGTCGCGATCAACACGCTGCTGGCCTTCCTCTACAACGACCTGCGCGACCACATCACCAACCGCATGCCGCTCGACGCCGACGGCCATCTGCTGCTGTACAACCCGCCGGACTCGCCGCACGGGCTGGACGTCGCCGACGCCGCCGGGCTGGACGCGGCGCCGGCGGAGACGCTGATCGGCTTCCTGCGCGACAGCGTGTGCCATCTGCTCGACGCCATCATCAAGGACTGGGCGATCAAGGTCACGCTGGAGGAGGAGCGCTGCCGGGCGGAGGGCACCATCACCCCGCTCGCCGCGGCCGGCTTCGTTCTCGCCAACACGCTGGAGGCCTCGGTGCTGCACGCGCCGTCCGGCTACGACATGCTGTCGATCACCAAGACGGGCAGCCACACGGCGCTCCACGTCTGCTGGAACCTGTGCGAGTCGGCGCCGATGCTGAAGCCCGGGCTGACCCTGGCCGAGTACGATGACCTGTCGCGCCGCAGCCTGAAGCAGGTGCTGCCGCTCGCCATGGGCAGCCTGGGCATGCTGTGCCAGTTCATGGGGGCCGGCCACATCGAGGCCGACGACCATCAGGCCATCCACCCCCTGCCCCGCCACCAGACCGCCTTCGTCTATGACGCGGAGGCGCCGGGCGGCATGATCGTCCTGAACGCCGACCTGATCGAGCCGACCGCACAGGCGGGCGAGCGCCACTACACCGGTTGCCCGGCCTTCTACGCCAACGGACTGATCAACCTTTACATGGAGATCGTGCTGTCGCTGGCCGCGCGGTACGACATCTACGGGCGGGTCCTGCGGGCCGGATGAGCAATGCGCCGCACAGCCCGGCGGTGCGGCGGCCTTGACGCCACGCGAAGTGTGCCTATCTTGGCGGCCTTGTCGATTTGGAGACTGCTTGCGTGGCCACCACCAGGAAGATGTTGCGCCGTTACACGACCACCGCGCTGGCCGACGGAATCAAGCGCGCGCGCGGGCGCATGATCTCCCCGCTGCAACGGGCGCTCGGGCATATCGAAAGCGTGTTCATCGACCACGCCTGCTTCCGGCTGGTCTATTCGAACACCCACCGCATCTCCCCCAACATGTACCGGGCGAGCCAGCCCTCGCCCTCGCACATCCGCGAGGCGGCGCGGCACGGCGTCAAGACCATCCTGAACCTGCGCGGCGGCCGCGACTGCGCCTCCTACATCCTGGAGGCCGAGGCCTGCCGGGCGGCCGGGCTGACGTTGGTGGACTTCCCCGTCAATTCCCGCGACATGCCGAAGAAGGACACGCTGCTGAAGGCCCGCGACCTGTTCGCGACCATGCAGTACCCGGCGCTGCTGCACTGCAAGTCGGGGGCGGACCGCGCCGGCTTCATGTCGGCGCTCTACCTCTTCATCCACGAGGGGGTGCCGCTGGAGCAGGCAACCAAGCAGCTTCACTGGAGGTACGGTCACTTCAAACAGGCGAAGACCGGCATCCTCGATTATTTCTTCGAGCTGTACGCCGCCTACAACGAGAAGCGCCCGATCGCCTTCTGGGACTGGGTGGAGCGTGTCTACGACCCGGTGGAGGCCAAGGCCAGCTTCCGCTCCCGCGAGTGGGCCGACACGGTGGTCGACCGGGTTCTCGGGCGGGAGTGAGCGCGGCGCGTCACTTCGCCCCGACGAAGTGGCAATAGGGGAAGTTCAGGAAGTCGAAGCGGCGCACGCGGATCGGTTCGTGCCGGTTCAGCCAGTCGAGCACCGCGTAATGGGCCATCTGGTCCAACATCCAATAGACCTCCGCCCCCGCCAGGAAATGCCCGATGTAGGAGCCGAGCAGCGACAGGAAGCGGTCGCCGCCCGGCGTGTTGCTGTAGACGTTGAAGCAGACGGTGATTTCCCGCGACGGTCCGCGGCGGCGGCCGTCGACGAGGAACCCGACGTCGTGGCCCGCCATCTCCGCCCGCAAGGCCCGCAGGTCCAGGGCGATCCGTGCGTCGGTGTCGATCACCATCAACGGGCGGTCCAGCCGGCGCAGCCACTGCAAGGCGCGGAGGAAGCGGGCGGAGGCGTAATAGGTGACGCGCTTGATGTCGGTCCATCCCGCCATGTCCGGCCGGTCCAGCGAGAATCCGATGTTCAGCCGTCCGTCCAAGCGCCAACGCGCCATGGCCTGTTCCGTCTCCGGCGACGGCGCCACCACATGGACGGTGACCGTGGCGCCGGGCATCCGCTCCGCCAGCGACTCCAGAAGCGCCGGGGCGAAACGGCGGAAATAGACGTCGTCGCAGCAGAAGAAGACCGCTGGTTCCCCGGCCGGTCCCGGCGCCGGCTCGATGCGGCATTCCAGGGGGGCCATGCGGTCCAGCACCGCTTCGAGCGGCGGGAGAGCGCGGAAGAAGGCGTCATCGGCGCGCAGCATGGTCCACAGGCCCAGCTCATGCTCCCGCGCGACCTCCGCCGCGGTGAAGCGCCGGCGGAAGCGCCGGCTCAGCCAGGAGGCGAGGACGAGCCGGTCCCGGCGATAGACGTGGAAGCCGATGACGGACGCCGCGACCGTGTCTTTGGGATGGCGCCGCAGGCGGACCCAGGCGGCCCGCGCCCCGTCGCGCAGCATCGCGTCGGATGCCAGCCCCACCTGCACCAGCGTCGCCACCGCGGCGACGTGCAGCCAGTCGGCCTCGTCGTCGTCCGGACGGACGGCGACGGCCCGGCGCAGGGCGCCGATGGCTTCCTCCACCAGCGACCGGTCGACCGCGAAGGGCTTGCCGTCCTGCACCCCCATCGCCCCGCTGCGCTCCAGCAGCAGGCGCCCCAGCAGCCGGTTGGCCCGATGATTTTGGTCCCCGCGGTCCAGGGCGGCGCGCGCCATCGTCTCCGCCGCCGCTGAATCGCCGACCGCCACCAGAGCCTCCGCCGCCGCCGCGCGGGCATCGGCGTCCGCCAAGGGGCGGCACGCCGCCGTGCACCGCCGCTCGGCCTCGTCCAGGCGTGCCCCCCACTGGTCGCGCAGCGCCTTCCGGTTGCCTGCCGCCGCAGCATGGCCGGGCTCAAGCGTCAGGGTCCGCCGGTAACTCCGCTCCGCGCCGGCCGCCTTCTCCTGCTGCCTCAACCCGTTGCCGAGGTTGAACCAGGAAGCCGCGTGCGCCGGGTCGAGGGCCAGCGCCCGATGCAGGCAGGCGATCGCCTCCGCCCCCTGCCCGGCCAGGCGCAGGGCGGCGGCAAGGTTGCTGTAGCCGGCGACGCCGCCGGGCTCCAGCCGCAGGATGGTTCGGAAATGGCCGACCGCCTCGGCCGGGCGCCCGGTCTGCACCAGAAGCATCGCCAGCATCTGCAGCGCACCACGATTCGCCGGCTCGCGTTCCAGCACGACGCGGTAGAGCGGCTCCGCCTCCGCATGGTTGCCGGATTTGTGCAGGCGGATCGCGTCGTCGAGGGCTGGTTCCATGAGGCGGGACCATAGTCCGGATCGGCCCTGCTGCCAATCGCCGGCAGCGGACGCCGATCGGTGAGATCCGGGCGAAGGCGCCGGGGCGCGCCCGAACGCCCCGCTCATCAGTGCATCGATGGATTCTCAACCTATTACTGTGCGGTATGATACAATCCGGTTCAGAGATGCCCGCAACCGGTGACTCAGGGGTGGCCTGCAAAATGCCTCGGTACGTTCGGATCGGATACATCTCCTCGATCGACCGTCCCGCCAAAACCCAGTTCTCTCAACGGCCCCGAGAAGTGAACACGCGCGCTCCGGCGCCATCCGGACCGCAAGGGACCATCCACGTCGGAGGACCCCACCGAATCGGTTGCCTGCTGCCGGCGATCCGAAACAGGGTTGTGTTCAAACACCGGCCGATTCGATGACCCCCAATCCGGCGACCCCGCAGCATCCGACAGACTGGATGCGTCCGCAACGGGTCCGAGGCTGGCTCGTCCTGCTCGTCATGGCGGTTGCGGTGCCGCTGGTCCTCTTCTCGGTGTTGCTCCTCATCCGCAACGTCGACGCGCAGGCCCGGCAAACGGAACAGCTCGTCCTCGACCGGACGCGCCTGTTGGCGGAGGACGTGGAGCGCGAGGTAGGCCGCCTGATCGCCGCCGCCGAAGTGCTGTCCACGGCGGAAAGCCTGACGACGAACGACATGGCCGCCTTCCACCGGCAGGCCACCAACGTGCGCGACCGTCTGGGCACCAACGTGGTGCTCCGTGATCTGGACGGCCGGCAGCTCGTCAACAGCCGCATGCCGTGGGGCGCCGATCTGCCGAACCACACCCCGCTCGAAGCCGACCAGCGGGTGATCGGCACGGGCGGGCCACAGGTCACCGGCCTCTTCGTCGGCGACCTGTCCCAGGCGCCGCTGCTGGCGGCGATCGCCCCGGTGATCCGCGACGGCCAGATCCGCTATCTGCTGAGCCTGACCATCTCCCAGGAACGCCTTCAGGCCATCGTGTCGCCGGAACGCATCCCGGCGGGCTGGCGTGCCGGGGTGATCGACCAGCACGGCATCGTCATCGCCCGGTCGCACCAGACCGAGCAGTTCGTCGGCAAGCGGCTTCCCGCCTCGCTGTGGACCGGGATGCAGCAAACGCCGGACGGCTTCCATCGCGCCGTCAATCTGGAGGGCGTGGAGGCGATCCAGGCCTACAGCCGGTCCCGGACCTTCGGCTGGGTGGTCGCGATGAGCGTCCCCACGGCCCTGGTGGCGACCCCGGCGCGCCACGCCCTCCTTCTCTTTACCGGCGGCGGCCTCGTCCTTCTGCTGATCGGGGTTGTGGCGGCGATCCTGCTCGGGCGGCGCCTCACGCGCTCCGTCTCGCAACTGGCCGATGCGGCAAAAGCCCTGGGAGCAGGACGCCCCGTGCCGCCGCCCGGCGGTGGCGTGGCGGAGATCGAGGCGGTGGGCCGCGCCATCCGCAGCGCGGCGGACCTCATCCGACGGCGCGAGGCGGCGCTGGCGGAAAGCGAAGCCCGCCACCGGGCCATCGTGCAGACCGCGGTGGACGCCATGCTGGTCATCGACGAGACTGGCACGATCCAGAGCTTCAACCCGGCGGCGGAGCGCATCTTCGGCTACGAGGCCGGTGAAGCGATCGGCCGGAACATTCGGCTCCTGATGCCGGAGCCGTACCAGTCGGCGCATGACGGCTACCTGGAGGCCTACCGGAAAACGGGCGACAAGAAGATCATCGGCATCGGCCGCGAGGTGGAGGGGCGGAGCAAGGACGGTTCGACCTTTCCCATCGAACTGGCGGTCACCGAATGGACGGCCGGGGAACGCCGCCACTTCACCGGGATCGTCCGCAACATCACCGAACGCCGCCGCGCCGAGAACGCCCTACGCGTCTCCAAGGCCGAGGCCGACCGCGCCAACGTCGCGAAGTCCAAGTTCCTCGCCGCCGCGAGCCACGACCTGCGGCAGCCGGTCCAGGCGATGATGCTGTTCCAGTCCGCTCTGCAGGAACGCCTGGCCGGGCACCCCACCGCCCCTCTTCTCGACTCCATGGGGCTGGTCATGGACGGGCTGCGCATGCTGCTCGACAGCCTGCTCGACGTGTCCAAGCTGGATGCCGGGCTGATCGTGCCCCAGCTGCAGGATCTGCCGATCGGCCCGATGATCGAACAGCTGGGCGTCGAGTACCATCCCCAGGCGGAGGCCAAAGGGCTGCGGCTGCGTGTGGTTCCCTGCACGCTGACGATCCGCAGCGACCCGGCCCTGTTGATGCGCATCCTGCGCAACCTCGTGGAAAACGCGCTGCGCTACACCGAACGCGGCGGCCTGCTGATCGGCTGCCGTCGCCGGGGGGACCGCCTGCGCATCGAGGTGATGGACACCGGCATCGGCATCCCATCCGACAAGCACGAGGAGGTTTTCGAGGAGTTCTTCCAGGTCGGCAATCAGGAGCGGGACCGCAGCAGGGGATTGGGGCTCGGCCTGGCGGTGGTGCGCCGCCTCGCCCGTCTGCTCGGCCACACGCTTCACCTGCGTTCGAAGCTGGGGACCGGGTCGGCCTTTTGCGTCGACGTGCCGTTGATCGCCCGTCAGGCCACCCGTCCCGCACCGGTGAGCGCCCGGTTGGCGACCAGCGACGGGCGGGGCATGATCCTGGTGATCGACGACGAGCCGCTGATCCGCCACGGCCTGCAGGCGATGCTGGAGGGCTGGGGGTATCGGGTGCTGACCGCCGGCTCCATCGAGGACGCAGTCCGACACGTCGAGAGCGGGGAATGGCCGAGCGCCATCCTGGCCGATTACCGCCTGCGCGATGGGAAAACCGGGCTGGACGCCATCCGGGCGGTGTGCGAACGGCTGAGGACGCCGGTGCCGGCGACGATCATCACCGGCGACACCGCCCCGGAGCGGCTGGCGGAAGCCCGCGCGGGCGGCCACACCCTGCTTCACAAACCCATTGCCGCCCACGAGCTGCGCAACGCCGTGGTGGAGATGATGCCCGCGGCGGATTGAGCCCGGTTCGGGTCTGCCGGATCAGGGCGCCAGCAGGGCGGCCTCGCCGTCCTCGCCGAACTGGAGCTTGCACAGGCGGGCGTAGGTGCCGTTCTGTGCGATCAGATTGTCGTGGGTGCCCTGCTCCAGGATGCGCCCGCCCTCCATCACGACGATCCGGTCGGCGTTGCGCACGGTGGCCAGCCGGTGGGCGATGACCAGCGTCGTGCGTCCCTGGGTCAGCCGCTCCAACGCGCCCTGCACCAGCCGCTCGGACTCGCTGTCCAGCGCGCTCGTCGCCTCGTCCAGCAGCAGGATCGGCGCGTCCTTCAGAAAGGCGCGGGCGAGCGCGAGGCGCTGCCGCTCGCCGCCCGACAGCTTCACGCCGCGGTCGCCGATCACCGTGTCGTAGCCCTCCGGCAGCCGGGCGACGAAGTCGTGCGCGGCGGCGGCCTTCGCGGCGGCCACGATGTCGTCGAAGGGGGCGTCCAGCCGCCCGAAGGCGATGTTCGCGCGCACCGTGTCGTTGAACAGGACCGTGTCCTGGCTGACCAGCGAGATGACCCCGCGCAGGCTCTTCAGCGTCACCGCCCGCACGTCCTGCCCGTCGATCAGCACCTGCCCGCCGGTCGCGTCGTAGAGGCGCGGGATGAGGTTGAACACGGTGGACTTGCCCGCCCCGCTGCGCCCGACCAGGGCCACCGTGGCCCCCGCCGGAACGTCCAGGTCGATGCCCTTCAGCGTCTCCGCCCCCTCCTCGTAGGCGAAGCGGACATCGCGCAGGGACACGGCGGCGCGCTCCACCGCCAGGGGCTTGGCGCCGGGCTGCTCGGTGATGGTCGGCTTCTCGTCCACCAGCTCGAAGATGCGCTGGGCGGCGGCCAAACCTTCCTGAAGCACGGCGTTCAACGTGCCGATGGCGCGCACCGGCTGCGCCGCCATCAGGAGCGCGCCGACGAAGCCGGAAAAGGCGCCGACCGAGCCCTCGCCCATCGCCATGCGGTAGCCGGCGAAGGCGATCACCCCGGCCACGGCGGCACCGCCCAGCACCTCCATCATGGGATCGATGCGCGAGCGGGCGCGGGTCGCCTTCATGGTCAGGGCGAAATTGTCCTCGAAGGCGCGGGCGGCGCGGGCGCGCTCGTAATCCTCCAGCGAGTAGGTCTTGACCATGCGGGCGCCGGCCAGGCTTTCCGTCAGCAGGGCGGTCATGTCGCCCATCTGGGCCTGGGTGTCACGCGACACGCGGCGCAGCCGCTTGCCGATGTTCACGATGGGAATGGCGGCGATCGGGTAGATCAGGAAGACGATCAGCGACAGGACCCAGTCGAGGTAGAACATCGACCCGACCAGCGCGATCACCGTCAGGATGTCGCGCACCAGCCCGGTCAGGGTCCGCGACAGGGCGTTGCGGATCAGGTCGACGTCGCTGATGAAGCGGGAGGTCAGCGTGCCGGTGGGGGCCGCATGAAGCTGCGCGGTGTCGGACTTCAGCAGATGATCGAACATCGACAGACGCACGTCGGTGATGATCCGCTGCACGATGTCGGTGGTCACCACCGTCTGGGCGTACATGGACAGCGCCTTGACCGCCGTGATCACGACGATCAGGGCGGGGATGACCAGCAGCATCCCCCGATCCTGCTCGGAAAACATCGAATAGGCCTGATCGATCAGCAGCGGATAGGCGCCGGTCGCCGCCGCCACCACCGCCATCAGCAGGAAGGACAGCATCAGCTTGCCGGTGTAGGGGCGCACCCATTCCCGCAGCATGCGGCCGACCAGCCGCTCGGTCGCCGCGTCGAGGCGCAGCCGTTCTCCGCTCTTCTTGCTCACGTGCACGTCTTCCTGTAGCGCAATCGCGATGGCTTAGCCGATGGCGCCGGTGCTTGTCCATCAAGCCCTGTTCGCCGCGGCCTTTCCGCTGGGCCTTGTCCGCCAGACCGGAACCGATCAAGCTTCCTTGACCGGCCGGATGGCACGATACCGGCCGGCACGCGCTCCACCCCGTGCAAAGGAGGCGCCATGGCGGCGGACGGCGGAAACGGACAGGGTCCCGGGAATGGATATGGCCGGCAGCACCACCGGCCGCGCATCGGCCTGGCGCTGGGCGCCGGGGTGGCCCGCGGCTGGGCGCACATCGGCGTTCTGCGGGCGCTGGCGCGCTACGGGATCGAGGCGGACATCGTTTGCGGCAGCTCGGTGGGGGCGTTGGTCGGCGGACTCCATCTCGCCGGCAAGCTCGACGCGCTGGAGGAATGGACGCGCAGCCTGACCCGGATGAAGATCGTCGGCTATCTGGACCTGCGGCTGCGCCAGGGCGGCGGCCTGATCGGCGGGGACCGGCTGGTGGCCGAGATGCGCCATCATCTGGGCGACGTCCTGATCGAGGAGCTTCCCAACCCCTTCGCCGCCATCGCCACCGATCTGGTCACCGGCCACGAAGTGTGGATGCGCAGCGGACCGCTGGTGGACGCCCTGCGCGCCTCCTTCTCGCTGCCCGGGGTCTTCCCGCCGGTGCAGTTCGAAGGGCGCTGGATGGTCGACGGCGCGCTGGTCAACCCAGTGCCGGTGTCAGCCTGCCGGGCCCTGGGCGCCCAGATGGTGATCGCCGTGAATCTGGCCGCCGACATCATCGGCAAGTCGCGGCGCCCCGGCGCCGCCGTGCCGACCGCGGCGGGGTTCGACCTCCTGAAGCTGATCGACGAGGAGCAAGGGCCGGATGGCGAGTCCAAACCCCGCGCCGGCTTCCGCGTGCCCATCGGCGCCTTGAGCCGCCGCATCTTCCGACGCGACTACGAGGGGCCGAGCCTGTTCGGCGTCATGGTGTCCTCGCTCGGCATCGTCACCGACCGCATCGCGCGGTCCCGTCTGGCAGGCGAGCCGCCGGACGTGCACATCACGCCGCGGCTGGGTCACATCGGCCTGTCGGAGTTCGACCGGGCGGAGGACTGCATCCGCGAGGGGGAAGCGGCGGTCGAGCGCGTCCTCCCCGACCTGCAGGACGCCCTGCGGGTATTCGGTTACGCGCCGCCGGTCTGAGCCCCCAGGTCTGAGCGAAATCAGGCGGTCAGGTCGACCGCCGCGCCGCGCCGGTCCTTCTCGCCGGACAACTGGCGCTTCAGCTCCTCGGCGATCTGCTTCTCGACCGCGGCGCGCTTCTCCGCCGGCATGGACGCGAGGGACTCCTCGTCCAGCTTCATGCGGGCGAGAATCTGGTCCCGGATGCGTTGGGCCGGTGACTTCCGCGCCTCCTTGAGGAAAGCGTCGGCGGCGCTGACTCCGCTCGCCTCCTTCTCCGGTTCGGTCTTCTCGTTCTGGGCCGTGAACTTGGCGACGACGCGGGAGACGTTGCTGATATAGCTGGAGATTTGCATGACGGTTTCTCGTGACCGATGGGCTGGAGATCCGACAAGCAAGTTTTGTGCAACCTTAAATATGCTTGGCAATCAACCGCATAAGTGGGATCTCTGATGGCGTGGATGTGCCGGGCGGCAAAAATGACCGGCTCATGATCTGCCGGCTTCCGGTTCCGGCCCCTTCCGCCGAGACGACGCATGGACCCCATCACCACCGACCGCCTGATCCTGAGGCCCTTCCGGGAGGGGGACGCGCCCGACCTGCTCGCCTACCTGCGTCACCCCCGGGCAAGCTGCTTCCTCTCGCTCAAGCTGGACGATCTCGACGCGGCGGCCGCGGAGGTGGAAACCCGAAGCCGAAGCGACGAGCACATCGCCGTGTGCCTGCGCAGCACCGGCCGGGTCATCGGTGACGTGTTCCAAGTGCCCGAACCGCCGGACACCCACACGGTCGGCTGGAACTTCAACGCCGAGTATGCCGGGGCGGGATACGCCGCGGAGGCCGCGCGGGCCCTCTTTGACCATCTGTTCGCAGTGAAGCAGGCCCGGCGCCTCTATGCCTATGTCGAGGAGACCAACGTCGCGTCGCAGCGCCTGTGCGAAAGGCTCGGCATGAGGAAGGAAGGGCTGTTCGTGGAGTTCATATCCTTCACAACGGATGGCGACGGACATCCCATCTTCGAGAACACGATGCAGTACGCCATCCTGCGCAAGGAATGGCGAGCCTGAAAAAACGAAAGCGCGCCGCGCCCGGTCGGCGCGACGCGCTTGTCGTCATCGGCAACGGATCGTACCCGCTGCGTCCGGTCAGCGATCCAGAGCCGTGCCCAGCGCGGCACCGCCCAGGCCACCGATGATGGCGCCACGCTTGCCGTCCACCGCGTAGCCGCCGGCGGCGCCAGCCGTGCCGCCAACCACGCCGCCGGTCGAACAGGCCGCGAGCGTCAACAGCGCAATGGCGGTCCCGATCAGGCGCAAACGAGACATGTCCAAACCCTCCTTGTGGTGCTTCTCGCACCTATAAACAGGCGAGAAGACGATTTGCTTCCACGAAACCGCGATTCCGTCGGGAAACCACCCTTGGATGAGGACGAAAGAGGAATATCAGGCCCATTTGGGCCATCGTTCAGAACAGAACGCGGGTTCCGACTCGCAGCATCGTGCTGTCGGACGGGTCTCCGCTGTAGGTCATGGTGCCCAGGTCGGCGGTGACGCTGAGCTTCGGCGACATGCGAAACCGCAGGCCCGTGGACCAAGCCTCCTGAGGGGCCTCGGCGCCGACTTGGCTGTGGGCCACCCGCCCCATGACCGTCCAGCCCCGCAACGGCGTGCCCTGCTCCAGATAGAGGCCGGCGTTGAGCGTCCGCCGCGCCGCGCCGTCATCCGGCAACTGCTCGCGATAGCCGGCGCCGACCGTCACGCCGGGCAGCGTCACCTGCCCGCCAACCACCCAGGACCGGCGGGGCGTGCCGCGGTCCTTGGCAACAGCGGCCTTGCCCGCCCCCGCGGTGATGCGCAGCCGGGCCTTGCCCAGCCGGCCGTCGTGCCGCACCACGCCTTCCACCACATGCCGGGCGAGCGGATCGGCCGCGCCCAGCTCGGTGCGGACGGGGGTATAGCCGAGGCCGATGTTGAAGCCGTGCAGGCGCGGCGAATAATAGGTCGCCCGCGCGTCCGGTCCGCCGAAGGCGCCGTCGTTCATGAAGACCGGGTCGGAGAACCATTGGTCGCGCACCGGCGTGGTCACCACCATCCGGCGCGACGCGCTTTCCGTCTGGCCGACCTCCAAGGCACCCCAGCCGCCGAGGTCGATGGCCTTCTTGTCGAACCGGATCGGCGTGGCACCGCCGCCCGCCGCCGTGCGGTCCAGATCGGGCAAGGATCCCGCCGTCGCCGCGGCGGAGGACAGGACAAGGATCAGGGTTGCGAGGGGCAGGGATACGAAGGGTGGTGTCGGAATACGCCGTGTACGAAACATGAAATGCCCCTCGCCCGTTGCGTTAACCCGGAAGGATTGTAGCCCGCTGCAATGCTGCATTGCGGGAGACATTTCTGTATTATTTTAGGAACATTGGGAAATTTTGGCCGCTGCGTTGCACTCGCGCCCAAGAATTGCCAAAATCGGATGACCGCAAAGGCGGCATCACTCCCTTTCCGGCGCGAGGACTATGGAGACGGCGAGCACCATCATCCTGATCGGGTCGTCGCTGCTGATCGTCAGCATCCTGACCAGCTATCTGGCGCTGCGGATCGGCACGCCACTGCTGCTGATCTTTCTGGGCGTTGGACTGTTCGCCGGGGTCGACGGCGTCGGAGGCATCAGCTTCAACGACGCGGACAGCGCCTTCCTGATCGGCTCCATCGCCCTCGCCGTGATCCTCTTCGAAAGCGGCCTGGACACCAAGCTGTCCAGCTACCGCGCCGCCGCATGGCCGGCGCTCAGCCTCGCCACCTTCGGGGTCGCCATCACCTCCGGAGTCATCGGCGTCGCCGCGCATTTTCTGCTGGGCCTGCCCTGGATCGAATCCTTCCTGGTCGGCGCCGCGGTCAGTTCCACCGACGCGGCGGCGGTGTTCTTCCTGTTGCGGGTCGGCGGGATCACCATCCGCGACCGCGTGCGCTCGACGCTGGAGATCGAGTCCGGCAGCAACGACCCGACTGCCATCCTCCTGACGGCCATGCTGGTGGAGGCGGCGCTGCACGGCTGGGGAACGCCGCTGGAGCTGGCCGGCTTCCTGGTCAAGCAGATCGCCGGCGGAGCGGTGCTAGGCATCCTGGGCGGGGCCGGGCTGGCCGCCTTCATCAACAAGGCCCGCCTCGACCCCGGCCTGAACCCGGTGGTCACCCTGGCCTTCGCCCTGTTCCTGTTCGCCGGCACGAACGAACTGGGGGGCAGCGGTTTTCTGGCCGTCTACGCCGCCGGCCTCGTCGCGGGCAATGTGAAGCTGCGCGGGGCGCTGGGCCTGCGGCAGTTTCACTCCGGCCTGACCTGGCTCAGCCAGATCGTCATGTTCGTCATGCTGGGGCTGTTCGCCACCCCGCACGACTTCGGGTCGATCGCCCTGCCCGCCCTGGCCCTGGCGGTCCTTTTGATCCTGCTGGCGCGCCCGCTGGCGGTGTGGCTGTGCCTGCTGCCCTTCCGCTTCTCGGCCAACGAGAAGACCTTCATGGCCTGGGTCGGGCTGCGCGGCGCGGTGTCGATGCTGCTGGCGCTGGTGCCGATCCTGGGCGGATTGCCGGGCGGTCAGGTGATCTTCAACACGGCCTTCCTGGTGGTGATCGTGTCGCTGGCGGTGCAGGGCTGGACCATCGGCCCGATGGCGCGCTGGCTGAAGCTGATCGTCCCGCCGCGGCGCGGCCCGGTCGAGCGGTTCGAGCTGGAGCTGCCCGGCGGGGCCGACCAGGAGATGGTCGCCTACACCGTCCATCCCAAAAGCCCTGCCGCCCGCGGCCAGCGCACGCCGCGCTTCGCCCGCCCGTCCCTGGTCATCCGCGACGGGCGCGTGGTGCCGCTGCACAAGGCACGGACGCTCCAGGCCGGGGACATGGTCTATCTGTTCACCCCGCCCAGCCAGCTGCCGCTGATCGACAAGCTGTTCGCCGAGAGCCGGCCGCTGGATCAGGACGACCGCGCCTTCTACGGCGATCTGGCGTTGAACCCCGACGCGACGGTGGAGCAGATCGCCGAGATGTACGGCCTGCCCCTGTCGCTGGCCAACGCCCAGCGGTCCCTGCGCGACCTGCTGCGCAACGAGTTCGGCGGCGCCTGCGAGCTGGGCGACCGGATGCGCATGGGCGGCGTGGAGCTGATCGTCCGCGACATGCAGGACGGGCAGATCACCTCGGTCGGCCTCGCGCTGGAGCCGTCGGCGATGGACAAGCCCCGCGTGCCGCTGTTCCAGGGACCGGAACGGCTCTGGCAGACGATCCTGTCCTGGTGGTCGAAACGCTCCTTCCGCCGCTGGCAGCGCCGGGAAACCCGCCGCGAACGCCTGCCCGCCCGCGCCCTGGAGGCACCCGCCCTGGCCGGAAACAAGCCGGAACGGCTGGAGGGGTGACCCCCTTCCGGCCCTCCCACCGAAGGTTCAGGCCATCGCGGGCTGTTGAGCGCGGATCATCGCCGCGAAGGCGTCCGGCGCCGCGGGGCGGCCGAACAGATAGCCCTGAAGCAGGTCGCAGCCGACGGACACCAGGAAATCCCGCTGCTCCTCCGTCTCGACTCCTTCGGCGACGGTGACAAGGCCGAGGCCGTGCGCCATGCCGACCGCGGCGCGGACCAGCGCCCCGTTCTTCAAATTGTCCGGAATGTCTTCCATGAAGGCGCGGTCGATCTTCAGCTTCGACACCGGAAGCTGCTGCACGTAGCTGAGCGACGAATAACCCGAGCCGAAATCGTCGATGGCCACCTGGACGTCGATGGCCTCCAACTCCGTCAGGGTCTGCACGGCGGCCTTGAGGTCGCGCACGGCAGCCTGCTCGGTGATCTCCAACCCCAGACGGCCACGCAGTTCCGGGTGGCGGCCCAGCAGCTCCTCGAGACGGGCGCTGAGGTTGCCGCGCAGGAACTGCGGACCGGAGATGTTGATGAAGACCTGGTTGGGCAGGGTTCCCGCCGGCTCCCACACCGCCATCTGCTCGACGACGGCGGTGAGCACCCAGTCGGTGATGGGGACGATCAGGCCGCTTTCCTCGGCGACCGGAATGAACTCGCCGGGGGAGACCGGACCCAGCGTGTGCTGGTTCCAGCGCAGCAACGCCTCCGCCCCCACGATCCGGCCGGAACGCGCCTCCACGATGGGTTGGTAGGCCACGTGCAGTTCGTTCCGCTCGATCGCGTGGGCGAGATGCATGGTCAGGAACATCCGCCGGGTCGCCGCCGCGGCCATTTCCGGGGTGTAGAAGCAGACGGCGTTGCCGCCGTTGTGCTGGGCGGCCTGAAGCGCCAGCTTGGCCTTGGCGTTCAGTTCCTCCAGCGTGCGGATGTCGACGTCCTGCACCGCGGCGCCGATGGACAGCCGCAACCGCACCCAATGCCGGTCAGCGTAGATGGAGGCGGTCAGCCGGTCGTGCAGCAGATCGGCCAGGGTCTCCGCCTGCTCCGCGCTCTCCACGCGGGACAGGGCGGCAAACTCGTCGGCAGCGATGCGGCAGACATAGGTCTGCTGCGGCAGCACCTCCGTCACCCGGCTGACCATCGCCTTCAGAGCGGCGTCGCCGACATGGAAGCCGAACGCCTCGTTGATGTCGCTGAACTGGTCGACGTCGAGCGCGTAGAGCGCGAACAGGCCCCCTTCCTGGCCGGGGAATGGCGCGGACAGCACGGCCTCGCACTCTTCCAGGAAGGCGGTGCGGGTCAGAACGCCGGTCAGAGGGTCGTGCCGGGCAAGGTAGGTCGCCCGCTGCTCCGCCGCCAGCCGCTCGGAGATGTCGCGGATGATGCCGACGAACACGACGTCGCGCGCCAGCCGCGCCTGGCCGACGCTGAGATGGATCGGGAACACCGCACCGTCCTTGCGCCGGCCCAGCGCGTCGCGCCCGATGCCGATGATCTTGGCGCGCTCCGTCTCCAGATAGCTGCCGATGTACTTGTCGTGATCGCGGGAGAAGGGCGGCGGCATCAGAACGGACACGTTCCGCCCGATCAGTTCCTCCTCATCGTAGCCGAACAGATCACGGCAGGACCGGTTGACCGTGCGGATGATGCCGTTGCGGTCGGCCACCACCACGCCGTCCACCGCCGCATCGAGCAGCGTGGTCACGAAGGGGTCGCGGCGCAGGACGAAATCGGCGATGCGGGCCGGGTCGGTCACATCCTGGAGCAGCCCGAGGAAACCGTTGTCCCCGTCACCGGTGCGGTGGGGAAGGACACAGCCGGTCAGCACGCCGCGACCGCCGTCCGCGCGCTCGACCTCGCAATCCACCGGAGCGGCCTCCCCGGTCTGGCCGGCACGGTCCAGCGCCTGCACGACGGCGCGCGCCAGCGGATGGTCGACTTCGGCCAGGGAACGCCCGGCCAAGGCGGCGGGCGACATCTGCAAAACGGCGGCGAAACTGGGGTTGGCGAACAGGCAGCGCTGCCCGGCGTCGGCATAGACCAGCGCGAAGGATGCCTGATGCATGAGGCTTTCGGCCAGAGACGCCAGGAACGCCGATGTGGTCGGCATTGCCGGTGCGGACGGGCTGTCAGGCCCCTGATGCTCTGCCGGAGACACGTTGGACAAAACCGTACCCGCCCACCAAAGCGCCCCCGAGGCTGGACGTCAAGCCCATCACCCGAGGGTGCACAGAAACCGAGTTGTCATTATGACGGCTTGCGGGCCGATTTCCAACAAATTGCGGCGAAATCACAACATCTGCTGCATCCGCAATTCCCCTTACCACAACCACAGGCAGGAGAACGCCGCTCCGTCTCATCCGATGGAGCGGCGCCAACGGCCGGAACCAATCCGCCGGATTATACGCCTTTCGATATACACAACGACGGGATGGAAGGCAACAAGCCCCCTTTACGCCGCTGCGGCGAGTTCCCGCACCCTCTGGGACAGCTTCTGGAAGGCCCGCTCCTCGATCTGGCGGATGCGTTCGCGGCTGACGCCGTAGACGGCGGCCAGATCCTCCAGCGTCTTCGGCGACGGGCTGAGGCGGCGGGCGGTCAGGATGTCGCGCTCGCGGTCCTTCAGCACCGCCATCGCGTCGCGCAGCATGGCGCTGCGGTGCATCGCCTCGTCGCGCTCCAGCAGGCTGTCCTCGGCGTTCGGGCGCTCGTCGGGCAGGAAGTCCTGCATCTCGGCGGTCCCCTCCCCGGCGGAAAGCGGCGCGTTCAGCGAGGCGACCGGTTGGACGAAGCGACGGTTCACCGCCACCACGTCGCTTTCCGGCACGTCGAGTTCCTGGGCGATGCGCGACACGCTTTCCGGCTTGAGATCGCCGTTGCCGACCTCGCCCAGCTTGCGCTTCAGGCGGGACAGGCCGAAAAAGAGCTTCTTCTGGGCGCCCGTGGTGCCCAGCTTCACGAGGCTCCAGGAACGCAGGATGTACTCCTGGATGGACGCCTTGATCCACCACATCGCGTAGGTGGACAGGCGGAAGCCGCGGTCCGGCTCGAACTTGCGGACGGCGGTCATCAGGCCGATGTTGCCCTCGCCGACCAGATCGGTCATCGGCAAGCCATAGCCGCGGAAACCGGTGGCGATCTTGACGACCAGACGGAGGTGGCTGGTCACCAGCTTGCGGGCCGCTTCCATGTCGCCATGCTGGCGCCACGCGGTGGCCAACACATACTCCTCCTCCGCGCCCAGAACGGGGAAGCGGTGGACCTGCTCGATGTAGCGGGACAGCGACTCGCCGGGAAACGGCGTGGCCAGTGCCAATGCGGTGCTCATGTCACATCCTCTTGAAAGCGATATGACCCAATCCGCCGGTCCCCGTGATGGGCGACCGGCGCCCTCTCAGTGAAGGCAAGTCCAGTTTACGCGCACGGAACGCCAAGTCAACGCCGTGCGAACGCGCGTGCCGGGTGCTCTGACGGGGACGCATGGCGCCCCCCGCTCATAAGCGGGGCGTAAACCAGCCCGGCTTTACTCAGGTCGTGGTGCTGATCGGCGGCTGATGGCTTCCGGCCCGCAGGTGTATGGCTTCCTTGCGGTTGCATCGGGACGGGGCTTGCCTCACCCTGCCCTCTCCGACCTGCCGCCTCTCCCACGGATGTCCCCATGATCCGCTCCGCGCTCGCTACCGCCCTGTCCACAAGCCTGCTCGTGGGCGCGCTGGCCTTCTCCGCACCCGCGGTGGCGGAGGTTCCGGCCTTCGGGTTGCCGGTCGAATGCCGGGTCGGGGAAACCTGCTTCGTCCAGAATTACGTCGACGAGGACTCGGGTCCCGGCTGGCGCGACCATGCCTGCGGGCGGCTGAGCTACGACGGCCATGACGGAACGGATTTCCGCCTGCCCGACTACACGGCGATGGACAAGGGCGTCGCCGTGCTGGCCGCCGCCGCGGGCACCGTCCTGCGGGTGCGCGACGGCATGGAGGACGTGAACGTCAACGTCATCGGGCGCGACACGGTGATGAAGGTCGGGGGCGGCAACGCCGTCATCATCGATCATGGCGACGGCTGGCAGACGGCCTACCTGCACATGAAGCGCGGCAGTGTCGCGGTCACTCCCGGCCAGCGGGTGGAGGCCGGGCAACGGCTGGGCGAGGTCGGGCTGTCGGGACTGACCGAGTTCCCCCATCTGCATTTCGGCGTGCGCCACAACGGCGCGGTCGTCGACCCCTTTGTCGGCCAGCAGCCCTTCACCGCCTGCGGCCAAGCCATGACGCCGCTGTGGAACGCCGCCACGGCCAAGGCGCTGTCCTACCGTCCGACCGCCGGTCTCAGCGCCGGCTTCGCCACCAGCCGCGTTCCGGAGGCCGAGCCGGCCCGGCACGGCGAGTTCGCCGGGGAAGTTCTGACGCCGGACTCCCCCCTCCTGGTGCTGTGGTCCGACATCATGGGCGTCCGTGACGGCGACACCCAGCAAATCCGCATCCTCGACGGCGATGGCCGCACCCTGTTCGACAACAGCAAGGGCATCACCGGGGACAAGGCCGTCTGGTTCTCCTATCAGGGGCTGAAGCGCCCGGCGGCCGGATGGCCCAAGGGCCCCTACAAGGGCATCGTGACGCTGGCCCGCGACGGCAAGACGGTGGTCACGCTGGAGCGCCGGCTGGACGTTCGCTGAGCCGGTGCCATCTCTTTACTGGGCCGATCCCGTCTTCATGCGATCGGGAACGCCCTGAGTCAGCAGCGTGGTCAACCAGCGGAAGTTCGGCGCGCTTTCGGCCTGGAGCGCGCTCTGCACCACCTGCATGGCTTCCTCGGCGTTGGGCGCCTGCATGTCGGGCGTGTGGCCTTCGGCGGCTTGGCCGGCGGACGGCGCATCCGTCCCGTTCTGTGCGAAGACGCTGACGGCGCCGACGCCCAGCCGGTGGGCGATCGCCGAGCCTCCTGTGACCGGCCCCGCTGGGGAGGCGGCCATCGGGCCGGCGCCGCCGTCCTCGCCACCGACGCCGTTCAACTGCTCCAGCATCGCGGCGAACTGGCCGGCGAGTTCCCCCGCCTGCCGGGGCGCGCCCGTGCCTTTGCGCTCCAGAAGCTCTTCAGCCCGGATGCGCATCAACTGCGAAGCATCGGCGTTGGCCGGTATCGACATGGCGCGTGGACCCTGCGGCGTTCGGCTACCGGATCAGGGCAAGCAAGGGACGGGCCATCATCGGGAGCGGCGGCCAGCCGGGCGGTTCGGCTGCCTCGCCGCCCGCGTACCCGGCAAAAATTTCCGCCCCACCCGGCAAGAATGGCCCGCCATCCGGCAAGAATGATCCCGCTGAGCCCTTGCCGCCGGTCAGTCCCGGAAGTTCAGATACTGCAGGGGCTGCTCGATCTTCAGGCCGCGCACCAGGGCGATGGCGTCCTGGAGGTCGTCGCGCTTCTTGCCGGTGACGCGCAGTTCGTCGCCCTGGATGGAGACCTGGACCTTCATCTTGGCGTCCTTGATCGCCTTGACGATGGTCTTGCCGAGGTCCTGGGCGATGCCCTGCTTGACGGTCACGACCTGGCGCAGCGCGTCGCCCGCCGCCCGCTCCGGCGGCTTGGAGTAGTCCAGGGCGCCGGCGTCCAGCTTCCGGCGGGTGACATAGACCCGCAGCAATTCCTGCATCTGCTCCAGCTTGGGACCGTCATCGGCCAGCAGGGTGATGTCGTTCTCGGTGCGCTCCACGGTGCAGCGCGAGCCCTTGAAGTCGAAACGGGTCTCGATCTCGCGGCGCATGCCGTTCAGCGCGTTGTCGATTTCGTGGATGTCGGTCTTGGACACGATGTCGAAGGACGGCATGGGACTCTCTTTGCTCAGGCGAACGGAATCGCGGAACCGTAGACGAGCCCGCCCCCTGCCTTCAAGGGGCCTTCACGGAAGCTGTGACGGAAAGCGGCCCGCAGGCGCCATCAGCCCGTCGAGATTCTCAGGTTGGCTGGCCGGGGTGCTGGAACTCGATCCCCGGATTGCCGCCCGGCCCGCCGTTGCCGGGCGCGTTCTCATAGGGCTTGTCCGGCATCTTCGGCTGCGGCTGGGCGTAGAAGCGCGGTTCACGGTCGTCCCAGGACCGCTCGAAGGGCAGCCGCATCATCGGATTGGTGCCGTTGCGCTGGGCCTCGCGCTGGGCTTCCTGCAACTGCTCCGCCATGCGGCGGTCCCAGGGCAGCCGATAGAGATTTGGTGCCTGCTCCCAGAGAAGGGTGAGATAGATGGCTTCATTCTCCACCAGCGTGGCGCTCAGCACCTTCGCCTCGCGCACGTTGGCCCCCATCCATTCCAGCGTGACCGGCTTCGCCCGGCCCAGCAGCGCCGCCGGCGCCGCGTAGGCCGCCGGCAGCAGCAGGGCGAACAGCAGCAGGATCACCACGCGCGCCATCCGGCTGCGCGTCCAGCGCAGGGCCGACAGGACGAGCAACAGGGTGACGACGGCGACGAATCCGAAGATGACGGTCAGGCTTTCCATGGCGCACTCTCGATCCGACGGGTCAATTCTTGGCCGAGCGCAGCGGTTTGAACACGGCGTTCAGGGACCCCGGCACCAGTTCGCCCCGCTCCGTCAGGTTGAAGCGGAAGGCGGTGATCTCCTGCCCTTCGTGGTCCAGCCGGACGCGCGTGGCGGCGACGGTGGCGGCCCCCGATTCATGCTCCGCCTTGACGCGGGCGACCACCCGGACCCAGATGGGAAACACATTCTCCAGGTTGCGGAACATATGAACGTTGACCGTGTACTCTCCCGGAGGAATGCCGCGCGAATAGGAGGTTTCGAAATTGATCTCCGTGGGATCAGCGTAGGCGCCCAGATCGTCGCGCAGCAGGTTGAAGATCAGCCCCGACTTGTTCGAGTAGCCGACCGGCACGTCTCCCGGCGCCTGCACCCACAAATCGACGTCGCTGCGCAGCTTGTCATCCCAGCGCGCCTCGATGATGACGTTTCCCGGCGGCTCCATGCCCGCAGCGGCGGACGAGGAGGACTCGTTCTGCTGGTTGGCCTCGGTCTTCTTCGCCTCGTTGATGAAGGGGACCGCCAGCACCGCGCAGGCGACAAAACCGCAGAGCAGCAGCGTCAACAGGTCCCGCGCGACGAGCACACCGGTTTGGTCCTCGCCCAGGAAATCGTTCATGATGTGGCCTCACCGCCCAAAGCGCCGTAGGGGGCGGCCTGCGGCGCGGCAAAGTCCGGCGTCCCCGTCCGCGGAGCCAGTCGCGAGCGGGCGTGAGCCTCGTCCATGATCAGCGCGCACAGCGAGGCCGTCGCCCCGCGCAGAAGCTGCAGGTTGCAGGTTGTCCAGAGGCAAAGCGCGCCGCCCAGCATCGTGGCGTAGATCGCCACGCCCAGCCCGCTCGCCAGCGTGGTCACCATGGCGCCGGCCGACGCGGCGTTGCCGACCATGTCCGGCGTGATGTTCGCGGCGAACAGGCTGAAGCCCCAGGCCGTGCCGATCAGGCCGAGCATGCCCAGCGCGTTGGCGATGTGCTGAAGATGCGATATCCGGGAGAACAGGCGGATTTCCAGGGCACGCTCACTCTCGACCTTCATCAGCCGCCCGCCGCCGAGCTTGGCCTTGTCCAATTCGCCGCCGATCTTCCACACCCGATAGGCCGACATCACCAGGCCGACCAGGAAGACGATCCCGATGATCGCGGTCGCCACCGCGATGTGCCCGGTCAAGACCCGGTCCAGCCACCCCTGCGCATAGAGGACGAAAACAAACGCCGATATCGTCAAATTGAAGGCAACGAATTTCGCCTTGAGGAGCCACTGTTCTTCCATGGTTTTGACCCTGTGACGGTTGCGTGTGTCTCCGGATCGTCATGTTCAGGCGGCAATGGCGCATAACGGCGGCGCCTCGGAAAGCCGGGCGGCGATGGCGGGATCAGGAGAGTGGAGGGCAATCCGGGACGGCACGCGCGGGCAGTCCCGGCGCGGTCGGCTTGGGCGCTGGTGGCGGGACGGCTCCGTGTCGGCCATCGGTTCATCGGCGCACCTTCGCCGGAATTGCGCGACGACGGAGCCATTCAGGAGTCATCCGTCACATCATGAACCCCGGCCCCAGCCAAGAGTTCCCGATGTCCGGCGACGGCCATGCCGGAGCGACGCGCGATGCGGCGGGGAAAAGTGCCGTGGTGGGAGAGAGGAAGGAGCGACCCGGGGCGTTTTGTCCCGGCAATCGTCCTTCCGGAAATGGCCCTTTACGCCACGCCCTTTTCCTTCAGGAAGGGGCCATACTTCTTGTCGGTACCCTGGATGTGCTTGATCAGCCAGTTCTTCAGGAAGTTCATCACCTCCATGCTCAGCGTGGCGGTGGCGCCGGCATGGTACTTGCGCTGCACCTCCAGCACCTGATTGGCCAGCGCGTCATGCTCCGCCTTGTGGGCGTCGCGGTCCGGATAGCCGAGGCGGGCGAAATGCTCCTCCTCATGGGTGAAGTGCGACTTGGTGTAGGCGACGAGGCTGTCGAGGATGCCGCCCAGCGCCTCCTTGCTGCGCCCCGCCTGGACGGCGTCGAACAGCTCGTTGACCAGGGCGACCAGTTGCTTGTGCTCCTCGTCGAACTGCGCGATCCCGACGCTCAGCTTCTCGTTCCACACCATCAGCGGCATTTCGTTCCGTCCCTTCGCGCTGGACCACACCTCACCGGCCGGGGATAACCCCAGCGCGCGAAAGGGTAACGTCTTCCGCATGGCGCTTCAACGGTCGGCGAACCGATCCTGGGAGCCATAGCCGGGAACCAATCCTGCAGGCGCCTGTTCGACAGACGTTTCCAGCAAAAAGGAACGTATCATGAACACGAAGCGCAGCGACGAGCGTGAGAGCCGCCCCCAGCCCCATCACGGAGACGCACCGAATCCGGGGGACAATCCGAAAACCGCGGACACCGGGGGTGCCGACCACTCGAACCGCGAGAAGGACCCGGACGATTGGACGACGGGGGACGAGCCGATGACCGGCGCGCAGGCCTCCTACCTGAAGACGCTCAGCGAGGAGGCCGGCGAAGGCTTCGACGGGGACCTGACGAAGGCCGAAGCCTCCAAACGCATCGACGCCCTGCAGGACAAGACCGGCCGCGGCGCCTGACGGGCGACGCCGCGGCCTTTTGCCCTCAGGCCATCTCCTCCGCGAAGTGGCAGGCGACCAGCCGCTCGTCCACCGGACGCAGCGCCGGCACCTCGGTCGCGCAGCGCTCCGTGGCGTGCGGGCAGCGCTTGTGGAAGGGGCAGCCCGGCGGCGGGTTCAGCGGCGAGGGCAGCTCGCCCTTCGGGATCACCCGCTCCGCCCGTAGCGCCGGGTTCACCCGCGGCGTGGCGGCCATCAGGATGCGGGTGTAGGGGTGGCGCGGCCGGCTGTAGACCACGTCCTTCGGCCCGTGCTCCACCGGACGGCCCAGATACATCACCATGACCGCGTCGGCGATGTGCCGGACCACGCTGAGGTCGTGGGAGATGAACAGGTAGGCGAGGTTCAACTCCTCCTGAAGATCCATCATCAGGTTGAGCACCTGCGCCTGGATCGACACGTCGAGCGCGGACACCGGCTCGTCCGCCACGACCACCCGCGGGTTCAGCATCAGCGCGCGCGCGATGGCGATGCGCTGGCGCTGACCACCCGAGAACATATGCGGGTAGCGGTCCACCTGATCGGGGCGCAGCCCGACCTTCGCCATCATGGCCACGGCCCGCTCCCGCCGCTCCTGCTTGCCCATCGGGGTGTTGATGACCAGCGGCTCCGACAGGATCGAGCCCACGGTCTTGCGCGGGTTCAGCGATCCGTAGGGATTCTGGAACACCATCTGGACGGTGCGCCGCAGTTCCTTCATCTCCGACGCGGTCCGCCCGACCACGTCGCGCCCGTCGTAGAGAAGCTGGCCCGAGGACGGCGGCTCGATCATTGTGACGGAGCGCGCCAGCGTCGACTTGCCGCAACCGGATTCACCGACCACCGCCAGCGTCTTTCCGGCTTCGAGCTGGAAGGACACGCCGTCCAGCGCCTTGACGGTGGCCGCCGGCTTGAAGGCGCCGCGCTTCACCGCATAGTGCTTGCGCAGATGGATGGCCTCAAGAACCACCGGGCCGGTGGCCGGCATGACGTCGGTGAGGATGTCGGTCATCACAGAACCTCCCCGGCGCCGACCGGAGCGTCGGCCAGCGGATAGAAACAGCGCGCCTTGCCAGCGTCCACGTCGAACAGGGCCGGCCGCTCGATGCGGCAGCGGTCGGTGGCGAAGCGGCAGCGCGGGTTGAACAGGCAGCCCTGCGGCCGGTCGCCGATGCCCGGCACGACACCGGGAATCGTCGGCAGCCGCCGCTTGCCCAGCGCCCGCTCCGGCAGCGCATCGAGCAGAGCGCCGGTGTAGGGGTGGCGCGGCGCCTTGAACAGGGCGTCCACCGGGCGCGTCTCGGCGACCTGCCCGGCGTACATGACGACCACCCGCTGCGCCGTCTCCGCCACCACGCCCATGTCGTGGGTGATGAGGATCAGCGCCATGCCCCGCTCCTTCTGAAGACGGACCAGCAGGTCGAGGATCTGCTTCTGGATGGTCACGTCGAGCGCCGTCGTCGGCTCGTCCGCGACCAGCAGGCGCGGGTTGCAGGCGATGGCGATGGCGATCATCACGCGCTGGTTCATGCCGCCGGAGAGCTGATGCGGGAAGGCCGACAGGCGGCTTTCCGGGGCCGGGATGCCGACCTGCTCCAGCAGTTCGATGGCGCGGTTGCGCAGCGCCTTGCCGGACAGCCCCTCATGCACCTTCAGCGTCTCCATGATCTGGAAACCGACGGTGAAGCAGGGATTCAGGCTGGTCATCGGTTCCTGGAAGACCATGGCCACGTCCTTGCCGGTGATCTTCCGGCGCTGCGACGGGCTCATCGCCATGAGGTCCTTGCCGCCGAACTGCATTCGGTCGGCGACCACCGTGCCGTTGGAGCCGAGCAGGCCCATCACGGCGAGCGAGGTCACGGACTTGCCGGACCCGGACTCGCCGACGATGCCCACCACCTCGCCCTCGTCCACGGTGAGGTCGATCCCGTCCACGGCGCGGAAGGTGCCGGCGCGCGTGGTGAACTCGACGGACAGGTTCTTGATATCGAGAAGAGGCATGGCAGCCCAGGAATAGAAGGGTTCAGCGTTTCAGCTTGGGGTCGAGCGCGTCGCGCAGCCCGTCGCCCAGCAGGTTGAAGGCCAGCACCGTCACCAGGATGGCCACGCCGGGCCAGGTGACGACCCAGGGGGCGCGCTGGAGGAACTGGAGGGACGAGGCCAGCATGGTGCCCCACTCCGGCGTCGGCGGCTGCGCGCCGAGGCCGAGGAAGCCCAGCGCCGCGGCGTCCAGGATCGCCGTGGAGAAGCCGAGCGTCGCCTGGACGATCAGCGGCGCCACGCAGTTCGGCAGGATCACCACCAGCATCAGCCGCAGCGGCCCGGCCCCCGCCACCCGGGAGGCGATCACGTAGTCCTTGTTCGTCTCCGCCATCACGGCGGCGCGGGTCAGCCGGGCGTAGTGCGGGATGACCACGATGGACACGGCCAGCATGGCGTTGACCAGCCCCGGCCCGAGGATCGCCGCCACCACCACGGCCAGCAGCAGGCTGGGCAGCGACAGCAGGATGTCCATGAAGCGCATGACCAGCGCGTCGGTGATGCCGCCGAAGAAGCCGGCGATCATGCCCAGCGCCAGCCCGACCGCCAGCGACAGCGTGACGACGATCAGGCCGATCATCATCGACAGCCGCGCCCCGAAGATCAGGCGGGACAGCATGTCGCGCCCGATGTCGTCGGTGCCGAGGAGGAAGGCCCAGCGCCCGCCCTCCTGCCAGACCGGCGGCACCAGGATGGCGTCGCGGTACTGGATGTTGGGATCGTGCGGCGCCACCAGCTCGGCGAACAGCGCCACCACGGCGATCAGCAGGATCACGGCGAGGCCGGCCATGGCCCCCTTGTTCTGCCGGAAATGGTACCAGAACTCGATCAGCGGATGAGGCGGCTGGGAAACCGGTGGAGAAGCGGCCGGAAGAGTCTCCGGAACGCCCGTCGTCGTAGGAGTCGTCATGGCTCACCTCACCGCGAATGGCGGATGCGGGGGTTCAGGACGCCGTACAGAACGTCCACCAGCAGGTTCACGGTCATCACCGTCGTCGCGATCAGCAGCACCCCGCCCTGGAGCGCCGGATAGTCGCGGCGGTTGATGCTCTCGATCAGCCACTTGCCCACGCCGGGCCAGGAGAAGATGGTTTCGGTCAGGATCGCGCCGCCCAGCAGCGTGCCCACCTGAAGACCGATCACGGTGACCACGGGGATCAGCGCGTTGCGCAGGGCGTGCAGGCCGATCACCCGCTTGCCCGCCAGACCCTTGGCCTTCGCGGTGCGGATGTAGTCCTCGCCCAGCACCTCCAGCATGGCGGAGCGCGTCATGCGCGCCACGACGGCCAGCGGAACGGTGCCGAGAACGATCATCGGCAGGATGAGGTGGTGCAGCGCCGACCAGAAGGCGCCGTATTCGCCGGCCATCAGCGTGTCGATCAGCATGAAGCCGGTCACCGGCTCCACGTAATAGAGCAGGTCGAGCCGCCCGGACACCGGCGTCCAGCCCAGCCCCACCGAGAAGAACAGGATCAGCAGCAGGCCCCACCAGAAAATCGGCATGGAATAGCCGGTCAGGCTGATGCCCATCACGCCATGGTCGAAGATCGAGCCGCGCCGCACCGCCGCGATGATTCCCGCGGGCAGGCCGACCACCGTGGCGAACAGCATGGCGAGTGCGGCCAGTTCCAGAGTCGCCGGGAACAGCGTCACGAATTCGCTGAACACCGAATTGCGCGTCACCAGCGACACGCCGAGGTCGCCCTGGAGGACGCCGCCGATGTAGTCGAGGAACTGATGCCACAGGGGCCGGTCCAGCCCCAGCTCGTGCCGCAGTTCGAGAAGCCGTTCGGGCGGGATACCGCGCTCACCGACGCGCACCTCGATGGGGTCGCCGGGGACAAGGCGGATCAGAAGGAAGGTCAGGAAGGTGACGCCGAGAAAGGTCGGAATCACCAGGCTCACCCGCGTCAGGATGAAGCGTAGCATCGGATCGTCACCGGGGGCTCGAAACGAAAGCAAGGGGGCCGCGGCCCCCTTTTTTACCTCTGCATCCGCAAAGGGAAGCCGGGGGTTTAATGCCCCGGCGACCGCTTTGTAAAGCCGCTTGCTACGCTGAGTTTATTGTTTCAAATCGACGCCGTAGAAGCGATGGATGCCGAACGGGTCCATCTTGTAATCGACCACATTCTTGCTCAGCGCCATGTGCACGACCGAATGCGCGACGGTCAGCCACGGGGCCTCTTCCTTGAAGATGACCTGCGCCTGCTCGTACAGCTTGGTGCGGGCGGCGATGTCGGTGGTGCGCTTGGCCTGGACGACGAGGTCGTCGAACTCCTTGTAGCACCACTTGGCGATGTTCGACCCGCCCGGACGCGCGGCCTCGCAGCCGAGCAGCACGTGCAGGAAGTTGTCGGGATCGCCGTTGTCGCCGGTCCAGCCCAGCATGCCCATCTGGTGCTCGCCGGCCTGGAGGCGCTTGCGGTACTCACCCCACTCGTACTGCACGACCTTGGCCTTGATGCCGACCTTGGCGAGGTCCGCCTGCATCATCTCGGCCATACGCTTGGCGTTGGGATTGTACGGGCGCTGCACCGGCATGGCCCACAGGTCGGTCTCGAAGCCGTCCGGGAAGCCGGCCTCGGCCAGCAGCTTCTTGGCGCGCTCCGGATCGTACGGGTAGTCCTCGATCTCCGTGTTGTACGACCACATGGTCGGCGGGATCGGGTTCTTCGCCGGGACGCCAGCGCCCTGGTACACCGCGTCGACCACGGCTTTCTTGTCGATGGCCATGTTCAGCGCGCGGCGGACGCGCACGTCGTCGAAGGGCTTCTTGGTGACGTTGAAGGCCAGATAGCCGACGTTCAGGCCTTCCTGCTCCATCAGGGTAATGGCGCTGTCCTTCTTCATCGCCTCCAGATCGGCCGGGTTCGGGTACGGCACGATGTGGCACTCGCCGGCCTTCAGCTTGGCGTAGCGGACGGCGGCGTCGGGCGTGATGGCGAAGACGAGGTTGTCGAGCTGCGCCTTGCCGCCCCAGTACGGCTCGAACGCCTTGTAGCGGATGACCGCGTCCTTCTGGTAGGCGACGAACTGGAACGGGCCGGTGCCGATCGGCGCCTGATCGATCTTGTCGATCTGGTTCTTCTTCTGCAGGGTCTCGGCGTATTCGGCGGACTGGATGGGCGCGAAGGGCATCGCCAGATTGGCGATGAAGGGCGCCTCGACCTTGTTCAGCGTGAACTTGACCGTGTAGTCGTCGACCTTCTCGATCGACTTCAGCAGGTCCGGCATCGCCATGTCGTTGAAGTAGTCATAGGCGCCGCCGGACACCTTGTGGAAGGGATGATCCTTTTTCCACTGGCGGTTGAACGACCACAGAACGTCGTCCGCGTTGGCGTCGCGGGTCGGCTTGAAGTCGTTGTTGCTGTGCCACTTCACACCCTTGCGCAGGTGGAACGTGTAGGTCAGCCCGTCCTCCGACACCTCCCACTTCTCGGCGAGGCCGGGGACCACCTTGGTGCCGCCGTACTCGAACTGCACGAGGTTGTTGTACACGGGCAGCGAGACGTCGAAGCTCGTTCCGGTCGTGTTGACCATCGGGTTGAAGTTTTCGGGGCTGCCCTCGGAGCAATAGACGAGGGTCTTGGCGGCCTGGGCCGGCGCAGCAAGCGCCAAGGTGGCGGCAACGCCGAGCCCGGCACCCAGCAGGATGCGCTTCATTCCTAACAACCTCCCGTGTTCGGTCGAATGGCCGCCCGTTCTTTTCGGCGGCCGGTGATGCGGGTTCATTTGGCGCGTGGCCGAATCGTCTGTCAACACGCAACCAAGCGGCATCCCGCAAGCTCCACGGGAGGTTTCAGGCCAAGCGGAATTTCAATCGCGGCCCGATCTCCGTGAAGCCCTCGCGCTGGTAGAAACGCAAGGAATCCGGCCACTCCGCGGCGGACGGCGCCCCCACCTCGACCCGCGTCCAGCGATGGGCGCGGCCATGGTCGAGAACGGCCCGGATCAGCAGACGCCCCACCCCGGCGGAGCGCGACTCAGGCGTCACGTACAATTCCCGGATCGTCCCGAACCGGCCCAACGTGGAGATGCAGGCCCCCTCCGACAAGGTCGCGACGCCGAGCGGGCGCCCCGCCCCGTCCTCGGCCAGGAACACCGTGCAGGACGGGCCGTCGCCGCTCAGCAGGGATTCGGCGACGGCGAGCATGACGGCCCGCGGCGTGTCGTTCTGCCCGGCGGAGAGTTCGGAGAGCAGCGCCGCCACGAGGCCGGTGACCGCGCCCGCGTCGGCAAGCCCGGCCTTTCGTATACGAACGTCACCCATCGCCGCCCCCTCCCCCATCCTTTTCTTGTGGTCAGCAAGCCTCCGCTTCGATGGTCAGGCTGTCCAGGAGAAAGCTGCCATCCTCCAGGATGTCGAAGTGACGGCGCACCTCGTCGGAGGCGAGGTTCTGGAGGGCGCGGATGGCCTGGGCGCGCAGGTCGGGGGTGGAGGTGCGGGCGGTCCAGACGGCGAACTCCATGCGCAGGCGGCGCGGCGTCAGGCCGGTCACCGCGAAGCCGGCACGGGACAGGGCGGCCATCCATTCCGCGGCGCTGTAGTTGCGGACGTGCGAGGTGTCGCGCAGCAGCTCCACGGCCTGGAGGTGGGTGTCCAGCAGCGGGTGACCCGGCGACACGATGTCGACGAAGACCGCCCGCCCGCCCGGGGCCAGCACCCGCCGCGCCTCGCGCAGGCCGGCCTCGGCGTTCAGCCAGTGATGGGCGCTGAAGCGGCTCAGCACCACGTCGAAATGGCCGTCCGCGAAGGGCAGGCGTTCGGCCGGGGCCTGGGTGGTGGTGATGTTGGTCAGCCCGCGCTCCGCCGCGTTGCGGGCTACCACCTCCAGCATTTGGGCGGTGACGTCCACCGCCACCACCTCGGCGGCGTGCGGCGCGGCGCGGTAGGCGACGTGGCCGCCGCCGCAGCCGAGATCCAGCGCGCGGGCGGCGTTCCTGCCCCGCAGCGCGTCCTCGATCTGGTCCAGGTCGGCGCCCGAGGCGTGAACGGCGCTGGTCACATAGGCGTCGGCGCGCTGGCCGTACTGCGCGGCGACGACGCCGTGGTGGCTGTTGGTCATGGTGGCGATTCCGTTCGTGTTTGTTGGGGCGTGTCCGTTGTGATGACCCAGCATCGGCCGTTCGGCAAACTGGTACAAGGCAAGCGCTTATCCTGGTATAAGCGCTGCCACCATGAGTTCCGACGACGATGCCCGGCACCGGCTGGGCGCCTTTCTGCGCGCCCACCGGGAGCGGCTGACCCCGGCGGAGGCCGGCATCCCGCAGACCGGCTCCTCCCGCCGCCGAACGCCCGGCCTGCGGCGGGAGGAGGCCGCCCAGCTCTGCGGCCTCAGCCCGACTTGGTACACTTGGCTGGAACAGGGGCGCGAGGTCTCCGTCTCGCCGCAGGCGCTGGCGCGCATCGCCGGGGCGCTGCGGCTGACCGCGGCGGAGCGCGCCTATCTGTTTGAACTGTCGCGCAAGCGCGATCCCGACGCCGACGCGGCGTTCGGACCCGACCGCCCCCCCGCCCCGCTGCTGGCGGCGCTGGAGGTTGTGGCGGCGCCGGCCTACCTGATCGACCGCGTCTGGACGGCGGTCGGCTGGAACGCCACTGCGGAGCATCTCTTCTCCGGCTGGCTGGGCGGGGAGGAGCGGAACCTGCTGCGCTATGTCTTCCTTGATCCCACCGCGCGGAGCTTCATCGCCGACTGGGAGGACCGCGCCCGCCGGCTGCTCGCCGAGTTCCGCGCCGACACCGCCCGTCGCGCCGGGGACGCGGAGGTGACCGCCCTGGTCGACGGCCTGCGCGCGGCCTCGCCCCGCTTCGCCCGGCTGTGGGAGGACCAGGGCGTTCTGGAGCGGGAGGGCGGCACCCGCGGCTTCACCCATCCCCAGGACGGGACGCTGGTCTACGAACAAGTGACGTTGTGCCCTGCCGGACGATCCGACTACAAGCTGGTGATGCTGCTGGGGCCGCAGGCTCCGTAAGACGCCCACCGACACGCTCCGGACGCCCCATGGACCACCAGCCGCGCAACGCCGTCTTCATAGCCTACAGCCTGTATCTGCTCTCCTCGGCCTTCTTCGCTTCCAACGTGGTGATCGGGCGGGCCGCGGCGGCCATCGTGCCGCCGGTCGGGCTGGCCTTCTGGCGCTGGGTGCTGGCCTTCCTGATGATCCTGCCGCTGGCCCTGCCCGGCCTGATCCAGCACCGCCACGTTCTGCGCGCCTCGTGGAAGCGCTTTCTTCTGCTGGGCGCGCTGGCCCAGGGCGTGTGCGGCGCCGTCGTCTATATGGGGCTGGAGCGCACCAGCGCGACCAACGCCGCGCTGATCTACGCCACCAGCCCGGTCATCATCCTGATGATCGCCGCCCTGTGGCTGCGCGAGAAGGTGACGCCGCGGCAGGCGGCGGGAATCGCCGTCGCGATGGCCGGCGTGCTGGTAATCCTGACCCGCGGCGACGCGCAGGCGCTGCTCCATCTGTCTTTCAACGCCGGCGACCTGCTGATCCTGGTGGGGTCGGCGACCTGGGCGGTCTACACGGTGCTGCTGCGCCAGACCCGCAGTTCGCTGCCGGTGGTGACGGTGTTCGCGGCGAACGCGCTGGCCGGTGTCGTCGTGCTCGCCCCCTTCTACGCGTGGGAGACGCTGGCCCTGCGCCCCGTCCCGCTGAGCCTGGATGCCGCCGTCCGCATCGCCGGGGTGGCGCTGTTCGCCTCGGTGCTGGCCTTCCTGACCTACCAGAAGACGATCAACCTGATGGGACCGGCGCGGGCCGGAACCTCGCTCTACGTCATGCCGCTGTGGGCGGCGGTAGCCGCCTGGGCGCTGTTGGGGGAACAGCTCCAGATGTTCCATCTGCTGGGCGTCCTGCTGGTCCTGCCGGGGGTGGCGCTGGCGACCCTGCCGCCGCGCGCCGCCCCCGCCAAGCCCGCCCCCGCCAAACCCGTCAGCGGATCATCGGAAGCGTGAGCCCCTGCTCCTTCGCGCAGTCCTTCGCGATGTCGTAGCCGGCGTCGGCGTGGCGCATCACGCCGGTGCCCGGATCGTTGGTCAGCACCCGCTCCAGCCGCTTGGCCGCGGCGTCCGTCCCGTCGGCGACGATGACCATGCCGGAATGCTGGCTGAAGCCCATGCCGACGCCGCCGCCATGGTGCAGCGACACCCAGGTCGCCCCCGAGGCGCAGTTCAGCAGCGCGTTCAGCAGCGGCCAGTCGGACACCGCGTCGGAGCCGTCGATCATCCCCTCCGTCTCGCGGTTCGGGCTGGCGACCGAGCCGCTGTCCAGATGGTCGCGCCCGATGACGATGGGGGCCTTCAGCTCGCCCTTCGCCACCATCTCGTTGAAGGCGAGGCCGAGCCGCGCCCGGTCGCCCAGACCCAACCAGCAGATGCGCGCCGGCAGGCCCTGGAAGCGAATGCGCTCGCGCGCCATGTCCAGCCAGTTGTGCAGGTGCGGGTTGTCGGGGATCAGTTCCTTCACCTTGGCGTCGGTGCGGTAGATGTCCTCCGGATCGCCGGACAGGGCGGCCCAGCGGAAGGGGCCGATGCCGCGGCAGAACAGCGGCCGGATGTAGGCCGGGACGAAGCCGGGGAAGGCGAAGGCGTCGGCCACCCCCTCGTCCTTGGCGACCTGCCGGATGTTGTTGCCGTAGTCCAGCGTCGGCACGCCCATGGCGTGGAAGTCCAGCATTGCACGGACATGGGTCGCCATCGACGCCTTGGCCGCTGCGACCACCGCCGCCGGGTCGGTGCGGCGCTTCGTCTCGGCCTCCTCCATCGTCCAGCCGGTGGGCAGATAGCCGTTCAGCGGGTCGTGGGCGCTGGTCTGGTCGGTCACCGCGTCGGGCCGGAAGCGCGGGTCGGTCTTGGCGCGGCGCACCAGTTCCGGGAACACCTCCGCGGCGTTGCCGAGCAGCCCGACCGACACCGCCGTGCCGGCGGCCTGGGCCTCCCACAGGATCGCCATCGCCTCGTCGAGGCTGGTGGCCGAGCGGTCGAGATACTTGGTCTCCAGCCGCCGTTCGATGCTGCGGGCGGAGCATTCCACGGCCAGCATGGACGCCCCGGCCATGGTCGCGGCCAGCGGCTGCGCGCCGCCCATGCCGCCCAGCCCGCCGGTCAGAATCCAGCGGCCCTTCAGGTCGCCGCCGTAATGCCGCCGCCCGACCTCGACGAAGGTCTCGTAGGTGCCCTGCACGATGCCCTGGCTGCCGATGTAGATCCAGGACCCAGCGGTCATCTGGCCGTACATCATCAGGCCCTTGGCATCCAGCTCCCGGAAATGGTCCCAGGTCGCCCAGTGCGGCACGAGGTTGGAGTTGGCGATCAGCACGCGCGGCGCGTCCGCGTGGGTGCGGAAGACGCCGACCGGCTTGCCCGACTGGACCAGCAGCGTCTCGTCCTCGTTCAGGGCCTTCAGCGACGCCACGATGGCGTCGAAGCAGTCCCAGTTCCGCGCCGCCCGACCGATGCCGCCATAGACCACCAGCTCGTCCGGGTTCTCCGCGACGTCGGGGTCGAGGTTGTTCATCAGCATGCGCAGCGGCGCCTCGGTCAGCCAGGACTTGGCGGACAGCTCCGTGCCATGCGGCGCTCGGATGACGCGGCGGTTGGCCGGCGGCTTGGTGTCGGACATGTGACTCGTCCCTCTCGAATTTTGCTTGATGCGTTTGTTGTTTTCAGACGGGAACAGGGCCGCCGCATCTGCTTTCCCCTCTCCCCTCTGGGGAGAGGGTTAGGGTGAGGGGGGTGCGCTTGTGCCGGACGTACCGCCATGCACATCCCCCTCACCGGCCCTCCGGGCCACCCTCTCCCCAGAGGGGAGAGGGCTATAGGCCGGCTCAGTTCCGTCCGCGTTGCCCCGATGATATCTTACGCTTGGAGCGATTTCACCAGCCGCCCGTTCCGCACCACCGCCGCGCAGGGGTTGGCCCCCAGCCAGTAGCACAGCTCCGCCGGGTCGCCGACGTCCCACACCGCCAGATCGGCGGCCTTGCCGGGCTCCAGCGTGCCATGGGTGGCGGCCATGCCCAGCGCCTGGGCGGCGTTGCGGGTGACTCCGGCCAGCGCCTCCTGCGGGGTCATGCGGAACAGGGTGCAGGCCATGTTCAGCATCAGCAGGAGCGACACGGCGGGCGAGGTGCCGGGATTGCAATCGGTGGACACCGCCATCGGCACGCCATGGCGCCGGAACAGCTCGATGGGCGGCAGCTTTGTCTCGCGCAGCATGTAGAAGGCGCCGGGCAGCAGCACGGCGACCGTCCCCGCCGCGGCCATCGCCCGCACGCCCTCCTCGCCGGTGTGCTCCACATGGTCGGCGGACAGCGCGTTGTAGCGGGCGGCCAGCGTCGCCCCGCCGCCGTCCGAGAGCTGGTCGGCGTGCAGTTTCACCGGGAGGCCGAGCCGCCGCGCGGTGTCGAACACGCGGGCCGTCTGCTCCGGCGAGAAGGCGATCCGCTCGCAGAAGGCATCCACCGCGTCCAGAAGCCCCTCCGCCGCCAGGGTGGGCAGAATGTCCTCGCAGACCAGCGCGATGTAGTCGTCCGCCCGCCCGGCGAACTCCGGAGGCAACGCGTGGGCGGCCAGCCCGGTCGTCCGCACCGTGACGGGGAGGCGCTCGCCCAGCGCCCGCGCCGCCCGCAGCATCCGCCGCTCCGTGGCGAGGTCGAGACCGTAGCCGGACTTCACCTCCACCACCGTCACGCCCTCGGCCAGCAGCCGTTGCAGGCGGGCGGCGGCGCTGGCGATCAGGCTCTCCTCGTCGGCAGCACGGGTCGCGGCGACGGTCGAGGCAATGCCGCCCCCGGCGCGCGCGATCTCCTCGTAGGTCGCGCCCTCCAGCCGCATCTCGAACTCGCGGGCGCGGTTGCCGCCGAAGACCAGATGGGTGTGACAGTCGATCAGCCCCGGCGTGACCCAGCGCCCGCCCAGGTCATGCTCCTCGGCGGCGCGACCCGCGGGGCGGTCCTTGGCGGCGCCGATCCAGGCGATCCGCCCGTCCTTCACGGCGATCACCGCATCCCGCAGGACGCCCCCCGGAGCCATGGTGGCCGCATGACCGTTGAACCACAGGCTGTCCCACTCCATCATCCCCTCCCCGGCTTCGCGCCGCTGTCCGTCCCACCTTACATCGCCATGCCCGACACCGACACCACCCCAGCCCCGCGTTCCGCGCATCCGGTCCTGCTCTGCGCCGATGACTACGGCCTGTCGCCGGGCGTCAACGAGGCCATCCGCGACCTCATCGCCGCCGGGCGCCTGACCGCGACCTCGGCCATGACGCTCTGCCCCTATTGGGCGGAGGGCGCCGCGCCGCTGAAGGAGCTGGCCGGCGAGGCCGACGTCGGACTGCATTTCACCCTGACCGACCAACCGCCGCTGGGTTCCCTGCCCAAGCTGGCGCCGGATGGGACATTGCCGCCGCTGGGGCGGTTGATGAAACTGGCCTACACCGGCGGCCTCGATCCCAAGGAAATCCGGGAGGAGCTGTCCCGCCAGCTCGACGCCTTCGCCGCGGCCTGGGGCGGTCCGCCCGCCTACATCGACGGCCACCAGCACGTCCACCAGCTTCCCACCGTGCGCGACGCGGTCGCCGACGCATTGGCCGCCCTGCCCGGCGCCTATGTCCGCCTGTGCGGGGAGCCGGTGGCCGCCGTCCTGCGGCGCGGCGTGGCGGTGCCGAAGACGTTGCTGATCGGCGGCCTCGGTGGCGGGCTGGCGCGGTTGGCGCGGGCGCGCGGTATACCCGCCAACGACCGTTTCGCCGGGGTCTACGACTTCTCCGGACGCCAACCCTTCCCGGAGCTGATGGCGCGCTTTCTCGACCGTCCCACCGGGCGGCTGCTGGTGATGGTCCATCCCGGCATCCCCGACGAGGCCCTGCGCCGCGCCGACCCGCTGGTGGACCAGCGCAAGGTGGAGCACGACTATCTGAAGAGCCCGGCCTTCGCCGCCCTGCTCGCCGAGAAGAACATTCGGCTCGCCCGCTTCGCCGGGTTCCCGGCGCCCTGACCCCGCCCCGTCCTCCCTTGGCGGCATAGTCCCGCCGGTCATTCTTGACCGTCGCGATTGTTCACACCTACCATGGTTACGACACGGTTGGATCGAGGGGGCTCTTCACATCGGGGAGACGAACAACAACATCCCCTCGACAAGAAATGACCCACAAAAGGGGATGCGGGACATGCAGAACAACGGGACGTCGTCCGGGCCACTGGGCGGCCAGGGTTCCAGCGGCTGGGTCGATTTCTGGAACCGCCCCAACGCCATCTACGCGAATCAACGCAACCTGGAAGCGCATTTCGCCTGCCTGCAGAACGACCTCGACGCCCATCTTCCGGAGGGGGGGACCGTCCTGGATTTCGGCTGCGGCGATGCGCTCGCGGCGGAGGCGATGGCGAAGCGCTGCCGGAACGTCTGGCTGTACGACGCCGCCCCCGCGGTGCGGCAACGCCTGCGCGAGCGGCTGTCCGGCCATCCGGGTATCCGGGTCCTCGACGATGATGACCTTTCGGTCCTGCCGACCGGCAGCGTCGATCTGGTGCTGGCCGTTTCCGTGCTGCAATACATCCCGCGCGACGAGTTGGAGAGCGTCCTTCACCAATGGCGTCACTTGATCGGCACCCGCGGGCGTATCCTGATCGCCGACGTGGTGGAGCCCGACACGCCGATGCTGCGCGACATCGCCAGCCAGCTCAGTATGGCGCGCCGGAATGGCTTCCTGATGGCGGCGCTGATGGGGCTGGGGCGCATGGCCCTGTCCGACTACCGCCGCATCCGGCGCGAGGCCGGCTTTTCCACCTACACGCCGGCGGAGTTGCAGGCCCGGCTGTCGGCTGCCGGACTGAAAGGCGATCGTCTGGCGAAGAACATCGGCCCGACGCCGCACCGCCACTCCTTCGTCGCCCGCCCTGAGGGCGAGCCGACCGGCGCTCAGCCGGCGGGCGATCCGGCCTTGAAGGTCCAGTAGCGGTTCGCGCCGAAGCTCCACAGCATCACCAGCGCCGTGGCGGTGAGCTGGGCCGGCAGGTAATGCAGGCCCAGCCGCTGCGCCAGGGCCCACATGATGGCGCTGTTCACGCACAGCCCCACCGCCGCGACGGCCACGAACTTCGTGGCGGTGGGCAGATGATCCTGCTCGCTGCGGAAGACATGGCCGTAGTTCAGCAGGTAGCTGATGACGCCGCCGACGAGGAAACCCGCCGACGAGGCCAGGACCGGCGGGGCCGCCGTCAACTCCGACAGGGCGATCAGCACGCCGTAATGGCCGACCGCCGCGGCGCAGCCGACCACCGCGAAGAGCAGGAACTGCACCAGCGGTGCGTGCGCCGCCCGGTCCCCGGTGAATCTTCCCCCGGTCAATCCTCGTTCTCGACCCATTCCCTCTGCCGCAGCTTGTAGCGCTGGATCTTGCCCGTCTCCGTCCGCGGCAACTGCTCCAGGAACTCCACCGCGCGGGGGTACTTGTAGGGGGCAATCCGGTCCTTGACGTAGCATTGCAGCCGTTCCGCCAGATCGTCGCTGGGCCGCACGCCGTCACGGGTGACGATGAAGGCCTTGGGGATGGAGCCGCGCAGCGGATCGGGCGCCGCGATGACCGCGCATTCCTCCACCGCCTCGTGGCCGAGCAGGACGTCCTCCACCTCCAGGCCGGAAATCTTGTAACCGGCGGAGACGATCAGGTCGTCGGTCCGCGCGTGATACCAGAAATAGCCGTCCTCATCCATGCGGAAGGCGTCGCCGGTCAGGTTCCAGCCGCCCTGCACGTAATTCTCCTGGCGCGGATCGTCCAGATAGATGCAGCCGGTCGGGCCGCGCACGGCCAGCCGCCCGATCTGGCCGGGCGGCAGCGGGGTCAGGCTGTCGTCGACCACGCGTGCCTCATAGCCCGGAACCACCATCCCGGTGGCGCCGGGCCGGACGGCGCCGGGTGGCGAATGCAGGACGGCGTTCAGCATCTCCGTGGTGCCGAAGCTGTCGAGAATCTCCATCCCCGTCACCGCCTGCCAGCCCTCCAGCGTGGTGGCGGGCAGCGGCTCCCCCGCCGAGACGCAGGCGCGCAGCGTGCGCAGCCCCTCGGCCAGGGCCGGGTCCTCCTCGATCCGCGCGGTCATGGCGCGGTAGACGGTCGGCACGGTGAACATCACCGTCGCCTTGTGCCGGGCCGTCACCTCCAGCAGCCGTTCCGGAGTGGCGCGGTCCAGCAGCACGACCGATGCCCCCACCCGCAGCGGGAACAGCAGCATCCCACCCTGCCCATAGGCGAAGGCAAGCGATGGTGTCCCGCAGAACACGTCATCGCCGCTGGTTTTCAGCAACGATTGCGGCGACAGGTCGGCCACCGCCAGCAGATCACGGTGGAAATGCGCGGTCGCCTTGGGCTTGCCGGTGGTGCCGGAGGTGAAGGCGATCAAGGCCACATCGTCGGCGGCGGTGTCCACCGCGACGAAGCCGGCTTTGGTCTCCTCCAGCCACCCTTCGAGGTCGCCACCGTTGAAGGTCACGACGGGCATCCCTCCGCCCATCAATTCCGCCGCCCCGTTGAGATCCTTGGCGAAGCGCGCGTCGCACAGCGCCAGCGAGACGGCGGCGCGCTCGATGATGCTTTCCAGTTCCGTCGCGCGCAGCAGAGGCATGGTCGGCACCACCACCGCGCCGGCCTTCAGCACCGCCAGCCAGCAGGCGGCCAGCATCGGCGTGTTGGTCCCGCGCACCAGAACCCGGTTGCCGGGAACGATCCCGAACCGCTCGGCCAGCAGGCGCGCGATGCGGTCCACTGTGTCGCGGAAGCGGCCATAGCTCCATACGTTGCCGTTTCCGATGACGCAGGGACGCTCATCCCAGCCGCGCTCCCGCCAGACGTCCAGCAGGGCCGCGGCGGCGTTCAGACGCTCAGGATAGGCGAGTTCGGGCCGGTCGTAGGAAAAGTCGGGCATCTGCTCCGGCGGCGGCAACCGGTCGCGCGTGAAACTGTCGATATGACCGGACCGAATCATGCCCTCACGCCTCCGCCACGCACCGTTTTCTTGAGTTTCCCCAACAACCCCATCAACTGGACCACATCGCCATGGGGCATCCCCTCCGTCAACTCGGCCAGCCAGCGGCGTTGCGCCGCCGCGACAGCCTGGGCCAGGGCGCTGCCTTCGGGGGTGATCCGGACAAACTGCATGCGCCGGTCGTTCGAAGCCGCGGCCCGCCTGACCAGCCCATCCGTGGCCAGCCGTTCTACAATGCCGGTGACGTTGCCGTTGGTGACCATCATGCGCTTCGACAGTTCACCCATGGTCAATCCTTCAGGCTGGCGGTCGAGCAGGCACAGCAGATCGAAACGCGGCTGGGTGGTGTTGAACTCGTCGCGCAAACGGCTGCGCAGCCGGGCGCCGATCAAAACGGCGCACGCCGAAAGACGCAACCAGAGGCGCATCTCCGGGGAGGCGGCAAGGTCAGCCGCAGCCTCCACATCGACCGACACGTCCCCCTGCGCCTCGGCCGATGTCTCGGCCGCTGCGGTGGCGGGTCCCTTCACGGTCTGTCTCCACTCCCGATGGGAGGCATCCGCCGCAGCGCCGCCTCTTCTTCGTTCGAAGGCTTACTGTAGTTGGACGCTCGGCCTTTGAGCCATGCAAGGAAGGAATGCTTGGTGCACAAGCAATAATCATCTGCGCAGAGATCGGGCGTTCTTGCCCAAAGCGCGGCAGGGGCTATTCGGTGCTCAGATACAGGTCGATCTCCGCCTGCTCCATGACGTGGGCGGTGCCGTGGATGATGCCGTTGGCGACTTGGATGATTCGATGGATCATCGCGACCGAGGTCTGGCAGTCCATCCGCAGCTTGTCGGCCGCCCCATCCTGGATGTCGATGGACACGCGCTCCAGCGTGTGGCGGACCACCTGATGCGCCTGGGCGATAGTGTCCTCGAACGGTCGCTTGAACTTGGCCGGGACGTGGCCATACGCCTCGATGGCGAGATCCTTGTCCGAGAAGCCGCTGTCGCGGAAATGCTCCGGGTAGCTCTTGGGTTGCCAGATCAGGCATTCCTCCAGCATGTCCGGCATGTCCGGGATCATCTCAATCAGCATCACGATCTCGTTGAAGTGATTGAGATAATCGGTGGCGAGCAAGGTCTTGTCGGAAATGTTGGTGCCAACCACGCGCTGTCGCCAAGCGTGGAAATCTGCCAATTCGTCCGGCGCAATGCCTTCGGTCACCGACGGGTCGGAATCGGGCGGATCAGAGTCCGATGGGGCGAAGTCTGGTTCGGTCATTCGCGACTCTGGCATGCGCGGCCCTGGCATACGCGGTTCGACAGGAACGGGTCTGGCGAGGCGGTGCCGGGCAGCTTTCGAGCTGTTCCACCACCGGTGCGCGACGCCGGGGACAGTCAGTAATATCGCACTCATCCTGGCGCAAGCCCACCGGCGCGCTTTTTTTGGATGCTACGCAAAAAAAACGCCGCCGGCGCGTCCCCGCTGGGACAGGCGCTGCGGCGGCAGTGACTGGCGGTTCAGGGAGGAATCACACCATTGGCAATCCCAACAACCACTCCAGCCGATTGTTCCAGCGCCTTCGCATGTGCCGCGCACCGAAGGGCGGGCAGAGACCGGAAGGACCCGGCGCCCAAGCGGACGAAGTATGACATCGCCCGACCGGTTACCGGATTTAATCCGATCAAGCTATCCCGAATAACCCTTTCGTCGTCTCTCCCGATACGGCGCGAACTGCGCCATATGAACTTAACTTTGTAAGGGATCGGACGGGAACATTCGGCAAAGTCCGGGAAACGCGGCAGGCAAGCCAGCGCCCCTCGGCGGTCCGCACTGGCTGGAGGTACGGGGAAAACGTCATGGATCAGAACACCCGCCACCTGATGGAACATCTGCCTTATCTGCGACGCTACGCGCGGGCCTTGACGGGAACGTCGACGCAGGGGGATGCCCTGGTGACGCGCACATTGGAATGGTACCTGGACGGGCCGGGCGGGTCGGCGGCGGTGGACCCGTCGCGCGGTTCGCTCTACCGCTATCTGAACCAGTTGCAGGACAGTTCCGGCGCCCGGGCCGGCGCGCCCGGCGCCCATCCCGTCGAGGCGGCGCTGCACAGCCTGGACGAGATGGACCGGCGCCTCTACCTGCTGGTCAACTTGGAGGATCTGCCGGTCGCCGACGCCGCCACGGTGCTGGGCATCGCCCCGGAAGACGCGGTGGAGCGGTTGAATTTCGCGCGCGAGCGGGTGCGGTCGAAGCTGACGGCGACGATCCTGATCGTCGAGGACGACGCCATCATCGCCTTCGATCTGGCGGAGACGGTGCGCGGCATGGGCCACACCGTCTGCGGCAACGCCGCCACCATGGACGAGGCGCTGACCCTGGCCTCCCGCCATGCGCCGACGCTGGCGCTGATGGACATCCGCCTGGCCGAGGGCGACAACGGGATCGAGGTGGCGCGGGAGCTTCGCCGCCAGCGCTTCCTGCCGGTGATCTTCGTCACCGCCTTCCCCAACGAGCTGGCCAAGCAGGGGCTGGAGCATCTGGGCCCGGTGATCCCCAAGCCCTTCACCCGCGAGCAGATCGAACAGGCGATCACCCGCGCCGTCTTCACTCCCCACCCCGAAGAAGCCTCGCTCGCCATGAAGCACTGAGGTTCCCGCGGAGGTGTGGAGAGGGCCAGTCGGCCCTATTTGAAGACCATCCTACTTGAAGACGACGGTGCGCCCGCCGTTCAGCAGGACGCGGTGTTCGACGTGGTAACGGACCGCCCGAGCCAGCACGATGTTCTCGATGTCGCGCCCGATGGCCACCAGGTCGTCGGGCGTCATCGTGTGGTCGACGCGCTCCGCCTCCTGCTCGATGATCGGGCCCTCGTCCAGGTTCGAGGTGACGTAGTGGGCGGTGGCGCCGATCAGTTTCACGCCGCGGGCGTGCGCCTGATGGTACGGCTTGGCGCCCTTGAAGCTGGGCAGGAAGGAGTGGTGGATGTTGATGACCCGCCCGGCCATCCGCTCGCACAGGGCCGGGGACAGCACCTGCATGTAGCGGGCGAGCACGACCAGATCGATCTTCTCCTGCTCCGCGATCTCCAGCAGACGGGCCTCCTGCTGGGCCTTGCTGTCGTTGTTCACCGGCAGGTGATGGAAGGGAATGTTGTGCCACGCCGCGAGCTGGTAGAAGTCGCGGTGGTTGGACACGATGGCCGGGATTTCGATCGGCAGGTAGCCGGTGCGGTAACGGTACAGCAGGTCGTTCAGGCAGTGCCCGAACTTCGACACCATGATCAGCACCCGCTGGCGCCGCCCGGCGTCGTGCAGCTTCCAGGTCATGCCGAAGCGCTCGGCCACCTGTTCGGCGAAGGCCGCCTGAAGCTCGGCCTGCGACGGCCCCGACGGCTCGGCCGAAAAGTGGATGCGCAGGAAGAACAGATTGGTCCCGCGGTCGCCGAACTGCGCGCTGTCGATGATGTTGCACGACCGCTCGGCCAGGAAGCCCGACACGGCGTAGACGATGCCCACGGCATCGGGGCACGAGACGGTGAGGATGTATTCAGAAGCGGTGCCGGACATGCGCGCCTACCGTTGCGACCTGGAATCGAGGGCGGATTCCCTAGCACGATCGTCCGCGGGATGCATCGTGCAATGTGGGAATACCGGAACGCCCTTCCGGCAGCATTTGGTAAGGATTCCCATGCGACGATGAGCCGTTTCGGCATTGGGCCGACCGCAGGGGCGAGCTAGCGGAGGCGAACCATGGGCATGGGCGGCAAGATCATCGGCGAATACGCCAAGGGCAAGGTTGATAAGCTGCTGACGCCGGAGGCGGCGGAAAGCACCTCGCGGCACCGGATCATGCACTTCCTGGAGAACATGGAGGCGGCGGTTCTGGAGGCGAACTGCGAAGTGATGGGGCGCGAGTTGCCCAACCTCGACCAGACCTCCTTCCTGCGCATGGCCGTCCGGGTGGCGGAGCTGCGTGCCGACTATCTGCGCGCCGGGTTGAAGGTGGCGGATCACCGGCACCCCAACGCCGCCGCCATCGAGGAGCTGGCCCGCGTCCGCCGCGCCTACGAGGAGATGCAGGCGGTCTTCGAAGCGGCGGAACGGGTGATCGAGCGGGGGTACGTGAAGCTGGGATGAGGAGCCCCCTCCCCAGCGTCACGGCCCGGTCAATTCCAGGACATCAGGCGTCCATGCCGGGGTGGCGGTAGACCATCGGTCCCGGCCCGCCCTCCTCGCCGTTCTTCTCCGGAAGCTGGGGCTGCGGCAGGGCGTAGAATTTGGGCTTGTCGGGGTCCAGCGTCTTCTCGAAGGGCAAGGTCATGGCCATGCCGGACCGGTTCCTCTCCGCCTCGCGCATCGCCTGCTGGAGCTGTTCGGCCAGCTTCTGGTCCCAGGCCAGCTTGTAGTAGCGCGGCTCGGCCCCGCCCTCCAGCTGGAGCCACAGGTAGATCCCCTGCCCCTCCTTGATCTGGGCGCCCAGGATGGTGGCCTGGGCGGCGGCGCTCTGCGCCCACTCCATGCGGACCGGCTTCGGCTTGCTCAGCAGATCGGCCATGCCGGCATAGGCGACGGGCATGAAGCCGATGGAGACGGCGACCGCCGACACCTTCACCCACAGCCGGCGCGGCGCCCAGATGGCGATGGTGGCGAGCGTGGCGGCCAGCGCGACCGCGGCGACCTGGAAGTCGAGCAGTTGGGTCATGATTTCCTCCCGCTGCGCAGGGGCTTGTAGAGGCTGTGCACGCTGTCGCCGACCAGGTCTCCGGACTCCGTCAGCTTGAAGCGGAAGACGGTCAGTTCCTGCCCCTCCCGGTCGAGCTGGACGGTGGTGGCGAGAAGCTGGCGCGCGTTGTCGCCGTCCGGCCGCTTGGCGCTGACCACCACGGTGACCGGCACCGGAAAGACCGTCGCCTTGTTCCGGTAGAGATGCAGGTTCACCGCGTACTCGCCGGGCGGAATGCCGCGGCTGTAGCTGGCCTCGTAGTTCAGCTTCGTCGGGTCGGCGTTGCGGCCGAGGTCGTCGCGCAGCAGGTTGAAGATCACGCCGGACTTGTTGGAATAGCCGACCGGCACGTCGCCCGGCGCCTCCACCCACAGGTCGACGTCGGCGTCCAGCTCGTCGGGCCAGCGGGCCTCGACCATCACGTTGCCCGGTGCGGCGACACCCGCCGTGTCGGCCTGCTTGGCCTCCGGCCGGATGTGGGGAAGCAGCAGGATGACCACCGCCACGAAACCGCAGAGCGCCAGGGTGATGACGTCGCGGAAGACGGTGCCGGCGTCGTCCTCCTCGAACTGGTCAAGGGCCTGCATGGCGTTCCCCCACGGCGACGATCTCGGTGATAAGGTTCACCGTGGCGCCGGACAACAGGCCGATGTTGATGTTCAGCCAGATGTTCAGGACGCCGCCGACCAGCGTGGTGTAGAGCGCGACCGCCATGCCCTCGATCAGCTTCGACACCATCGGGCCGATGGCGGCGACATCGCCGGCCTTCTCCGGGTCGACGCCTGACAGGGCCATGATGAAGCCGATGACCGTGCCGATCAGACCGAGGATCACCAGGGTCGAGGAGATCTGCCGCACCGTGCCGATGCGCGCCGACAGCTTGAATTTCAGGGAGGATGCGGCGATCGACCGCGCCCCGGAATCCCGTCCTCGGACCTCCGCCAGATAGCGCGCGGCGCGCGACGGGACGGAGGGATCGAACTCCTTGGCGCGGTTCAGTTCGCGGCTGGCGCGCAGGATGCGCTGCGCCGACAGCCCCAGCCCGGTCAGGAAGACCAGGAAGATCAGCAGGCAGAGATGCGTGCTGTCGGTGGCGATGATGGGGTCGATCAGCCCCTCCGCCCAGGCGGCGGCGAGAAGGGTGAAGCCCGCAGCGTTGACGACCGCGAAGCGCAGAAGCAGCAGGTAGCGTTGCGACACCAGCGACAGGCCGGCGGTCAGTTGGCCGCCGCGGCGGCGGCGCACGGTGGGCACGAGGGAATGAACGGGGACGTTCTGGGCGTCATCGGCCATGGCGTCCGAAACAGCGTCCGACATCGGGCAGCCCTCCATCCAGGGAGCAGGGAGCGTTCGGACTGGCACTCCGCAACCGGCGTGCCAGCGGTTCATCGTCGGTCTCGCCCAATCCCGCAGCCTGCCGCTCCGGCCCGTTCATGTGCTTGGCCGGATGGGATAAATCGCCCCTGTGACAAACAGGCTACCCCGGAAGTCTGCCCGCCGCCCCTGCACTCTCCATTGCTTTGGATCAACGGGTTCCACGATTTTGCGCGGCGCGATGATTAAATTCTGTTCAAAGCCCAGGTCGCGACCTTCTCACTGCTCATGAAATAAGCAAAGTTATGTTGCGGCGCAACATGACCATTGTGCATCGCCACAGGCGCTGAAACGCGCGCGAATACAGAAAACCCCTTCCCCGTCATTGCGGAAAAGGGGTTCTTGAACGGAATCGTTCGTATTCGTTCAATCAAACGTCGCGGTAATGCTCCAGTTCACGCCGCAGATCGGTGACCTCGCGCTGCAGCGCAACCACCCGGCCGACATCGGGAGCCGTGCGGCGCTCTTCCTTTTCGAGTTCGTCTTCGACCTCGCGCTGCTCCTGCCGGATGATGTTGAACAAGGCTTTCCTCAACATCGCCACCTCCCGAGCTTATTTCTAAAATTTTAGCGCTTTCGGCCATCATCATCAAGGAATTCTCGGAAGGAGTCGAATCTTCATAGGGTGGCGACGCCCTCCATGACGGCGTGGCCGCGACAATTGGCGGAGCTAACCCGGCCGGCCTTGACAACCCTTTTGCGCGTCCCCATTGGTTAACGCTCACACCTTGGGCTCAACCTCAGGCCTGTTCGGGCCGGACGCCGCCTTTCCGATCGCGCTCAGGACTTTTGGTTTCGGCGGCCCCAACTCCTTGCGGAATCAGGGGCGAATGGAACGCAGACGTCTTCTCCAGCTGGCGCTGACCGTCCCCCTCGCCGGGGCCGGCGCCTTGCTGTTCCCGCACGCCGCGGGCGCCCAGACCAAGTCCCGCCCGGCGCCGCGCCCGCGCATGGTGGTGCTCGACCCCGGCCACGGCGGTATCGATCCCGGCGCCATCGGCGCCCGCGGCACCCAGGAAAAAGAGATCACCCTGCACATCGCGCAGGAGGTGGGACGCCTGCTGTCCCGGCAGCACCGGTTGGGGGTGACGCTGACCCGCGACGGCGACCGTTTCTTGGCGCTGGGCGAGCGGGTGGACGCCGCGCGCGCGGCGCGGGCCGACCTGTTCGTCTCCATCCACGCCGACAGCGCCCCCAACCGCGAGGCGCGCGGCCTGTCCGCCTACACCCTGTCCGAAAAAAGCTCCGACTCCTTCGCCGCGGCGCTGGCCCGCAAGGAGAACGCGGTGGACCGGCTGGGCGGCGTCGACGTGAAGGACGCCAAGAAGGCCGTTAAGGAGATCCTGCTCGACCTGACGGCGCGCCACACCAAGCACGCGGCGCTGGTGGCCCGCCACGCGATCGTGAAGGGGGCGGGGAAGGATATGCTGCTGCTGGACAACCCGATGCGCTCGGCCAACTTCGCGGTGCTCAAGGCGCCGGACATTCCGTCCGTTCTGCTGGAAACCGGCTTCCTGTCGAATCCGAAGGACGAGGCGATCCTGCGCGACCCCAAGGCGCGGCAGAAGATCGCCCGCGTTCTCGCGCGCGAAATCGCCGGGCTGGTGACGCGCCCCCCCTTCGCCTAGCCCGGATTCCTTCGCGCTCGCAGCGAGTGAAACATTCGTGCATCACCCCCAGGACAAAACCACGATGAAGCCTGACACCCCCAAGATTCCCCATTGCCAACGCACCTGCGGCATGACTTTTTCCGCCCGCCCGTTCTTTCGGCGGGCCGGGGATCGGAGGCAGAGCGTGTCGGGGTTTGGCCGCCTTTGGGCGCTGGTCGGGATGGTCGCTGTCGCGGGTCTTGCGTCTGGCTGCGCGCCCGTCGTGCTGGGCGCCGCCGGGGGGACCGCCGTCGTCGCGGCCAGCGAGCACCGGGGCCTGTCCGGCTTCGCCTCGGACACCGAGATCAAGGCCCGCATCAACCATCTGTGGTTCCAGCATTCGCTGGACATGCACAGCCGCATCGGCCTGACCGTCGATCAGGGCCGCGTGCTGCTGACCGGCCGCGCCGCCGACGCCCAGATGCGCCTCGACGCCGTGCGCCTGTGCTGGCAGGTGGAGGGCGTCAAGGAAGTCATCAACGAGATCCAGGTGGACACCGACTCGGGCATCATGGACAGCGCCCGCGACACCTGGATCACCACGCAGCTTCGCACCAAGCTGACCTTCGATTCGCAAATTCATAGCCAGAATTTCAGCATCGATACCGTCAACGGCGTCGTCTATCTCATGGGTCTGGCCACCCACCAGGGCGAGCTTGACCGCGTGATCGAGCACGCCCGCACGCTGCCGAACGTCCAGCGTGTCGTCAACTACGCCCGCGTCCTCTAGCGCACCAGGGTCTCCGCACCGCCATGGCCATCCTGCCCGCCCTCGCCCGCCGTCTTGCCGCCTCCGCCGCCATGAGCCTGCTCGTGGCGCTGGCGGCGTTCACCGTGGCGGCGGGGGGCGCCGGCACCCCGGCGATGGCGCAGCAGCCGCAGCCCGACCAGGGACCGGCCAACCGCCTGTTCGTCCAGGCGATGCAGATGATCCGGCAGGCCGACAACACCTACGACATCGCCGAGGAGAGCCGCTTCCTGAAGGAGGCGGACCGGCTGCTGAACGAAATCGTCGTCAAGTATCCGGACAGCGCGCTGGCCGTCCAGCTCGTCACCAACCAGTTCGTCGGCGACTTCGACTTCTTCGAGTTCCGTTCACGCATCCGTTCGCTGGTCTGCAACGAGCCGATGACCTCGCTGTGCTTCCTGCACCGGGTGGCGGAGATGCTGCCCCCGGTGGAGACGCCGATCGCCGCCGCCCGCTGGGACTGGCTGTCGCTGGCCGTCGCCTACAACACCATCGGCGACACCGCACGGGCCAAGGAGATCATCGCGCCTTTCGTCAGTGCGGTGCGCCGCGGCGCTGCGTCCGACGGGGCCGGCCAGGATCTGTTCGTCGCCCGCGCGCTCGCCCTGATGGGGCAGAATCAGCTCGCGCTCGACATCACCCGGCAGATCCCGGAATGCTCGACCCGCATCTACAACCTCGCCGACATCGCCAAGGCGGCGGCGTGGCGCGGCGACATGGCGCTGGCCGGCCAGCTCGCCGAGGAGGCCAAGGCCTACGCCACCGCCCGCAACTGCAGCTGGGAATTGGGTCTGGTCGCCCAGACGCTGCTGCGCGCCGGCAAGGAAGGGGCGGCCCGCACCCTGTTCCTGAATACGGTGGAAACGCAGTTCTCCAAGTTCCGCGAGACCAAGACCGACTGCTGCCCGCCAGAGCTGGCCGTCGCCGCGGCGGAGCTGGGCGACACGAATCTGGCGCTGGGCCTGCTGCGCACCGTGCAGGACGAGAATCCCTGGACGATCCCGGCGGTCCTCGGCCGCATCGCCCGCCGCTCCGACGCGTCGGTGGCGTTGTCCTACGCCGAGCAGGTGCAGGACCTCGACATCCGCGGCGAGGCCCTGGCCGAACTGATCGAGGCGGCGCTGAAGCGCGGCGACCCGACCAGCGCCAACGAGCTGATGAAGCGGCTGACCCGTCTGGTGGACGACTCCGCCGGGCGCCGCCCCGGCCTGCTCGCCCAGAAGGCCAAGGCGGAGAAGGTGATGTACGGCGACGACCGCTGGCGCAAGAGCTTCCAGGGGTCGCTCAACGCCGCGGACCGGGCGAGCAACTTCGTCCGCCGCGACATCGGCGCCCCGCTGCTCGCCGCCTTGGTGCGGATCGAGACCGGCCTGCCGATGCTCGACTGAGGCCGGGTGGCAGCCCCGTCAGGGCCGCGCCGCCAGAACCACCAGCCCGGCCACCGGCTCGCCGCTCTCATGGCGCAGGGTGTCCTGGGCGAGGCGCCGGACGGACAGGCCCGCCGTGGTCAGGCAATCCCGCACATGGCCCTCCGTGTGAGCGTAGCGGCCGTGCGGGCTGACACGCCAGGGCGCCCCGCCCTCCTCCAGCCGCTCCACCGTGAAGGCCAGCCGGCCTCCCGGACGCAACGCCGCGGCGGCCCGCGCCAGCACTTCGCCCAACGCGCCGAAGTAGCACAGCACGTCGGCGGCCACGATCAGCTCGAAGGCCACCGGGTGGCCTGCCAGGAAGGCGCCGAGTTCCGCCTCCTCCAGCGCGTCGTACAGGCCACGGGCGGCGGCGCGCTCCAGCATGCCGGGGGAAAGGTCCACCCCGACCAGCCGCCGGGCCGGGCCGCGCAGGAAGGGGCCGCACAGGCCTGTGCCGCAACCGGCGTCCAGCACGTTCAGCGTCCCATCCGGCACGATCCCGGCTTCGGCCAGCGCGTCCGCGAGCAAGGTCGGCGCACGGTAGCCCAGTTCGCCGAGCAGCTTGTCGTCGAACTCCCCCGCGAACAGGTCGAACACTTGCCGGACATAGGCGTCGGACGCCCGTTCCCCGGCGTCCAGTCCGGCGATGGCGGCGCCGATATGGCGGGCCACCGGATGGTCGGGATGGTCGCGAAGCCACCGCCGCGCGAGGCATGCCGCCTCCTCGTGCCGCCCCGCCTCGTGAAGCAGGTAGAGGGCGCCGGACAGGTTGTCGTGCGCCTCGTCCCAGTCGGGCCGCAGGGCCAGCGCCCGGCGGTAGGCCATGGCGGATTCGGTCAGCCGGTCGCCGTCGCGCAGCAGATTGGCGAAGTTGTTGAAGGCTTCCGCATAGGCTGGTTCCTCGACCAGCGCCCGGCGAAAATGCCGCTCGGCCGGCGCCGCGTCGCCCGCCGCCTTCAGGGCCGAGGCCAGATTGTAGTGGACCAGCGGGTGATCGAGACCGCAGGCCAGCGCCTCGCGGTAGGCGGCCACCGCCTCCTCCGCGCGGCCCAGGGCGCGCAGCACGTTGCCGAGGTTGTTGTGTGCCTCCGCGAAGCGCGGGTTCAGCGCCAGCGTGCGGCGGTAGGCGGCCTCCGCCTCCGCGGCCAGCCCGCCCGAGGCCAAGGCGTTGGCCTCCGTATAGAGGCGCATGGCCTTAACGGCCAGACCGCCCAGCCCTCCCGCGCCACGGGCGAGCAGGCCCGAACGCGGCGACGGGGAACGGGGCGGATCGCTCGGCTCGGACACGGAACGGCTCCTGAAGAGGGCGAGGGCTAACAGCATCTTTACCGGGAACCGGTGAACATGGCACTCCCTTCCGGCAACAGACCGGCGGAAGGCCTCGCGGCCCGGGGCCGGATCGGGCAGACGGAAAAGGCGACCCCCATGAACCAGCCCACCGACCAGGCTTCGCCGACGACGCCCGATGAGGTCGCCGCCCGGCTCGGCCGCGCCGTCGCCCACCATCGGGCGGGCCGGCTGGCCGATGCGGAACGGGACTACCGCGCCGTCCTGGTGGCCGACCCGCGGCACCCCGACGCGCTGCACCTGCTGGGCGTGCTGGCGCTCCAGGCCGGGCATCCCGGCCCCGCCGTCGAGTTGATCGAAGAGGCCATCCGGCAGGCCGGCGGCGTCGCCGACTACCACGACAATCTGGGAAGCGCGCTCGCCGCGCTGGACCGTCATGCCGAGGCGGCGGAGGCGCACCGCATGGCCGCCGCGCTGAACCCGCTGTCCGCCCGGCCGCGCCACAATCTCGGCAACGCCTTCCAGGCCCAGGCGCTGCCGGGACTGGCGGCGCTGGCTTTCACCACGGCGGTGGAGCTTGAGCCGGGCTATGCCAAGGCTTGGTTCAATCTGGGCAACGCGCTCCGCGCCCAGAACCGCCGTGCCGACTCCTTGCACGCTTTCGCCCGCGCCGCGGCGCTGGCCCCTGCGATGGTCGAGGCCCACACCAACCTCAGCGACGCGCTGAGCGCCGCCGGACGGATGGACGAAGCGCTGGCCCAAGCCCGCACCGCGCTGCGGCTGCGGCCCGACGATCCGAAGGCCCACCACACGCTCGGCACCGCCCTGCAACGCAAGGGCGCCTATGAGGGTGCTGAAATCGCCTACCGCGAGGCGCTGAAGCGCGCGCCTGACAACCCGATGATGCTGAGCGACCTGGGCAGCGTTCTTCTGAAGCTGGGGCGCCCCGCCCAGGCCGAGCAGTGCTTCCGCAAGGTGCTCAGCCGGAACCCGCACGCCGTCGAGGCCATCCACAACCTTGGCAACGCGCTGCGGGCGCAGGGGCAGTTCACGAAGGCGGAAGCCTGCTATGAGGAGGCGCTGGCCCACGACCCCCAGCTTGCCAGCGCCAGCGACAACCTCGCCGTCATCGCCCTTTTGCACGGACGGCTGGAGCGGGGGTGGGAAGGCTATGAACGGCGCTTCGCCGCCGGCCGGGTTCTGCCCGACCGGCGGATCGATGCGCCGCGGTGGCGGGGCGAGGGGTTGCGCCGGCGCCGTCTGCTGATCTGGCGGGAGCAGGGTATGGGCGACGAGATCCTGTTCGCCTCCTGCTATGGCGATGTGATCGCCTGGGGCGGCGGGCCGGTGACCATCGAGACCGACCTGCGGCTCGTCAGCCTGTTCGCCCGATCCTTCCCGCGCGCGACGGTGCGTGCGGAGACGCTGGACGCCGAAGGGCGGGAGACGGTGGTTCCCCCGGATATCGACCTCCAGGTGCCGGCGGGCAGCCTGCCCAGCCTGTTGCGGGGAACTCTGGACTCCTTCGACCAGTTTGCTCCCTGGCTGAAGCCCGATCCAGCCCGCACCGCCTTGTGGCGGGAGCGGCTGGACGCGCTGGAGCCGGGCCTGAAGATCGGTGTTGCGTGGCGCAGCCACCTGGCCACGCCCGAGCACAAGGGCGCCTACACCACGCTCGACCAGTGGGGGCCGCTGCTCACCCTCCCCGGAGTGGTGTTCGTCAACCTGCAGTATGGGGATTGCGCGGCGGAGATCGCAGCGGCGGAGGCGCGGTTCGGCGTGACCATCCACCGCTGGGACGATCCGGACCTGAAGGACGATGTCGAGGCCGCGGCGGCGCTGACCGCCAATCTGGATCTCGTCATCACCCCGGCAACGGCGGCGGGAGAACTGGCCGGCGCCCTCGGCGTGCCGGTGTGGCGCTTCGGACACCGCGACTGGACGCAACTCGGCACCGGGGTTCGCCCCTGGTTCCCATCGATGCGCCTGTTCCAACCGCGCCCCGGCGAATCCTTCGACGATGTGCTGGCCGGCATGGCACGCCGCCTTGCCGCGATGCGGCCCGCTCCTGCCCCCCAACGCGCGGCCGCTCCGCCTCCACCACCAGCGCCGCCCGCCGATCCGGACAGGTTGCTGAACGACGCCATCGCCCTGCACCGGTCCGGGCGGCTGACCGACGCCATGGCGGTCTACCGCGCCGTCCTCGATCTGGCGCCGCGGCACAGCGACGCGCTCCATCTGCTCGGCCTGATTCAGCATCAGGCCGGCCATCACGCGGAGGCGGAGGAGCACATCACGGCGGCGCTGCGGATCGATCCGGATTTCCCCACGGCCTGGAATCATCTGGGCCTCGTCCGGCAGGCGTTGGACCGCCCGGACCAAGCCCACGCCTGTTTCCGCCGCGCCATCGCACTGCGCCCGGACTTCCCCGAGGCGATGACCCACATGGGGCTGAGCCTGAATCAGCCGGACCGGCTGGACGAGGCCAAGCGCTGGCACCGCCGGTCGATCCGGCTCGCCCCGGCCAACCCGGCCGCTCACACCAATCTCGGCTACGTCTGCGAGGTGGAGGGACGGTTCGAGGCCGCCGCGGCCCATTACCGGCGCGCGCTGACCCTGCGACCGGATTCCGCCGACACCCTGAACAATCTGGGCACCCTCGCCAAGATGGCGGACCGGCCGGCCCTCTGCCGGCACTTCCTCGACCGCGCCCTGCGGGTGGCCCCGGGGCTGGCGCTCGCCGCCTGGAACGTCGGACTGCTGGCCCTGGCGGACGGCGATCTTGCCACCGGCTGGGCCGGTTACGGTCGCCGCTTCTCCGCCCGCCAGCTTCAACGGGCGCGCCGCATCGCGTTGCCGGTCTGGACCGGCGAGCCTCTGCGCGGGCGCCGCCTGCTGGTCTGGCCGGAGCAGGGGCTGGGCGACGAGATCCTGTTCGCCTCCGTCTTCGGGAACCTGAAGGACAGCGGCGGACCGGTGGTTCTCGAATGCGACCCGCGTCTGGTGTCCCTCTATGCCCGCGCTTTCCCATGGGCATGCGTGCGGGCGGAGTCCGTCACCACCGATGGCAGGGAACGCCTGGACCCGCCGGACTGCGACCTGCAGATCGCCGCCGGCTCCCTGCCCGCCCTGTGGCGCGACCGGCTGGAGCGCTTTCCCTCGCGCCCGTCCTTCCTGTCTCCCGACCCGGAGCGGGCCGCCCTCTGGCGGGAGCGTGTGGACGCGCTCGGTCCAGGCCTGAAGGTGGGCATCAGCTGGCGCAGCCAGATCGTCACGGCGCATCGCGAGGGCGCCTACACCCGCATCACCGACTGGCTGCCGCTGCTCGACGTGCCGGGCGTCCGCATCGTCAACCTGCAATACGGGGACTGCACCGCCGAACTGGCGTCCATCGAGCCGGACGGCGTGCGGCGCGTCCATCGCTGGGACGATCTGGACCTGAAGAACGATCTGGAGGGGGTGGCCGCCCTGATGGCGGCGCTCGACCTTGTCATCCTGCCCGCCACCGCCGCCGGGGAGCTGGCGGGCGCGCTGGGCGTGCCGGTCTGGCGGCTGGGCAGCCGGGACTGGACCTGGATGGGCGGTGGGGTACGGCCCTGGTTCCCCACCCAAAGGCTGATCGCCCCACACCCAGGCGAGACCTCCGCCGACATGGTCCGTCGGGTTGCCCGGATGCTGATCCGGATGGCTCCAAATCCTATCTCCAACGAGGTATGACGACGCAAAAAATCTCCGCCTTCCGGTCTAACCCCGCAACGAACGGCAAAAGGTAGGCCTATGCGGCGTATTGTCCTACTCCCCATCGTAAGGGGCGGTCACACCCCGTCTTTGGAGTACTAGGACAAAAGTTTGGGGTTGTTTGGCAGCACGGATGGGTGAACACTACGGTTTCCGGCCTGCCGGACTTGGCAGGAGCCGGTTCGATCTGACGGAGAGCAGCCCATGCACACTGATGCTCGCCTATCTTCCCTGCAGGAAAAGCACCTGCGTCTCGACCGCGCCATCCTCGACGAGGAGAAGCGTTCGTGGCCTGACGAAAGTGCCATCAAGCGGATGAAGCTTGAGAAGCTCCACCTCAAGGAAGAAATTGATCGTTTGGCCAGAACCAGTCACAGGGTGAATTAACACCCTTCCGGATCGATCCGATTCATAAAGTCGGGGGCGACGTACGGTTCGCTCCCGGCTTTCTTTATCAGCTGTTTGCTTTGTCAGCTGTTTGCGATGCCGGACTCAGCCGCGGCACGAAGCGCGGCCAAACGGCGCGCGATGGCCGGCAAGGCTGCGGCTGCCGGCTCTCCCGTTGGTGCGGGGATCAACGCCATGCTGGGGAACCAGGGTCGGACGCCCGTGCCCAGCGCCGTCCAGTCCCCCTGCGGGCCGAACCGCCAGACCGGCACACCCAGCGCGCCCGCCAACTCCCCCACCGAACTCGCCGGAGTGACGATGAGGTCGAGGGCCGTCATCAGAGCCGCAACGCCGTCGAGATCGTCCTTGAGGTCCAGATCGCCCCAGCGGTGAATGCTCACCCCGAAGCGGCGCTCCGCCTCGGCGATCTCGGCGGCGCAATCGCCGTATTGCAGGGTGCAGAAGACCACGCCGGGCAGGGCAAACACCGGCCCCCACCTGTCCAGCGGCGCGTAGGCTCCGCGGCGTTCCGCGGTCATCAGCCCGCTGCGCCACGCTATTCCCACCTTCAGACCGGGGCCGAGCGCATCCACCCGCTCCCGCCAGAGGGCGGCCCGCTCCGGGTCGGCGGTCAGGAAGGACGGGCGCGATGGAAAGCGCTCGAAGCGGGGCCGTAGCCGGCGCGGCAAGGATCCCATGGCGACGTGGCGGTCAATTCCGGCGCAGGGCGCTGCCGGGTCCGCCGGGGCCGGGCGCCAATCCGCCTGGGGAAAAGACCGCGCGAACAGCGGCACCAGCCGCCGGTCGCACTCCACCACCACCGCGGCGGCCTGCGCGATCACGTCGTCCAGGCAGCCGGCAAACAGGATCTCGTCACCGATACCCTGCTCCGCCCAGACCAGCAGGCGCAGGCCGGCGAGGTCCTCTCCCTCCCAGGCTGGCACAGGGACGGCACGGGCGGCACCGGACAGCTCACGGGCACGGAAGCGGGCGTCATAGCCGGACCAACCCGATTCCAGCCTGCCGCGGGCCAGATCCAGGAGCCCAAGGTTGAAAGCCGCCGCCGGGTGCCCCGGTTCCACCGCCAGGGCACGGCGGCACCAGCGTTCCGCCGCTGCGGTCTCGCCCCGATCGCGCAGCAGCCGCCCCAGATTGGCCAGCGCATCCCCTTGCGTCGGCACCAGGGCCAGCGCGCGGCCCAGAGCCCGTCGTGCCTCGTCCAGCCGCCCCGCCCGGCGCAGCACCACCCCCAGATTCAGCCAGCCGTCCTCGCGGTCCGGGACCAGGAGCAAAGCGTGGCGATGACGCCCCTCGGCCGCCTCCAACGCGCCGAGCCGGGTCAGCACGGCACCCCAGTTGTCGTGTGCCTCCGCCAGTGCCGGGTCGGCCAAGGTCGCCCGCCGATGGGCCTCGGCGGCGGCGGTCAGCTCGTGCGCCGCCTCCAGCGCGTTGCCGAGATTCGTCAAAGCCGCCGCGCCAGCCGGCTGCAGAGCAAGCGCCAGCCGGAACCGGCGCACCGCCTCCGGCGCGTGTCCGAGGGCCAGCAGCACGGTCCCGAGGCTCGCTTGTGCGGCGCTGTATGCGGGCAGCGCGTCGAGGGCGCGGGTGATGCGCGCCGCTCCCGCGGTGGAATGGCCGGTTTGATGCGCCAACAACCCCGACAGGTGGAGGGCGACCGGATGATCCGCCTGGATCTTCAGCACACGCTCGTACAGGGGCGCCGCCTCGGCCAGCCGACCGTCCCGGTGACAAGCGGCAGCGGTCTCCAACAGCGTGTCCGGATCGTCCGGAACTCCCTGAGGCAAGGCTCCGGGCGGTGGTTCGTCATCCGTGGGCATGAGCCGGCGCAGCGTGGTCGCCATCCGGCCCATGACGCCGTCCAAACCTTCGCCGGGGCATGGCTGGAACAGGCGCATCGACGGGAACCAGGGGCGAACCCCGGTGCCGAGTTGCGTCCAGTCGCGGTGCCCGATCCGCCACACCGGCACGCCGAGGGCGCCGGCCAGTTCGCCCGTGGAGACGGCGGGGGTGATGACGAGATCCAGATTGGCGGTCAGCGCCGCCGCGCCTTCGAAATCGTCCTTCAGGTCAAGATCGTTCCAGCGGTGGATGGTCACGCCGAACCGCGCCTCCGCCGCCGCGATCTCCGCCGCGCAGTCCCCATACTGCAGGTTGACGAACACCACCCCCGGCAGGGCAAACAGCGGCGCGAAAGCGTCCAGCGTGACGTAGGCGGCGCGGCGCTCCCCATCCATGACCTGGCTGCGCCACGCGATACCGACCGTCAACCCCGATCCCAGAGCGGCCAGCCGGTCGCGCCAGCGGCCGAGGCGTCCGGGATCGGGGATCAGCCAGGGCTGGGCCGGGAACCGCTTCCAGTCGGACCGCAGCAGCCGCGGCAGGGACGCGGCGGCCACCTGCACGTCCACGTCGCGCGGCTCCACGGTCGGTGGGCGCACCGTCGCGCCGGGGAGGGAGCGCGCGAAGAGCGACACCAGACGGCGGTCGCATTCCACCACCAGATGCCCGGCGCGGCGCAGCAGATCGGGATAGCAGGAGGCGAAGAGAATCTCGTCGCCCACCCCTTGCTCCCGCCAGACCAGAAGGCGGGCGGAAGCGATGTTCTCGCCACGCCAAGGTCGTGCTGCGAAATGGCGTTTCTGGTCGCGGAACTGGGGGGTGTCGAACCGCCACTCATGCCCCGCCCATCCGGAGCGAAGCTCCCCCCGCTCCAGCAGCAGAAGCGACAGATTGTAATGAGCGGTCGGCAGCGCCGGATTGATCCGGATGGCTTGGCGGTAGGCGGCGATGGCCTCCGCCGGGCGCTGCCGCCGCGCCCAATGCATGGCGAAGTTCGCCTGCGCCTCCGCCATTTCCGGCGCGCGGTCGATGGCCCGCCGGTGGCAGGCAAACGCCTCGTCGACGCGGCCGAGCCGGTCGAGCGCAGTGCCATGGTGGCTCCAGGCGGCGGCGTCGTCCGGTGCGCTTGCGGTGGCATGGCGCAGCAGCCGATCCGCCTCCACCGGCCGATCGGCGCGCAGACGGAGAGCGCCGAGACTCACCAGCGCATCGGCGTCCGACGGCGCCAGGGCCAGAGCCCGTCGGTGACTCCGCTCCGCTCCCTCACGGTCCTCGCGCTCGGCGAGTAGGTGTCCCAGATGGGCGTGCGCCACAGCGAGCAGCGGGCGAATCCGCAGGGCGCGCCGCGCGCAGGTCTCGGCTTCGCCCCCATCCCCCCACCCGCGCAGGAGGGCGGTACGATTGAGCCAATGCTCCGCCGCGTCCGGACGGAGCAGAACGGCGTTGCGTTGCGCCACCAGCGCGGAATCCTGCCGTCCTAGCGCCTGACAGGCGTCGGCCAGGGCCGCGTGCGCGGCGGCGTTGCCGGGATCGGCCTTCACGGCAAGGGTCAGCACCGCCGCGGCGTCCCCGGCATCACCTTGGCGAAGCCGCAGAATCCCCAGCAGGTGAAGGACGACGGGATGCTCCGGCACAGCGTCCAGTGCCGCCCGGCAATGGTCTTCCGCCCCCTGCAACGCTCCGGTGCGGTAGCGGGAGATGGCCTCGGTGACCAACGGCTCGACATCCGCAGGTGCCGCAAGTGCCGCGGAGGGGCGGCTCACCATGCCCTCGACCGGCCGCAAGAGAGCGGTCAGGGTTCGGGCGATGCGCGCCATGACGGTCTCCAGCGTCTCGCCGGGGCGCGGCTGGAAGAGGCGCATCGTCGGATACCAGGGACGAACCCCGGCGCCCAGCTGGGTCCAGTCGCGAGCGCCGATGCGCCAAGCCGGCACGCCCAGAGCCCCGGCCAGTTCGCCGGTGGAGACGGCGGGTGCGATGACCAGATCCAGATTGGCGGTCAGGGCCGCCGCTCCCTCGAAATCATCCTTGAGATTCAGATCGTCCCAGCGGTGGATGGTCACGCCGAACCGCGCCTCCGCCGCCGCGATCTCCGCCGCACAGTCGCCATATTGAAGATTGACGAGAACCACCCCGGGAATCGTGAACAGGGGGGCGAACGCCTCCAGGGTGATGTAGGCGGCCTTTCGTTCGGTCGTCATCAGCTGGCTGCGCCAAGCGATTCCGACTCTCAGGCCAGTCCCCAGGGCGGCCAGCCGCTCCCACCACACGGCGAGGCGCTCCGGGTCGGCAAGCAGCCAGGGGCCGGCCGGAAAGCTTGCCAGATCCCGGCGCAGAAAGCGCGGCAGAGCGCCTGCGGCGATGTGGGCGTCGCAATCGGCCGGGGCCGGCGCCTCCGTCCCTTCGGCGGCGGTGGTTTCCGCCCGGACGGTGGCCCAGGGAAAGGAGCGGGCGAACAGGCTGACCAGCCGATGGTCGCACTCCAGGATAACATGACCGATCCGCCCCGCCGCTACGCGATCCGCCAGGGCGGGATAGCAGGAGGCGAACATGATCTCGTCCCCCACCCCCTGCTCGCGCCAGACCAGAAGGCGAGGCACGGTCGCTCCGTCATCCCGCCATAGCGGCGCCGCTATGGCGCGCTCCGGGTACTCCTTGGCTTTGAACCGGTCCTGGTAGGCCTCCCAGCCTTCCCGCAGGTTGCCCGTCGCGAGGCCGACCAGAGCGAAATTCAGCCGTGCGGCGGGCAGGGCCGGGTCGATGCGCAGGGCGCGGCGCAGGGTTCGCTCCGCTTCCGGCACGCGCATCGATTGCCATTGCAGCATGCCGAGGTTGGCATAAGCCTCCGCGTGCGCGGCGTCGATGGACAGGGCGCGCCGATGCGCGGTCTCCGCCTCCTGGTTCCGTCCCAGCACATTCAGGGCAAGTCCCAATGTGGTCAGCGCGACGGCGCTCTGCGGCGCCAGACGCACCGCGCGCCGGTGCAGGCGCAGCGCGCCCTGCCAATCGTCCCAATCCTTGAGAACATTGCCGAGGTTGGTGTAGCTGTCGGGATAGTCCGGCTGGACGATCAGCGCGCGCCGGTACAACGCGGCGGCGGCTTCGGCCCGGCGCCCCGCGCGGCGGGAATTGCCCAGATTGTTCAGCGCCTTGCCGTAGTCCGGCTGAATGGTCAGTGAACGCTCGAAGGCGCGCACGGCCTCCTCAGGCCGTTCCACCCCGTCGAGGCCGGTGCCCAGGTTGTTGAAGGCCACCGCATCGGTGGGACGCAACGCGATGCATGTCCGCAGCGCCGTCACCGCGGCGGTGTGGTCACCCAGGTCCAGCAAGGCCACGCCGAGATTGTTCCACCCCCCCGCCAGCAGCGGGTCCTGGGACAGAGCGTCACGGTAGCGGGGCACCGCCTCCGTCAGCCGCCCCTCCCCCTGCAGCGCGCTGCCAAGGAGGAAGAGCAGGCGGGCGTCCCGCCCGCTGTCGGCCTCCACCGCCGGAGCCAGAACCGCCGCAGCCTCGGTGAAGTTACCCCGCCCGTTCAGAAGCGCTCCCAGATCGCGCGCCACCTCACGGTCGGTCGGATCATCGGTCAAGGCGCGGCGCAGGCACAATTCCGCATCGGGATGGCCCAAGGCGTGCAGCACGAGCGCCAGGCTGCGCCACGCCTCCGTATGGTCCGGCCGCGCCTGGACGACCCGGTAGAAGGCCAGGGCAGCCTCGTCGAGACGGCCGAGGCGCCGATAGAGAACCGCCAGATCGAAGCGGGTCGCCGTGCGTCCGGGATCGGCGCGCAACGCCTCCTCATAAGCCGCCACGGCGTCGCCGATCCGCTCCTGTGTCTGGAAAAGGAGACCGAGATTGCCGAACGCCTCGGCATAGCCGTCCTGAAGCGCTATGGCACGGCGGTAGGCGCGGGCAGCACTGTCCGGATGGCCCCGGTCGGCAAGGACGTTGCCCAGACTGTTGTAGGCCGGGGCGAAGGACGGATCGGTCGCCAGGGTCACCCGAAAGCACGCCGCCGCCTGCTCGGACTGACCGGCCTGATAGGCGGCGATGCCCGACAGGTGACGGGCATCGGCATGGGCCGGATCGGCGGACAGGATGCTGCGGTAGAGTCGCCGCGCCTCCTCCAGATTGCCCGCCCGGTGCCGGGCGATGGCGTCGGTCAGAAGCGCGTCCGCGGATTGGCCGCCCCAACCCCCAACAGCCGCGTCGATCACGGCGCCGGATCGGCCGCCGGGCTTTCCGCCGCCCCATCCGAGGCATTGGACGAGGCATCACCGCCCTTGAACATCTTCCGGCAGATTTTCAGCGCACGGTAATAATTGCGGGCCTCCACCAGCCGTTCGATCTCATCGAGATCATCGCGGCAATCGGGGCGTGCATCGCGCGTCTCGCTCAGTATCGAAGCGAAGCGCTGCAGGTTGAGCACCGCGTCTTCTGGAAAAATATAGATAAGCTGGATGACGAAGTAGAGCTTCTTCTCGATGCAATCGATCTGCTCCTCCTTCAACACCTCACGTCCGCGGAGGAAGTTGGCGGTGTTGTATAGGAAGAATGAGCCGGGACGGTCACCGGCCCCGATGACCGCACCGTTGATGATGACCTTTTCATTGGGGCGGAGAACGAACTTCAGAGGCATGAAACGGACCCGGTCCTTGTCTCGGCGGCGCGCGGAAGCGGAAAGCGCCTGCCGGGAAGCGCCGCACAAAATGAAACGGGCGGCGGCTCGCGCCGCCGCCCGCCGGGCGTAATCCTACCCGAACTCTCAGACTTAGAACAGACGCAGGATCGACTGCTGCGACTGGTTGGCCAGCGAGAGGGCGATGGTGCCGAGCTGCTGACGGGTCTGCAGCATCAGCAGGTTCGCGCCTTCCTCGTTCTGGTCGGCCAGCGTCAGCTTGCTCGCGCCTTCCGTCAGCACGTCGCTGAACTCCTTGGTGAAGTTCTCACGGGTCGTGATGACGTTCAGGTTGGTCGACAGCGTCTGCGAAGACGACCGCAGGGTCTGCTTCGCATAGTCGATGCTGGCGACCGCCTTGTCGATGTCGGCGCGGTCGGTCCAGTCGTTCTGCGCGTAGTCCAGACGCAGGCCCTGGCCGCTGGTGGTCAGGTTCTGGGCCTGCACCGTGATCGCGTTGGTGTTGCGCTCGTTGAGCTGCACCGTCAGATCGTTCGAGGTGTTGGCGTCGGTCACCTGCACCGAGACCAGGTTGGCCGCCGAGTTGGCCGCCGCCGCCTGCTTGATGCTCTTCTGGTCGACGTTGAAGCGCACCGTGCCGGTGTCGAACGCGTAGGCGTTCTCGCCTTCCGCCAGCTTGCCCTCGCCGCGATTGGCCATGCCGTCGCGGGTCACCGTGGCGCCGCTCAGGTTGCTGACCTGGATCTGGATGTCGACCTTCTTCTCGATGGTCGAGATGCCGTTGCCGTTGTTGGCGGCCTGCTCCAGCAGGTTGCGGTCCACCGTGAAGGACACGATGGTGCCCGACGCGAAGCTCTCGGAGATGCGCTTGGTCAGGGCGTTTTCGGACGTCGCCTTGACGGTCATCTCGCGGGCGGCGTTGCTCGTCGTCGCGCCCGACAGCGTGATCGTGCCGGTCGCGTTGGTCGTGACGGTCTGGACGTCCTTGCCGCTGAGGCGGCCGTTGGCGCCCAGCGCGTTGTTGATCGACGCCTTCAGCTGGTTGGCGATGTTGACGCGGGCGGTCTGGCCCGTCGC
>NZ_JBHSLC010000010.1:0-67093 GCF_042657465.1 Azospirillum himalayense | reverse complement strand
AGGTGAAGGTCTGGTCTTCGACGGTGATGGTGAAGCTGTCGCCGGCCTCGATCGTGCCGCCCATCGACACCTGGGTGATCTGCGCGGTGCCCGACTTGGCTGCGGTCGTCGTGTTGGCGGCGATCGTCTGGCTGTTGTCGAAGTAGGTGATCGTGCGCGACTCGTTGCCGTCCGTGACGATGAAGGACCGCTCGCGGCCCTTGGCGCCGCGGACCTCGATCTGCACGTCGGAGAAGCTGCCCGCCGACGTCGACATCGTGCCGGACAGCTTCAGGCCGACCAGGCCGTGGGCCATCTCGGCGCTGTTGATCTCGCCGGCCGCGCCCTCGATGGAGCCGTCGCCCTTGACGCGCACCGTGTAGGTGTCGGTCGACACCACGTTGGTGACGCGGGCGTTCTCGATGCCCTGGATGGTGTTGACGGCGCGGCGCGACTCGCTGGTGGAGTCCAGCCGCAGGCCGTTGCCGGCCAGCAGGTTCTTGCCACCATAGGCGGAGTCACCGGCCAGCTTGTCGATCTGCTCCTTCAGCGCGTTGAACTGGTTGGAGAGAGACTTGCGGGTGGCGACGGAACCGGCGTCGGTGCCCAGAGCGGAATAGGCGGCGGTGGTCAGGCCGCGCGCCTGCTCGATCATGTCGTCGATCGAGGTCAAGCCCTTGTCGGCGGCCTTGATGGTGCTGATGGCCTGACCCATCGTGTCCTTCAGCGCGGTCAGGTCGCCGGCGCGCTGGGTCAGGTTCTTCGCGGCGAAGAACGACGTCGGGCCGTCAAGCGCCGAGTTGATCTTGTTGCCGGTGGCGAGGATGTTCTGCTTCTTCGCGATCGAGTCCTGGACGCCCTGCAGCTGCAGCAGGTTCGTGCGCATCGACGACGAGAGGGAGATGTCGCTGGTAGCCATGGAGTCACTCCTTTTGGAGGATTTCAGTCCGTACGACGGTGCGCGCACGGAGAGGGACTAATTCCCTCGGGCTACCGATAGGCAATAAATGGGCCAGATCGAATTTGCCGCCCGAACGCGGAAAATCCTGCCTCTGGGCAAATCAGGGGTCGGCAATTCTTGCCGGGCACTCGGCAAGAATTGCCTCCCTCCCGGCACCCTTTGCCGGTTGCGCATCCGACCCGGCAGATTCTGCCGGGCTTGCAGGGAGCGTGATCACTTCGCAGACGGCGAGCGGGCCGGCGGTCACCGCGACACTCCCCCAGGACCAGCCGACGCCGAAGCCCGAGAGCAGAAGGCGCAGCGGACCGCCGCGCAGCGTCGCTCCCAACTCGGAAGCCAGCGCCAGGGGGATGGACGCCGAACTGGTGTTGCCGAAGCCGGCGAGCCCGACCACCGTCTGCCCAGGGGTCGCCCCGAGCTTCTGCGCGAGGTGGCGGATCATCTGGGCATTGGCCTGATGCAGCACCAGACGGTCCACCATCTCCATCGCCCAGCCGGCCCGCTCCAGAACGGCGCGGATGTTGCCCGGCACCTCCCGCAGGGTGAAGGCGAAAACCTGGGTGCCGTCCATGAACAGGTGCGTGGGCTCGCCGGGCCGCCGCAGCCCGCCGCCGGGGACGGCGAGATAGGGCGCGCCGGCGCCGTCGCTGCCCAGCGCGAAGACCATGGGCGCCGCCCCCTCCTCCGCCACCAGCGCCGTCGCCGTGGCGGCGTCGCCGAACAGAGGCGCCACGGCGCGGTCGTCGGGGTCGATCACGCGCGACGTCGTGTCACCCGCGATCAGAAGCGCGCGCCGCCCGCCCGCCGCCTTCAGCATCGCCGACGCCGTCCACAGGCCGTGAACGTAACCCGAGCAGCCGAGCGTCAGGTCGAGCACCGCCGCGCTCTTGCCCAGCCCCAGCCGATGATGGAGGAGATAGCCCGAGGCCGGCAGAATATGGTCATGGGTCTGGGTGACCATGACCAGGAGATCGACGCTGTCCGCCGCCCAGCCCAGCCGGTCCAGCAGGCGCCGCGCCGCGGCCTCGCCGAGGTCGGAGGTGCATTGGTGCGGGGGCACGAGGTGGCGGGCCTCGATGCCCGTCGCCTTGGCGATCCGGCGGGCGGCGTCCTCGCCGAAGCGGACGGCCAGATCCTCCACCGTTTCGCGCCGTTCCGGAACACAGGCGACGAGTCCAGTCAGGGCGACGCCCTCGATCACGCTGGCCACCATGGGGCGTCTCCTTCCGTCAGCCGGTGATGCCGCCGTCCACGACGATGGTCTGGCCCGTCACGAAACCCGACCCGTCCCCCAGCAGGAAACGCACCACCGGGACCACGTCGGCCACCTCGCCCAGCCGACCCAGCGGCGTGCGCCGCACGATCTGGTCGCGCTGCCCCTCGGCCAGCGTGCCGGACATCTCGGTGGCGAGATACCCGGGCGCAACGGAATTGACGGTGACCTGGAGACGTCCGACCTCGCGCGCCAGCGCGCGGGTCAACCCGTCCAGCCCGGCCTTCGACGCCGAATAGGCGGACAGGCCGGTGTAGCCCCGCTGCCCGATGATCGAGGAGATGTTGACGATCCGCCCCGCCCCCCGCTTCACCAGCTTTGCGCGCAGGAAGGCGCGGGCGACCTGGACGGCGCCGGTCAGGTTGACCTGGATGACCTCCTCCACGTCGATCTCGGGGAAGGTCGCCAGCACACCCTCGCGCGCAATGCCGGCGTTGTTGACCAGCGCCCAGAGCGGCGATGCCCCGCCCCACTCCAGGGCGGCGTCCATGAAGGCACGAACCGCCTCCCCGTCGCCGATGCGGCAGGCTTGCCAGAACAGGTCCGGCCCGGCCAACCGCTCCAGTGCCTCGCTCGGAGCGCGGCTGCAGGTGGAAACCCGGTAGCCGTCGGCCAGCAAGGCTTCGACGAGTCCCAGCCCCAGCCCGCGGCTGCCGCCGGTGACGATGACGTGCCGTTTGCCGCTCATGCCGTTCCCTTCCGCGTCTTCTTGCCCGCCGCCCCCAGGGCGATGCTCCCGGTCATGGTCACCAGACGCGGCCGCGCGGCGGGCGGCAGACCGGCAACGGCGGTGCGGATCGCGGCGCGCAAGGCGGTTTCCTCCACCCCGGGGGCGGGAACCACCAGGGCCGTCAGGATGTGGCCGGTCACCGGGTTGGCCGCGGGCTCGACCAGGGCATCCCGTACGCCCGGCACGTCCAGCAACACCTGCTCCACCACCTCCGGGGAGACTTTGACCCCGCCGACATTCACCCGCCCGTCAAGCCTCCCGGCAAACAGAGCGCGGTCGCCGCGCACCTCCACGACATCACCGGTGGACAGCCAGCGGCCGCCATGGCCGATCTCAAGGCCGAGCATCGCGCGGGGGCTCTCCACCTCCAGCACGCCGTCGCGCAGGCGCAGCCCCACCCCGTCGATGCCGCCGTCCAGCCATCCGGCGGGAAAGCCGGCCTTGCCGTCCCCCACCGCGAAGAGAGCCCCGGCCTCCGTCGAGGCGTAGATGTGCCGAAGCTTCGCGGTCGGGAAACGCTCCGCCAGCCGGTCGAGCAGCGGCTGGTCAGCCACTTCCCCGCCCAGCGTGACAGCCGCCAGCGGTGGCGCCTCGCCGTCGAGCGCCAGCAGAAAGGCGCGCCAGAAGCTGGGCGTCGCGCTGATGTGGGTCACTGCGAGCGCGACGGCGAGGCGCGCCAGTTCCGCAGCCCCGGCGCCGGGCGCCGACACCAGGGTCGCCCCCGCGGCCAGCGCCGTCAGGATCACCTGAAGCCCGGCGAAGGCCGCCGGCTCATAGGCCAGCAGCCACCGCGCGTCCGGATCGGCGGCACCGCGCAGACGTCCGCGCAGGCGCCGGAAGTCATGCCGGATCAGCTTCGGCGTGCCGGTGGTGCCGGAAGTCTCCAGCAGCACCATGAAGCCCGGCTCGCGGGGCTCGCTCGCCGCCTCCACGGGCGTGGCGCGGCGCGACAGATGCAGGGCCACCCCGGCCCGCTCGGCGGCGACCAGGGCGGCGACCAGGGCCGGTACACCCTGTGGCGGCAGGACCACCCTCCCCTCCCCGCTCCGGAACGCCGCCTCGAAGGCGTCGGCCTGCGCGGCGATCTCCGGCCAGCCGACGCTGCGCCCCGCCTCGATCAGGCGGACGCCGGAATGGAGCCAGGAGGGCGGCGGCGGGCTCATGCGGACCCGGCGGGCGAGTCCGGACGGTAGAGGGCCGCCAGTTCTCCGACCGTGTTGAACTGGACGAATCCGGCGCGAAAGGGGTCCTGGCCGGTGCGCTGCTCCAGCACCACCAGCAGGGTGGCGAGGTCGAGGGAGTCGATCGGCAGGTCCCCGCCCAGGAAGCGCGTCTCCGGGCCGAGCGCCGGCAAGGTTTCCCCCTTGTCGGCGGCGATGCGGGCAAGCTCTTCGGCGATCAGCGCGAACATGGAGTCGGTCATTGGGGGTCGCATGCGGAAAGGAAGTCGCGGAGGATGGCCGTGACGGGGGTCGCCGCCTCACTATGCGGCAAGTGTCCGGCCTTGTCGAAGAGATGAAGCGGCGCACCGGGGGGCAGGCGGTCGGCGGTCGGCACCGGGATGATGCGGTCCTCGCGCCCCCACAGCAGCTGGATGGGCATCGGGAACACCGTCCAGTCCACCGGGCCGGTCGACCGGTGCGCTTGCGCGAAGGAGCCGGCGATGATGCGCTCCAGAGCGGCGCGGCGCCGGGGATCGGCGGCCTGGGCGTGCATCACCTCGCCGACGCGCCCCGCCAGCAGCCAAGGCCGGGCGAACAGGCGCGCCGCGCAGTCCCGCCCCTCCTCCACCGTCTCCAGCGCGGCAACCCGCCGCAGGAACTCCAGGTCGAAGTCGGGGCCGAGGCCGGCGCTGGCGATCAGCGACAGGCTTGCCACCCGATCCGGAGCCAGCTGCGCCAGTTCCAGCGCGACGTAGCCGCCCATCGAATGGCCAACCGCATGGACGCGCGGAATCTCCAGCGCGTTCAGCAGGCGGAGCAGCCAGGGCGCGAAGGCGCCGACCCGGCCATCCCCGACCGCCAGGGTCGAGGCGCCGTGCCCCGGCAGATCCACCGCCAGAATCCGGCGGTCGGCGGCCAGCGCTGCGGCGTTGAACTGCCAAGTCAGCGAATCACCGGCGAAGCCGTGCAGAAGCAGGGCCGGAACGCCATCCCGCCCCATCGACAGATAGGCGGCGGGACCACCCTCGATGTCGGCCCGCCCGCGCCGTGGGAAGCGCTCAACCTTTGACGTCACTGGAACGTCAGGCCGTGACGGCGATGCCGGCCAGACCGAGCAGGTCGTCCACCGTCTTCGCCTTGACGAGCTTCTCGCCCTCCACGACGTGGCCGAGCTTCTCGTCGACCAGCGCGATGAAGCTGATGACGGCCAGCGAGTCCCAGCTGTCGATCGATTCGAGTTCTTCCGTGCCGGTCAGGGTGCCGGCGTCCAACTCCAGCATCTCGTCGAGCGCGAGCAGGAAATCCTTGCGGTCCATGGTGGTGTCTCCGTTTCAGTGGAGCGTGTTCTGACGCACGCTGCCGTTCAGGTCGGCCCATTCAGGGTGCTGGCGCAGGACTTTGCAACAATCTTGCCAGCCAAAGCCCGGATTTTCGGGAAGCAGCGCGTCCAGCAGACGCCGGACCAACTCCAGATCGGCGGCTTCGTCGACGCACCAACGCTGCTCCAGGACGGTGCCGTCCTCCGGCGCCAGGGGGGGGCCGATGCGGAACCGCTCCGGGCGAAGGTAGAGGTGGGCGGTGACATGCTCGCGCTCCGTCGGATCGATGGCGTTTGCGGCGGCCTCGTCCAGAGCGGTGCGCGTGAAAGCTTCGCTGTCCAGACCGCGGGGGAAGCGGGTGACGTCCAGGCTGAGATAGTCCAGCGGCGGCGCCGATCCCAGGAAGGCGGTCACCACGCGATCCACCAGCGCCGGGTCGATCAGCGGGCAGTCGGCGGTGACCCGCACCACCACGTCGGCGCCAGCCATGGCGGCGGCCCCGGCGAAGCGCCCGAGCACGTCCTGCTCGTCGCCGCGGAAAACCGGCACGCCAAGCGATCCCGCCAGTTCCGCCACCGGATCGTCGGTGCCGTTCACCGTGGTCGCCAGCACCAGCGCGTCGAGCGTCCGGCAGCGCGCCAAACGGCCCAGATGATGCGCCAGCAGCGGCTGCCCCGCCGCTTCCATCAGCACCTTGCCGGGCAGGCGGGTCGAGGTCATGCGGGCCTGCGAGATGCAGACAACGCGCGGTTTTGGCGTGGCAACGCTCATTCACCCTCCGGGGCCAGCATGTCCCAGCGCAGCGGCTCGCCGCGCGTCAGCGCCCGGGCGGCGCGGCGGCCGAGCACGGCGGGGAGATGTTTCGGCTCCAGGCCGAATCCGGGACGGATGGAGCGGATGCTGGCGGCGCTCAGCGCCTCGCCAGCCGCCACGTCGGCGGTGACGTAGAGGGAGCGGCGGTAGTCGCGCCCGCCCGCCTCGCTCGGCTTCACACCGTAATGGACGCGGCCCAGCGCCGCCCAGGCGGTGCGGACGGAGTCGGCCATCGCCATGAACTCCGCCGGCTCCAGGGAGAAGGCGCTGTCCACTCCGCCCTCGGCGCGGGACAGGGTGAAATGCTTCTCGATCACCACCGCGCCCAGCGCCGCCGCCGCGACCGGCACCGCCGCGCCGTGGGTGTGGTCGGACAGGCCGGCGGCGACACCGAAAGCCTGCGCCAAGTGCGGGATGGTGCGCAGGTTGCAGTCCTCGGGCGGGGTCGGGTAGCCGCTGACGCAATGGAGCAGGACGAGCGGCGCGTCGCCCGCGGCCTCCACCGCCTCGCCGATCTCGCCCAGCGTGGCGAGGCCTGTGGAGATGATCAGCGGCTTGCCGGAACGGGCGGCCCGGCGGATCAGCGGCAGGTCGTTCATCTCGAAGGAGGCGATCTTGAAGGCCGGTACGTCCAGCCGCTCCAGCAGGTCCACCGCGGTGTCGTCGAAGGGGGAGCTGAAGATGGTCAGGCCGATGGCGCGCGCGCGCTCGAACAGCGGGCCGTGCCACTCCCAGGGGGTGTGGGCCTCGCGGTAGAGGTCGTGCAGGGTGCGGCCCTTCCACAGCCCGCCCTCCAGCAGAAATCCCGGCCCGTCATGATCGATGGTCAGGGTGTCGGCGGTGTAGGTCTGCAGCTTCACCGCGTCGGCGCCGGCCTCCTTGGCGGCGTCGACCAGGGCGAGCGCCCGGTTCAGATCGCCCTGGTGGTTGCCCGACATCTCGGCGATCAGATAGGGCGGATGGCCGGGGCCGATGGGGCGGCCGTTGATGATGACGTCGCGCGGCACGGAAGGCGGTTCTCGCTGCAATGGTCGGGTCGTCACTCTGCCACGGAAGAGGCCGGCCGGTCTTCCCTTTGTGCGTCCGCCCGCAGAAGCTCCCGCGCCTCCTCGCCGTAGGCCAGCAGCCGTTCGGCGCAGCGGTGGCGGTCGCCCACGGTCCGGAAGCGCACGCGCGACAACTCCGCCTGCCGCTCCCGCAGCGCCGGGTCGGCGACCAGGGCGGCGGCGCGTTCCACATAGGCGGCGGCGTCCGGCACGGGGATGCCCGCCCCCGCCACGCTCGCCACGTCGCCCCAGGCCAGCGTGACCACCGGCAGCCCCTCGGCGATGGCGTAGGCGGCGCTGCCGCCGCCGCCCTGACGCGACGGGTTGAGGTAGGCGTGGCAGCGCCGGTAGAAGGCGCGGATGTCCCTGAGATGGCCCAGGCTGCGCATCCTCGCACCGTTGCGCGCCGCCTTCAGCCGGGGCGGCAATTGCTCAACCTCCCCCGCGAAGACGATCGCCGCGCCGGGGCAGCGGTCGAGGATGGAATCGGCCAGCGCGAGGAACTCCGCGGTCACCTCCAGATCCAGGCGGGTGCCGACCACGGCGAAGACGAAAGCCTCGTCGCCCAGGTCGAGAGCGCCCCCGACTCCCGCCGTGGGAGGCGGGGAGAAGCCCAGCGTGAAAGGCCGGAAGCGCCGCGCGAAGGGGCCGCGGTAGAGCGCCGGCATGGCCTCCGTGTGGTTTCCCTCCTCGTACCCCAGCACGAGATGGGCCAGCGAGATGGTCATGCCCGAGGTGGTGGGCAGGCAGACCACCGGCCGCGCGCCGGTCGCCGCGAACAGGTCGCCCACCACGTTGGCCCCGCCGAAGGTGACCAGCAGGTCGGGGTCATAGCCGTCGATGGCGCCGACGATGGTGGTCAGCTTCTCCTTCGAAAAGGCGCGGTCGGTGAAGGACGCCATCTTCACCTGCCGCCCGAACATCTTCAGCGCGAAGACGCCCTCGTAATCGGCGACCAGTTCCGCGATCATCGGCGGAACGAACAGGCTTTCGGCCCGCAACGGCATGGTGTTGCAATTGATGATGGCGACATCGAGCCCGAAATCGTCCTGAAGCCGGCTGGCGTAGTCAAAGCAGTCGCGCGAGGGCTGGTGCTGGTCGTTGGTGAACTGGTTGGTCAGCACGGCCACCCGGCGGATCGGCCCATCGCGCGGCACGTGGCGCGGCGGAACGATGCCCCAGCGCCGCTCCACCGCCCGCACCAGCTCCTCGTAGAAGCGGAACAGGTCGCAGGGACCGAAGGCGCCCAGCTTCTCCGGCGCCGACGCGGTCAGGAACAGCTGCCGCGCCATGCACCAGTAGGTGTAGTGCATCAACTGCGGCCCGACCCGCTCCCCGCCCAGCAGCAGGTAATGGAGAATCCGCTCGTAGTGGTAGAGATCACCGGTGAGCTGGAACAGCACGGAATGGAGCAGCACCGTCTCGCCGGTCGGCGGGTCGCGGCGCAACGCCTCGGCGATGGACAGGCGGGCGTCCCAATCCAACTCGCGGCGCATGCGCTCGCAGTGGACCGTCAGGGCGTTGAGGCGGTCGGCGTTGAACTGGCGCTCGGCCAGCAGGGCCTTCAGCGTGGCGGCCTGTTCCCCGGCGATGTCGGACATGCGGCTCCCCCAACCGGCGCCTGTTTGCGCCCCGCCCCCTGATAGCCCCGGCGTGGTTAAGGTTTCAAGAATATGCGGCAGCCTGCTCCGCAAGCGCCGCCGCAGCCTCCTCCGCCGGTGTGGCCCAATCGCCGGGGCGGGGCTGGCGGAACAGGCGGGCGGTCGGATACCAGGGGCTGTCGGCGCGGTCGAGCAGCCAGCGCCAGTCCGGCGCGTGGGACAGCAACACCCACAGCGGCACGCCCAGCGCCCCGGCCAGATGAGCGGGCGCCGTGCAGGAGGACATCACCAGATCCAGCGAGGCCATGATCGCCGCGGTGTCGGCGAAGTCGCGGATCGCCGGCGCCAGATCGGTGAAGGTCGGCGGCATCGTCCGCCGCGCCAGCTCGTCATGGCCGGGGCCGAGTTGCAGGCCGAAGAAGCGGCAGCCCGGCACCGCCAGCAGCGGGCTCAGCGCCGCCAAACCCGGCGACCGCTCCCGGTCTCCGGCGAACTGCGGGTTGCCGGCCCAGACCAGCCCCACTTTGAGACCGTCGCCGGCAAGCCGTTCCCGCCATGCCGCGGTGCGCGCCGGGTCGGCGGTCAGATAAGGGACGGTGGCGGGAATGCTCTCCAGCCGGGTGCCGAAGGCCCGCGGCAGGCTGAGGAGCGGGCACTGCCAATCGAACCCCGGCGAGGGCTCGCCGCGCGCGAAGACCCGCTCCACCCCCGGCAGGCCGCGGAACAGCGGAACCAGGTCGGCCCCGACCTCCAGCAGCACGCGCGCGCCTCGGGCGGCGACCAAAGGGGCGTAGCGGACGAACTGGATGGCGTCGCCGCGGCCCTGCTCCTCGTGCAGGAGGATCGTCCGCCCGGCGATGTCCTCGCCGCTCCACAGTGGCTGCGGCAAGCCCCGCGGTCTCGTCGGAAAGTCGGCCACGCCCCAGCGCGCCTCATAGTCCTCCCATCCGCCGGTCAGGTCGCCGGCGAGGAGCCGCGCCAGGGAACGGTTCCAGCGCGCCTCGGCGCTGGACGGCTGAACGCGGACGGCGCGGTCGTGCAGGCGCAGCGACGCGGTGATCTTCTGCCGGTCCCGCAGACGGTTCGCCAGCCCGCTCAGCGCGCTGCGGTGATCCGGCTGAAGGACGAGCGCGCGGCGAAGCGATCCCAGGGCGCCGGGTTCGGACAGGGAGAGCGCATGCCAGCCGTTCGCCGTGTCCGGTCGCAGCCGCAGGAGACGGCGCAGCGTCCTCACGGCCCCCTCCTCCCCGCCCGCTCTTCGCCCGGCGGCGGCGAGAAGCTCCAGCGCGCCGTCGTTCGCAGGGTCGAGCGCCAACGCGGAGCGCAGGGCCGCAATGGCGGCGCTCCAGCGCTCCGCGTCGTAATGGGCGCGGCTGAGATTGAGCCGGACCGTCGCGTCTTCGGGCAGCAGGGCCACCGCGTGCGCCAGCGCCGTCACCGCGTCCGGTTCCCTGGTCCGCTGGAGCGCCACGCCGAGATGGTGCCACGCCTCGCCATGGTCGGGGCGCAGCCGGACGGCGCGATGCAGGGCCGACACCGCCTCGTCCGTCCGGCCCGCGTAGCGCAGCAGGATTCCGGCCTGGGCCATCGGCTCGGCAAGGTCGGGCTGGATGAGCGTCGTGCGCCGATAGGCCGCCAGGGCGAGCCCACCCTGCCCCGCTTGCCGCGCCGCTCCGGCCAACGGAAAGGCGAGCGCCGCCGAATCGGGGCAAAGACGCAGGGCGGCCCGGTATTCTGCGGCGGCGGCGGCGGGGTTGCCGCAGGCCTGATGCAGCATCGCGAGGTTGGCGCGGAATTCGGGCTGGCCGGGGCGCTGCGCCACCGCCCGGCCCAACAGCCCGGCGGCCTGCTCCAGACGTCCGCCCTGGGCGCAGAGAAGGCCGTAGAGGTGGAGGGCGTTCGGCTCGTCCGGAACGGCGTCGAGAATCCGCCCGTAGAGGGTTTCCGCCTCCTCCGTCCGCCCGGCGGTGTGAAGGTCGAGCGCGATGGCCAGCGCCTCGTCCAGCGTCGCCACGGCGCCCGCTCCGCTCAGGTCTCGCGGCCGCCGATCACGCTGGCGGCGACCGCCAGACTCTCCGGCGTGCCCATGTCGATGAAGCGGGCCTTGGCGATGTGGCCGTGCAGCGTTCCCGGCGGCATCTTGTGCAGCACGTCGCGGGTCAGCGAACTGGCCCCGGAGGCCGCGATGCGGTCGAGGAAGGCCGCGGAAAAGAGATAGACCCCGGCGTTGATCACCCCGCGCCCCGGCGCCTTGTCGAGGAACCGGCGGACCCGGCTGTCCGGCCCGACCTCGACCCGGCCGAAGCGGGCGGCGTCCTCGACCTCCACGCACAGGACCGACGCCTCCGCCCCCGACAGGCGGTGCGAGGCGACGAAGGCGCGCAGGTCGGCGTCCAGAAAGGTGTCGCCGCTCATCACCAGGACGGTGCCGGCCTTCAGGTCCTTGCGGATGTAGGCGAGCGCCGCGGCGGAGCCCATCTGGCTCGGCTCGATCTGGCAGACGACGTCCAGCGACCGGTTGGTGTCGCCCTGGGCAAGCCACGCCGTCACCCGATCGGCCAGATGGCCCAGGCACAGCACCACCCGGCGCGCGCCGTAGGCCGCCAGATGATCCAGCAGATGTCCGAGAAAGGCGCGGCCCGCGATGGGCGCAAGCACCTTGGGCGTGTCGCCCGAGACGCCCCGCATGCGCGAGCCGAGACCGCCGGCAAGCAGCGTGACGTCGATATCCGTCAAGGCTTCCTCAGGCCGCACCGTGCTTCCCCTCATGCTCCCGGCGCCGCGGCGCCGCCCCCACCCCCGCCGCATACCGCGTCGGCGGTGGATTGGTCAAACATTCGGTTGGGGTGACGGCGAACTTTCCCGGCCGACCGCCCAACGTAAGCCCCCCGCCGCCCGGCCTATTCCGCGAAGGCGGCCAGCGTGGTTTCGCGCGAGAAGATATGGGGATGCCCTTCCCAATCGCTGCGCAGCGTCTCGAACACATGGACGTCGTGGAAACGGCCATATTTCTGGACATGTTGACGCAGCACCCCGACCTCGCGCGCCTTCACAACCCTCTGGATGCGGATGACCGCGTCGTTGCCCTCCATGAAATAGTTGAAGAGCTTGTTCATCCCCAATCCGTAGAAGCAATAATCCATGATGAAGCAGTGCAGGAAGCCGGCGAGCCGCCGCCTGTCCTTCTCCTCGACGATGTACGAGCCGGAGGAGCAGCGCAGATGCACCCGGTCGATGTCATAGTAGGAAAGATAGCCGACCGGGCGGCCCTCATGCTCGATGATGAAATGGCGGAAGTCCGCGCGGGCGTCCATCGCGGCCAGCCACGCGCGCTGCCGCTCGACGTCCGGGTTCTCCAGATCGGTGAACATGAAGCGGGTGATCGACGGCTCGGTTCGCCAGCGCAGCAGCATCTCGGCATCGTCGGCCGTCGGTCGGCGGAAGCGGAACATGGACCCTTACCCTTCGAACACGTACGGCGTCACGTCGCCAAATAGCCGCCGTCCACCGGCAGCATCACACCGTTGATCCAGCCGCTGGCCGGCGACAGCAGGAAGGCGATGGCCGAGGCCACGTCCTCCGGCTTGCCGAAGCCCATGGGGTGGGCGGCACGGATCGCCTCGAACTGTTCCGCCGTGGTGGTGCGGCGGAAGCGCTCCATCATCTCCGTCTCGACCATCGCCGGGGCGACGCAGTTGACGCGGATGCCGTCGCGCAGGAACTCCATGGCGAGCCCACGGGTGGCCGAGACCAGCCCGCCCTTGGCCGCCGAATAGACCACGTTGCCCGGCTGCCCGATCTCCGCGGCGACGGAGGACACCAGCACCAGCGCCGCCGGTTCGGCGTGGCAGCCCTTCTGCCGCAGGCCGCGGGCCAGCGCCAGAGCGCTCAGCAGGTTGGCGTGCAGGATGCCGTCGAAGAAGGCGCGGTCGACGCCACGCACCGGCTTGCCGACCTGCACCCCGGCACAATGGGCCAGACCGGCGATGGGACCGCCAGTGTCCGCCTGCGCCTTGACCCAGCCGGGAATGGCGTCGCTGTCCGACAGGTCGAAGGCCGCCGTCCGGTGCCCCTCCCCCGGCAGAAGCGCCAGCGTCTCGGCCAACCGCCCGGCGTCGCGCCCGTTGAGCGTGACCCGCGCGCCGAGCCTGGCGGCCAGCAGAGCGGTCGCCCGCCCGATGCCGGCCGACGCGCCGGTGACCAGAACATGCCGTCCGGTGAGATCGACGAGCGGGCTCATGTCCCTGGTCATGTCCCGGCTCATTCGGCGGCCATGCGGGCGAGCCACGCGCGGTGGAAGGCGGCGATCCGCTCCTCGCAGGCGCCGAGGACGGCCGGGGCCTGGACCTGCTTCAGCCCCTTGTGGGTGGACTCGGCCACGCGCTGGTCCTCGCCCAGGATGGTGCGGTTGAAGCCGGCGACGTTGGCCTCCACCGCCTTGCGGGCGGCCCCGCCCTTGGTCTGCGGCTTGGTGGTCTCGCCCAGGAACAGGCGGAAATGCAGCTCGCAGCGGTCCGGCCCGACGGGGTCGTAGGTTTGGACGCTCATCAGCGCGCCGTGGGAGACGCCGATTGCGAGGTTGGGGAAGATTAGATAGTGGTCGTAGCTTTCCAGACGGTCGCTGCGCGGCAGCCCCATCTTCTGGGCCACCCCGTCCCACCAGCGCGCCGAGCCGTCGGACAGCTGGCTGACGCCCCGCGAATGCTCGCCCTCGTAGGAGCAGATCCACACCTTCTTCACGTAGCCCTTGAAGGTCTCCGGGTGGGTGGCGTCGACGTGGTAGACCTCCAGGGCGCTTTCCAGCGCCGCCTTCCAGTTGGCGTTCCAGGGCAGCACGCCCTCGTCGATGCGGTCGGTGAACAGGTCCGACAGATGGTCGAGAACGGCGCCGTAGGCGCCCAGTTGCTCGTCCAGCCCCGGTCCGGCCGGCTCCAGCCGGACGAAGACGAAGCGGCCCCGCACTGCCACCTCGAAGCCCCGCAGGGCGAGGCGTTTCTTCGCGGCGTCGTCCAGGCCGAAATGCTCGCGGTTGCCGGGGATACCGACCGGAACGCCGTCGCGGTTGAAGACCCAGCCGTGATAGGGGCAGACCGGCTTGCCGTTGCCGCAGGGCCGCAGATGGATCAGCGAATAACGGTGCGTGCAGACATTGTGATAGGCCCGCAGCTCCCCGTCGAAGTTCTGGACCAGAACCGAGGTGCCGGCGATCTCGGCGGTGATGAAGTCGTTGTCGTTGCGCAGGTCGTCCGTAAATCCAACGAACATCCAGCAACGGCGGAAGATTCGCACCGCTTCTTCGGCGTGATTGGCCTCGCCGGAATAACGCTGGGGCGGGATCACCATGTCGGGCGGGAACGAAAGCCGGCTTTGCTGAACCCGGTCATCCATGGCTGATTCCATTTATCGGTTCGTTAATCATTCGACCCTAGCGTTCTTTCGGTTAATAGTCTCCGAATTCGCCCAAGTCCAGGACGGACGGAAGGGCGGCGGAGGGAGGGAGCAGCCGGTGAAGGCCATCATCGAGGGCGTGCGCATCGCGGGATTCCGGGCCGCCGTGCCGCCGCACCGCCATTCCTTCCTGGAGGACCACTCCCTCTTCACGGCGGAGGAGGCGGAGAAGCTGTTCGCCACCACCGGCGTCTACGAGCGCCGCATCGCCCCGCCGCACATCTGCGCCTCGGACATGTGCGTGGCGGCGGCGGAAGGGCTGCTCGCCCAGCTCGGCTGGGACCCGGCCAGTGTGGACGTGCTGGTCTTCGTGTCGCAGGACCCCGACTACAACGTGCCCGCGACCTCCTGCGTCATGCAGAAGCGGCTGGGGCTGGGGACGGGGGCGGCCTGCTTCGACGTCAATCTGGGATGCTCCGGCTTCGTCTACGGGCTGTGGATGGCCGGGCGGCTGCTCGGCGGCTCGACGGGCCGGCGGGCCATCGTGCTGTGCGGCGACACCAGTTCGCGCCACCTCGTGCCGGGCGACCGCTCCACCCTGCCGCTGTTCGGTGACGCGGGCGGGGCCGTGGCGCTGGAGGTCAGCCAGGGGGCCGCGCCGATCCACGTCGTCGTCGGCACCGACGGCGGTGGGGCCAGGAACATCTGGGTCAAGGCCGGCGGCCGCCGCAACTCGCTGGTGCCGGGACGCGAGCCCTGGCCGGCGGACAAGCAGGAACAGATGTTCACCGACTCGCGTCTGTCGCTGAACGGGGCGGAGGTCTTCGCCTTCACGCTGCGCGCCGTGCCGCCGCTGATCCGCGAGACGCTGGAGTTCGCCGGCGTGGGGGTGGAGGACATCGACCTGTGCGTGATGCACCAAGCCAACGCCTTCATGCTGGAGCATCTGCGCAAGAAGACCAAGTTCCCGCCGGAAAAATTCCTCGTGGACATGCACGATTTCGGCAACACCAGCTCCGCCTCCATCCCGCTAGCGGTCAGCCATCGGCTGGGCGAGGCGCTGTCCACCGGCACGCGCAAGATGCTGCTGGCCGGCTTCGGCGTCGGCTGGTCCTGGGGCGCCGTGGTTGCCGACGTCGGGCCGATCCCCGCCCCGGCGGTGCAGGAGGTCCCCGACGACTTCCCCCTGCTGACCCCCTGAGCCGCCGGACCATGCGCAACCCGCTCGACCTCACGGGACGGCGCCTGCTGGTGACCGGGGCCTCCGCCGACAGCGACATCGGGCGCGAGATTTGCCGCACGCTGGCCGGGCTGGGCGCTGACCTCACGCTGGTCGGCCGACGCGCCGACGCGGCGGAAGCCACCCGCGCCCTGCTGGACGGGCCGGAGCGGCACAGGGTCGCCCCCTTTGACCTGACCGACCTCGACGCCATCCCCGGCTGGATGAAGGGGCTGGCGGAGGCGCGCGGTCCCTTCGCCGGGCTGGTCCATTCCGCGTCGGAGCAGGGCTACTCCGTGCTGCGGCAGGTCAACCGGGCGCAGTTCGACCGCTATTTCACGCTGAACGTCGGGGCCTCGCTGATGCTGGCGCGCGGCTTCCACCAGAAGGGCGTCTTCGCGCCGGGCGGCGGGTCGATCGTCTATGTCGGGTCGGTCGCCGGGCTGAAGGGCCAGAAGGGCCGCTCGCTCTACGCCGCGAGCAAGGCGGCGCTGGTCTCGGTGGCGCAATCGCTGGCGCTGGAACTGGCCGACAAGCGCATCCGCGTCAATGTGGTGGCCCCGGCGGTGGTGCTGGGCGCCAAGGCGGAGAAGCAGTTCGCCATGCTGCCGGCGGAGCAGAACGCCGCGCTCGCCGCCGCCCACCCGCTGGGCTACGGCGCGCCGCAGGACGTGGCCGACGCGGTGGCCTATCTGCTGGCCGACAGCGGACGCTGGGTGACGGGGACGGTGCTGCCCGTGGACGGCGGCTTCACCGCGGGGTGACGGTGGCTCACTGTCCCTCTCCCGTCTCGGGAGAGGGTGCCCGCGAAAGCGGGTGGGTGAGGGTCGTGCGAGGATCGACGCGCTGGCCCGTTGCAGGCACCCTCACCCTTCCCACGCTTCGCGCGGGCCCCTTCCCTCTCCCGGGGCGGGAGAGGGACAATCAGATGCCCTTGTCCCCGCCTCCGCCAGCGCACGCGCGATGCGCAAGGCGCCCTGGCCATCGACGATCCCCGCCAGCTTGCCCGCCATGGTCCGCCGCCGCACCGGATCGGCCCAAAGCTCCAGCGCCACGTCGGCGATCCGCTCCGGAGCACCTTCGGTCTGTCCGGCCACCAGGGCGCACCAGCCCAGAGCCTCCGACTGGCGGGCGGCCTCCAGCTGGTTGTCGGCGATGGTGACGAGGACGGCGGGCGTGCCGATGGCGGCCAGTTCACCGGTCGTGGTGCCGGCCGCCGAGACGGCCAGCCCGGCCCGCGCCATCAGATGCCCCATGCGCGGCGTGTCGCGGTGCAGCCGCACGCTGTCTTTGAAACGCTCCGCCACGGCCTTCACGGCCGTCGCGTCGCGCACCGCCCCGCCGACCGCCACATCCAGCGAAACACCCGGCGGCAGGCGGGGGGCAAGGCGTTCGATCACCGGAGCCGTCAGCCCCAGCGGGTCGGAGCCGCCGAAGGTGACCAGCAGGCCGCGGCGTTCCTCCAGCGGTGGCTTGGCTGCTGCCGCGGCCTCCCGCACCTCCCGCCGCAACGGAGCGTAGGCCGGGCCGAGCAGCAGCCGGGCGTCCGGGTTGCCCTTGCGGTAGGGCAGCGACGCGGCGTCCGGCGCGGCGTTGACGATCAGTTCGGCGTGGATCGCCTCCCCCGTCCCGGCATCGTCGAAGGCCAGGATGGGCAACCCCGTCCCGGCCAGCCCGGCCCGCCAGCCGTCGGAGAATCCATAACCGTCCAGCACGATGGCCGCGGTACCGGCTTCCACCGCAATGGCGCGCGTCGCGGCGAGATCGGCGGCGCTGCCGGGGGCCGCGTCGATCCGGTGAACGGCCATGCCGGCAGCGCTCAGACGTTCCTCCAAAGCCGATGGCAGGCTCGCCGCGGCGAACAGGGCGTCGCCGCCCAGTTCCTGCACGGCCTCCGCCACGGCGAGGCAGCGCATGACGTGCCCGGCCCCGATGGAGGCCCCGGCGTCGGCGCGGAACAGCACCCTCACGGGCCGTCTCCCGGCCTTCAATGCAGGGTCGGCGCGTTCGGCCCGGTGGGGCGCAACCGCGTGCGGGCCGAGGACAGGCAGAAGGCATGCCAGTAGAGCGCGACCAGGGCGCCCGGCATGCTGTCCAGCTCATGCCCCGGCAAAGCCGTGATGTTCGCCGCGTGGGCCATGGCGGCGTTGGCGGCGTTGAGGCTGTGCTGCGCCGCCGGACCGATCAGCGCCAGCGTCTCCGCCAGCGCGCGGGCGTCGAGGCGCAGGGTCGCCGGGGCGACGGTCACCTGGGCGGTCCCGTCGCGAAGGCGCCCGATGGCGATGTAGGCCTCCAGAAGGTCCGGCCGGTCCTCCGGACGAATCACCGCGGCGATCACGCGGTTGCCGGTCAGCGGGCCGGTGCCGTCGAATTCGAACACCACGGCGCGTTCGTCCTGCCGGGCCTCGGCCAGGGCGGCGGCGCGCTCCCCGGCGGAGACTCCGGCCAGCCGCATCGCCTCCTCGAACATCTCGGGCCGCCCGCCGCCCTCGGCGTGGACGACCAGCGGCGCGTCCATCGTCGCGGCGATGGCGAGACGGCGCGCCATGATGTTCACCGCCTCCTCGGCCGCGTCCTCCGGCACCGTGCTCTGCAGCAGCTCCGCGCCCTTGCGCAGCATCACCTCGGCGAAGCTGATGTCCGGGGCGGTGTCTGGGGTCATGGCGCGGTCTCCGTCGAAAGGGGTCGGCTGTTGTACGCCAGCGTTGGGCGGGTTCTCAATGATCGCCGCCATCAATGATAACCGATAGCACCCGTCACCTTGCCGCGGAAAACCCAGTAGCTGTAGGCGGTGTAGATCAGGATCGTCGGAATCAGGAAGGCCATGCCGATCAGCAGGAAGACCTGCGTCTCCGGCGGGGCGGCCGCCTGCCAGACGGTGATTCCCGGCGGGATCAGCACCGGCCACAGGCTGATCGCCAGCCCCAGATAGGACAGGGCGAACAGCCCCATGGCGAAGGCGAAGGGCAGCACCTCCCGCCCCTCGTCCAGCGCCCGCCACAGGCCGAAGGCGAGGAAGCCGACCATCAGCGGCACCGGCGACAGCAGCAGGATGTTGGGAACCGAGAACCAGCGCGCGGCGATGGAGGCGTCCAGGAAGGGCGTCCACAGGCTGACCGCCGTGACCAGAACCAACACCACGACCAGCAGCCGGCGCGCCACGCGGAAGCACCAGTCCTGCAGAATGCCGATGGTCCGCCAGATCAGCCACGTGCTCCCCAGCAGCGCGTAGCCGGCGATCAGCGCCACGCCGCAGAACAGGCTGAAGGGGGTCAGCCAATCCAGCATGGTCCCGGCGAAGTTGCGCCCCTCCACCTCGATCCCTTGAATAAAGGAACCGAGGACCACCCCCTGCGCGAAGGTGGCGAGCAGCGAGCCCAGGAAGAAGGCCTTGTTCCACAGATGGCGGCTGCTCCGCGCCTTGAAGCGGAATTCGAAGGCGACGCCGCGGAAGACCAGCGCGATCAGCATCAGCAGCAGCGGCAGATACATGGCCGGCAGGACGACGGCGTAGGCGATGGGAAAGGCCGCGAACAGCCCCGCCCCGCCGAGGATCAGCCACGTCTCGTTGAAGTCCCAGACCGGCGCCACCGAGTTCATCATGACGTCCCGCGCCTCCTCGCTGGGGGCGAAGGGGTAGAGGATGCCGATGCCCAGATCGAAGCCGTCCATCAGCACATACATGAAGACGGCGAAACCGACGATGGCGACCCAGGCGAGGGTCAGCAGGCTGCCTTCCATGGATGTCACTCCGCGGGTTCGATGGATTCGCCGGGCACCGACAGGGGCCGCTTCGGCTGGTGGCCCTGCGCCACCGCGGGAATCTCCAGATCCTCGTCGTTCAGCCGCGACGGCCCGATGGTCAGCAAACGGAACAGGTAGTAGGTCCCGGCCCCGTAGATGATCGCGTAGACCACCATGAACACGATCAGCGAGGTCAGCACCGCCCCGCCGGTCAGGGCCGGGGTGACCGCGTCCGCCGTGCGGATCATCCCGTAAACCACCCAGGGCTGGCGCCCGATCTCGGTGGTGAACCAGCCGGCGAGTATGGCGATGAAGCCCAGCGGCATGCAGCCGACCAGCACCTTATGGAACCAGTGCGGGCTGTAGAGTTTCCCGCGCACCCGCTGCACCAGATGGATCAGCGCCACCGCCAGCATGACCATGCCGATCCCCACCATGATGCGGAAGGTCCAGAACAGGATCTCCGGATTGGGCCGGTCCGCCACCGGGAAGTTCTTCAGGCCGGGGACAACCCCGTCCCACTCGTGGGTCAGGATCAGGCTCGACAGCGCGGGAATGGCGATTTCGGCGTGGTTGGTCTCCGCCTCGTTGTCAGGGATGGCGAACAGGATCAGCGGCGCCCGCGCCCCGCCCTCCCAATGGCCTTCCATCGCGGCGATCTTGGCCGGCTGGTGCTCCAGCGTGTTCAGCCCATGCAGGTCGCCGAGGAAAATCTGCAAGGGCGCCAGGATGGTGATGAGCGCCAACGACATGCTGAGGCCGACCCGCGCGTGGTCCAGGAAGCGGTTGCGCAGCAGATAGAAGGCGCTGATGCCGGCCACCACGAATCCGGTGGTCAGGAACATCGCCGTCAGCATGTGGGCCAGCCGGTAGGGGAAGGAAGGGTTGAACACCACCGCCCACCAGTCGGTGACGAAGAACCGCCCGTCGCGCAGTTCCGCCCCCGCCGGGGTGTGCATCCAGCTGTTCGCCGAGAGAATCCAGAAGGAGGACAGCACCGTCCCCGTGGCCACCAGAACCGCCGCCAGGAAATGGATGCCCCGCGGCACGCGGTCCCGTCCGAACAGCAGGATGCCGAGGAAGGCGGCTTCCAGAAAGAAGGCGGTCACCACCTCGTACTGGATCAGCGGCCCCAGAACGTTGCCAACGATGTCCGACCAGCGGCTCCAGTTCGTGCCGAACTGGTAGGTCATCACGATTCCCGACACCACGCCCATGCCGAAGGAAATGGCGAAGATCCGCGTCCAGAATTCCGAAAGGCTGCGGTACAGCGCCTTGCCGGTGATCAGCCACCGCGCCTCCAGAACCGCGATCCAGCAGGCCAGCCCCACCGTAAAAGATGGGAAAAGAATGTGAAAAGAAATCACGAAAGCGAACTGGATTCGTGACAGAAGCAGCGGATCGAGGTCCATGGCCGCGGTCCTCCGTTGGCGCTCACCGGGCCGATTCCAGGCGGCCCAACCCGACCCCAACGCGGCCCATTCCGCGGAGTTCCCATTTTCCGGCTGCGGATACTTTCTTTCCCCCCACCCCTTGAACCGCCGCCGCGACCTCTTATTTCTAAGCTCTTGCCGACATCCACACATTCACGGCCGGCCCTGGGCCACAGCCGATCCCACCCCGCTCCGATGGCCCCGCCGGCCAGCCGGGCCGGGGGCCATCGGTCCATTGCAGGGTGTTTCCCGAGGATGCCGGAATCAGGAGAAGCTCTTTGACGGAACTGGCAGTTTCTGGCGAACCCCTCACCCTCTTTCTAAAAGAAACCCGCAAGTACGACTACCTCACCCCCGAGCAGGAACGCGACCTCGCCATCCGCTGGCGGGAGCGGCAGGACCGCCGCGCCCTCGACAAGCTGATCGGCAGCCACCTCCGGCTCGTTTTCAAAATGGCCCGCGGCTACCAGGGCTACGGGCTGCCGCTGTCCGACCTGATCGCCGAGGGCAACGTCGGCGTCATGCAGGCGGCGCAGAAGTTCGACCCCGACAAGGGATTCCGCTTCGCCACCTACGCGTCCTGGTGGATCCGGGCGGCGATCCAGGAATATGTGCTGCACAACTGGTCGCTGGTGAAGATCGGCACCACGGCGGCCCAGAAGAAGCTGTTCTTCAGCCTGCGCCGGCTGAAGGCGCAGTTGCAGGACGCCGAGAACGGCACCTTCGGCGGCGACCTGTCTCCCGAAGCGGTGGAGAGCATCGCGACGGAGCTGGACGTCTCCAAGGCCGACGTGATCGAGATGAATCGCCGGCTGGGCACCGATCGCTCGCTCAACGCCACCCTGGCCGAGGATGGCGACAGCGAATGGCTGGACCTTCTGGCCGACGAGGGTCCCGACCAGGAGGCGATCCTCGCCGGTGCGCAGGAGCGCAAGCGCCGTCAGCAGTTCCTCAAGCTGGGGCTGGGCGTTCTCGACGACCGCGAGCGGCAGATCCTGGTGGCCCGCCGTCTGCGCGACGAGCCGCTGACGCTGGAGGAGCTGAGCCAGCACTTTCACGTCTCGCGCGAGCGCGTGCGCCAGCTCGAGGTGCGCGCCTTCGAGAAGGTCCAGAAGGCGGTGATGGCCCAGGCCCGGCAGGTTCCGGGCACCACGGGCAAGGCGCTGCTGCCGGTGTGAGGAAAGCCCTCTCCCGGGACGGGAGAGGGTGTTTTTTATCAAGGCGTGACGAAGCGCGGCGGCTCCGGCAGCACGGAGGACCGCCGCCGCACGCCGCGCAGCGCGTGGTCCACCGCGGCGATCTGCTCCTCCACCGAGATCAGGATCTGCGACGTCACCTCCAGCGACCGGTCCTCGTAGACCCAGCCGTCGGTATGGCGGTGGCTCCAGGCGGCGACCGTCCGGTCGCGCTCGTGCAGCAGGCTGATGATCTGCGGCCGAAACAGCCGAAGCATCGCGGTGATCCAGCGGTTCGCCGGCCAGGACGGGCGGGCGTGATCGACGGTAAAGCTGTCGAGCATGCGGATCACGTCCTCGGCTCCGTACCACGTCTCCCCCGTCACCCAACGGTTCGTCGTGAACAGGCGCACCGGCTGCCCCGCCACGTCCATGGCGATCCCCACCAGATGGGACAGGGCGTCGTTCGGGTTGTCCGGTTCCTCGTAATCCTTCAAAGGCACCGGCTCCATGCCCGGCGGCATCCCCAGCGGGCGCAGGAAGGTGTGGAAGTGCCCGTGCTCGCCGTCGGGCCGCTCATCCTCGGGGTGGCAGTGGTAATAATATTGGGCGTGGTATTCGGCGTCGTAGACGTCGCCCGGCGGGTAGTGCCGCCATTCGTAGAGCGTGCCGTGCCCGCGCAGCAGTTCCCCCACCACCGTGTCGCCGGTCTTGGCGAGCACCCGCTGGCACAGCCGGACCTCCCGCGCGGCCTCCGACATCGCCTGCAATTCGTCGCGCGAAAGCTCCGAAAGCTCCATCATCGGATGCTCTGCCCCGTCAGCCCCTGCCCTTTCCAGATCCCTATTACGTATGAGGCTTTGTACGCATAGCAAGCGCTTTCCTCAACGAAGGCCCGCCGAACCCGGACGGCCAGCTTCGGCGCGGAACACCGCCTCGCCCCGCCTCAAGGTCCAATCCACCAGAGCGCCTTCCACCTGCCCCAGGGCCGTGTTGAAGGCGGCGATCACGTCGCTGAAGTCCGACCCGCGCACCGGCACCACGGCGTCGAAGGTCTCGCCCGCCTCGATGGTCCGGTTGGGCATGGCGACCAGCTTGGCCGACAGCCGCACCCGCACCCGGTCCGGCGCCGCGGCGTTGGAATCGGTGAATTCCGCCTGGAAATCGCGCAGTTCGGTCTTCAACACGAAGTCGGAGCGCAGCCCCGCTGAATCCCGCCCGACCGAGACGATCCGCCGGCTGTCCTCGAAGGACTGGACGATCAGCCCCTGCACCATGTTCGGCGCCCGGTCAGCCCAGGACACCCCGGCGAAATAGTCGAGCGCGGTGGCGGAGCGGGTGACCGCGATACGCGGCGTGTCGATCCCGGCGCTGGCCGCCGGCGGCTCCACCAGCAACTGCCAGCGCACCGGTGGGGAACCGGATTCGGCCACAGTCCCCGGCGTCAGCGTGTAGAGGCTGGGCGCGGTCGGGTTCAGCGCGGCGCAGCCGGTCACCAGGCCGACCGCCAGAAGCCCCGCCACCATCCCCTTCATCAAACGGCTCGTCATCGTCCACGCACCTCCACACCCTGGCGGGTACCGCCGAACAGGAAGTTCGACGGGTCATTCTCGATCCGCGTGACGACGCGGGACAGTTGCCCCGACAAGTCGCGCAACTGCGAGATCAGCAAGGTCAGTTCATACAGCCCGCCGCCGGTGAAGTCGCGGATCGCCCCGCGGTTCTCCCCGATCATGGCGTTGAGCTGGTTGGCGGTCTTGTTCAGCGATCCGGCCAGCGTGCTCAGATCGCCGGTCAGCGTCTTGGTGCCGCTCTCCACCGCGGCCAGCGTGCGCTGCGCCTGCTCCATCGTCTGGCCGAGCTGCGGCCCGACCATCTCGAAGCCCTGGAGCGTCCGGTTGGCCTGGACGAGGGTGGTGTCCAGCCCCCGGCTGGCGCGGGCCAGTTCGCCGGTCAGGTCGCGGGTGTTCGCCAGGATCTCGGCGATGGCCGCCTGGTTCTGCGGGGTCAGCAGGTCCGCCACCCGGTTGGTCAGGTCCAGCGCGCGGTTCAGAAGCTGCGGGGCGGCGTCGACGAACACCGTCAGCGACGACGGGCGCGACGGGATCACCGGGATGCCGCCGTCATGCGCGGTGCGCAGAAGCTCGCTCATCTCCGTGCCGCCGGAAATCTGGACGTAAGCGCCGCCGGTGATGCCCTGGACCTCCAGCGAGGCGATGGAGTCGGTCTTGATCGGCGTGCCTTCCTGCACCTCGATCCGCACGCGCACGCGGCTGACGTCGTTGGGGTCCAGACGGATGTCGGTCGCCGTGCCCACGGGGATACCGCGGTAGCGCACCGGGCTCCCCTCCTGAAGGCCGGTCACCGAACCGGTGAAGTAGATGTAATAGGGCTGGCGCGTCTCCTCCAGCTGGATCTTGGCGACCCAGACCGTGAAGACGAAGAGGCCGGCGAGCAAGGCCAACACGAAGCTGCCCACGAGGATGTAGCTGGTGCGGGTTTCCATGGCGTCCGGTCAGCTTTCTGCATGGCGCGCGGCGCGGCCGCGCGGTCCGTGGAAATAATCGTGAATCCAGGGGTGCGGGTCGCGGAGATGCTCCTCCAGCGTGCCCACGCGGATCTTCTTGTCCACCAGGACGGCGATGCGGTCGCAGATCGAGGTCAGGCTGTCCAGGTCGTGGGTGACCATGAAGACGGTCAGGCCCAGGCTGCGCTGCAGGTTGCGGATCAGCTGGTCGAAGGCGGCGGCACCGATGGGGTCCAGCCCGGCCGTCGGCTCGTCCAGGAACAGGATGTCGGGGTCGAGGGCCAGCGCGCGGGCCAGCCCGGCGCGCTTGATCATGCCGCCCGACAGCTCCGACGGGAACTTCGCCCCGGCGTTGGGCGGCAGGCCGGACATGGCGATCTTGACCCGCGCGATTTCCGCCGCCAGCGCGGCCGAGAGGTCGGTGTGCTCGCGCAGAGGCACCATGACGTTCTGCGCCACGGTCATGGAGCTGAACAGCGCGCCGTTCTGGAACAGCACGCCGGTGCGCGCCTGGAGCGCCACCCGCTCTGATTCCGGCAGGCCGGCGGTGTCGCGGCCCAGCAGCTCGATCCGGCCGTCCGCCGGGCGGATCAGGCCGAGGATTTCCTTGAGCAGGACCGACTTGCCGGTGCCGGAGCCGCCGACCACGCCCAGCACCTCGCCCCGCCGCACGTCGAGGTCGAGCCCGTCATGGACCACCTGCGGGCCGAAGCGCGTGACCAGCCCGCGCACGCGGATCACCGCGTCCTGCGCATCCGGTTGTCTGTCGTCAAACGGCGCCACGGTCCCTCACAGCCTGAGGAAGGAGAACAGGACGGAGAAGACCGCGTCCAGCACGATCACCAGGAAGATGGACTCCACCACCGACTTGGTGGTCAGCGTGCCCACGCTCTCGGCGCTGCCGGAGACCTTCAGCCCCTCGTAGCAGCCGACCATGGCGATCACCAGCGCGAAGACCGGCGCCTTCACCAGTCCAACCAGGAAATGCGGCAGGGTGACGGCGCCGTGAAGCTGGCGGATGAACTGCCCGAAGGTGATGTCCAGCGTCGCGTAGCTCATCACCGCCCCGCCGAACAGCCCCATGATGTCGGCGTAGAAGGCGAGCAGCGGCAGGGTGATCATAAGGGCCAGCGCGCGCGGCACCACCAGAAGCTCCACTACGTCCAGCCCAAGCGTGCTTATGGCGTCCACCTCCTGGTTCACCTTCATGGTGCCGATCTGCGCGGTGAAGGCGGAGCCGGAGCGCCCGGCCACGATGATGGCGGTCATCAGGATGCCGATCTCGCGCAGGATCGACACGCCCAGCAGGTTGACCACGAACAGCTCCGCCCCGAAGCGGCGGAGCTGGTCCGCTCCCTGGAAGGCGAGAACCACGCCGATCAGGAAGGACAGCAGCCCGAGGATCGGCAGGGCGTTCAGCCCGGTCTGCTCGATGTGGAACATCACCGAGCGGAAGCGCAGCCGCCGCGGATTCACGATCAGCCGCCCGAAGGTGATGGCGATGAGGCCGAGGAAGGACAGCAGGTCCCGCCCCTCGCGCAGCCCGTCGACGGCGGTGCGGCCGGTGCGCTCCAGCATGTCGAGGATCGGGCGGTGCGTCTGCGCCCGCTCGACCGGCGGGGGACCGACCTCGCGCACGGCGTCGAACAGGGCGGCGTGCTCCGGACGGATGGCGGCCAGATCGACGCCGTGGCCCGCCGCCTTCAGCCGGTCGGACAGGGCGGACAGCAGATAGGCGCCGACCGTGTCCATGGCGTCCAGCCGCGACAGGTCGAGGCTCACCGCCCCGCCGCCGTCCAGCGCGAAGCCGTCGAGCGTGCCCGAGAGCCCACCCGCGGCCCTCAGGTCCCAATGGCCGAGAGCCGTCAACCGCCATTCACCGTCGCCGGCGCGCGACGATTCCAACCACGCCCTTTCGCGCGCCATGCCTCGTCCTGCCCTTCCCTTTCGGTGCCGCCCTGCGGCGATGCTCATGCTTGTGGAGAGGAACTTGGCCGCTTGCCCCCCCGATGGTCAACCTCAAGCCGGGGAAAAACAGCCGCACAGCGGTGGTTTGCACGCGGCGGGCCTCCCCGATAGTATGGCGCCGCCGTTGCACAGGAACCTTTTCACCATGCCGAACCCCATCGACCTGAAGAACCACATCCGCGGCATCGCCGATTTCCCCAAGCCCGGCATCCTCTTCTACGACATCTCCCCGCTGCTGGCTCACGCCGAGGCGTGGAAGGAGGCGGTTGACCAGTTGGCCGAGGCGCTGCGCCCGCACAAGCCGGAGCTGCTGGTGGGCATTGAATCGCGCGGCTTCCTGATCGCCGCCCCGCTGGCCCTGGCGCTCGGCACCGGCTTCATCATGGTGCGCAAGCACGGCAAGCTGCCCGGCGACAAGGTCGCCCATTCCTATGACCTGGAATACGGCACCGACACCATCGAGGTTCAGGCCGACGCCGTGAAACCCGGCCAGCGCGTGGTCGTCCTCGACGATCTGCTGGCGACCGGCGGCACCATGGCCGCGGCGATCAGCCTGCTGCGCCGCGTCGGCGCCGACGTCCGCGCCGCCGCCTTCCTGGTCGAGCTGACCTTCCTCAACGGCCGCGACAAGCTGGACGTGCCCAGCGTCTCGTTGATGAGCTACGATTCGTAAAAAACGCCTTCTGGAAAGGCGTCTGCCCATCCTTTAAGCACCCTCTCCCGCCCCGGGAGAGGGTGGCGCCGAAGGCGCCGGGTGAGGGTGCTGCCGAGGATCGGACACCGCCCCGTTGCCGATACCCTCACCCTTCCCGCGCGTTGCGCGGGCCCCTTCCCTCTCCCGGGGCGGGAGAGGGAACATCGCGACGGCAATCCGCCGGTCATGGCACAGCACTTGCGTGAGTTGCCGGTCACTGTTGCTCGGCACGGCGCTCCATGACCCATATGGCCCCGGTGATTCTCGAACAGCCGCCCCTTCTGGCCGTCCGGCCTCCCGAAACCGTTTCCATGCGGACGCGCGACGGTGCGCGGCTCGACGCCGACCTCTACCGGCCCGACGGGGTCGGCCCCTGGCCGGTCCTGCTGCTGCGCCTGGCCTGCGGGCGGCGCACGGCGATGACCAGCCATTACGCGCACCCGCGCTGGTACGCTGCCCGCGGTTATGTGGTCGTGGTGCAGGACGTGCGCGGGCGCGGCACGTCGGAGGGCCGTTTCCGCCCCTTCGAGGCGGAGCGCGAGGACGGCGCCGACGCGGTGGCCTGGGCGGCCTCCCTGCCCGGTTCCAACGGCACCGTCGGCATGTACGGCAGCGGATACGCCGGGATGGCGCAGCTTCTGGCACTGGCCGAGCGGCCTGCCGCGTTGCGCGCGATGGTGCCGGCGCTGGCCGGCTGGGACGTCTTCACCGATTGGGCGACGGAAGGCGGGGCCTTCCGGCTGGCCGACGCGATGGGCTGGGCGCTGCGCTGTGCTGCGGAATCGGCCCGCCGGCTGGAGGATGGCGCGGCCTACCGCGCGCTTCTTGAGGCGATCCGCAGCCTGCCGCTGGACGACGAGATTCCGTCCCGCCCGCGGGTGCTGCGCGACTACGCCCGCCATTGCCATTACGACGACTGGCTGACCACCCCAGGTCCGGGCGGAAGCTGGGACGAGCTGTCGCCCCGCCACGCCCTTTCCGGCGGCGTCGGTGAGGTTTCCATCCTTCAGATCGGCGGGTGGTACGATCCGCGCCTGACCGGCACGCTGGCAGCGCACGAAGCCCTGTCCGCCGGCAGCGAGGGTACCGTCCGCCTTCTCGTCGGCCCGTGGGACAGCCGTGGCGTGGCGGTCCATGCCGGGCTCGACAGCCTGAAGCCGTCCGACGTGCCGTCCTTCGACGCCCTGCAACTCGGCTGGTTCGAGCGCTTCCTGAAGGGGGAGATGAACGGCGCGGACCGCGGCGGCCCGATCCGCCTGTTCGACGTTCTGGATCACCGCTGGCGCGACCTGCCGGTCTTGCCGCCCGCCGCACAGCCGCTGCATCTGTCGAGCGACGGACTCGCCACGCGACGCGGCGGCGGTGCCCTGCGCGAGGGCACCCCGGACGAAGCGTTCCTCGATGTCATGGTTCACGACCCGCGCGATCCGGTGCCCACCGTGGGCGGTCACGCCGTGCCCGACGCCGGCCCGCGCGACCGCGCGACCGCCGACGACCGCCCCGACGTGGCGGTCTACGACACCGCTCCGCTCACGGCGCCGCTGACATTGTCGGGATTGGCTGCCCTGGAAATCTGGGTGGAGGCCGACGCTCCGTCCTTCGACGTCAGCGCCGTCCTGTCCGCCGTGCTGCCCGACGGGCGCGTCCTGCCGCTCAGCCAGGGCCACGCGCGGGTAGAGCCTGGCGGCGAGCAGCGTCCCATGCCGGTGGCCTTGCGCGCGCTCTGCGCGACCCTGCCCGCTGGAAGCGCACTGCGCCTCAGCCTCGCCGGGTCCTGCTTCCCGGCCTATCCCATCAATCCGGGGACGGGGGCGGAGCCGGGCGAAACCCGGCTGGTGGACGCGCAGCCGATCACCCTGCTCATCCACGGCGGCGGCGCCCGCCCGTCGCGCCTGCTGCTGCCGGCCCGCGGCTGACCGTCAGTTCCCGTCAGGGACGCCGACCGTAACCCTCGTTGTGGTCATGGTCACTGCCGAAGCCGTGCTCATCCTCGTCGGCCGGCTCGAAGTCGCGGAGGGCACGGGCGGCGCTGCGCAGACACAGATTCAGGCTGCGGTCGAGCAGGCGCATCATCAGGTCGCGGAACGGCGTCTTGTCGCCCAGCGACCAGGCGCGCTCGACCATCGCGCCGTACATCTCGCGATCCTCGTCGGTCACCACCACCGGCGGGAAGCCGGCGCGATTCAGGATCAGGTTGCACAGCAGAAGCGCGGTCGCGGCGTTGCCCTGGAAGAAGGGGCGGACGCTCATCAGCCGGTGGTGCGCCTCGAAGGCGGCCTCCGGCCCCGGCTCCGTTCGGCGCAGCCAGCCCGACAACGCCGACATCGACACCCGCACCTTCGCCGGATCGGGGGAGGCGCCGGCATTGTCCTTCAGCGCGCCGTCCCGGTAGCGCCCGGCGTTGGTGTCGATCCCCTGGTACAGCACGCCGTGAAAAGCCGCGATGGTGCGTTCCGTCACCACGCCGCCGCCCTGGAAAGACAGGCGGGCCATCAGTTCCAGCGCGGCGCGGTGGTTGAGCACGAGGCGCTGCGGGTCGGCCGGACGGCTGCGCAGCACCGCGCCGCGGTCCAGCACCATGCGGATGTCGTCGGGGGACAGTTCCACCCCTTCCACGATCAGGCAGGCGGTGGTCAAGCCGCGTTCGAAGCGGTCGGCCAGATCGCGGACCACCGTCAACGGCATCGGCCGGGCGTCGTCCAGAACCCGCTTCTTCTCCAGAATATCGTCCAGCAGCGCCATCGTCCCGAACTCCGCAGATCCCTTGCATTTTCATAATGCCTGGACGGCGCGCGGGGAAGCACATCCTTTGCCGGCCCACAAGCTCAACAGGGTGCGGTGCAACCTCCGGCCTGCGGTTTTTTGCCGCTTGTGCCGCCGCGGTTGCCGGTTTTAACATCGCAATACAAGATTTCCGCCCCTCTATACTCGGCTGACCCGGCCCTCTGAAAGGATTGATCCGATGCAACATGTTGCCTGGGATAAATCGATGAGCGTCGGCGTCGAAGTTCTCGACGACGACCACCGAAAATTGCTCGACATGTTCAACCATCTACTCAAGGCCGGCATCGCGGAGAAAGACCGCGCCAGCCTGTCCGGGCTGCTGGGGGGTTTGCAGGAATACACCTCCGTGCATTTCACGCGGGAGGAGGCGCTGATGGAGCAGCAGGGCTATCCCGGCCTCGAGGCCCACCGGGCCGCGCACCGTTACTTCATCGACGAGGTGCAGAAGCTGACTCTGGACGACGACGACAGCAACGAGATGATGCTGCGCATCGACCTGATCCTGCTCCTGAAGGAATGGTTCATTGAACACATCCAGTCGGTGGACAGGCAGTACAGCCCCTACATGGCCGAAGACGCCGGCAGCACCGCCGCGCATTGACCGGGCACGCCAACGCCCCCGCTCCGACCGGCGCGAGGGCGTTTCTTGAGCGCTTCATTCGTTGGCGCTTCAGGGGCGGCGCGTTCAGAAGGCCATGGTGCCGCCCGGCTCGCGAAGGCGCAGGTTGTTCTGGACGTGCCGAACGCCGGAGATGGCCTCAGCCAGATCCTCGGCGCGGCGCTTCGCCATGCGGTCGTCGACCGTGCCGTCCAGCGTGACCTCGCCCCCCGACACGGACACCGCAATGTCGGTGGCGTCGAGATAGGGGTCCTCGGTCAGCCGGTCGTTCAGATCGTCGCGGATCCGCTCGTCCGACCGGGTGTAGCCGCGTGGGCCTCGGCCGCGGAACTGGGCGCGCCGCTCATCCTCCTCCCGACGGCGTTCGGCGTCGTCATTTCCGAACCACGAGGCGATCTCATCGCCCGCCTGCTGCCAGAAGTCGCGTTCCCGCGCCATGCCGATGGGCTCGTCGCGATAGCGTTCCTCCCGCATCCTTTCGTCGCGATGCCATCCGCGCTCGGCGTGGCCCCAGTCGCTGCCCCAGCGGCGGCTTGGATCGCGCCCGCCGGAACCGCCGCTTTCGTAGTCACTCCGGGGATAACCGCCTGCGCCATAGGCGCCACGCCCAAATTCGTTGCGGTCGCGGACGTCGCGGCGGTCGTCCTCGTCCACGTTGCGGGCCTCGTCCTTCCACCGGTTCTCGTACTGAGCCATCGTGCCAGACTCCCGTTCGCCGTTGCCCGCCGCCCGTCCGGACGGCCCTTTTGCAACAGGACGGCGCCGGGCTGCGTTCCCCTTTCGGCGCTTCGCCGGAGTTTCCGCACTATCTGGCACGCGGATTGCTGCGCTGCACACAGTCATCCACGCAGCCTTGGCCCCGGTCCCCCCTTCGGACCGGGGCTTCTTTTTTTCACCAGGAGAAGAATTAAGCCGCGCTGACCCAGTGGCGGATCGGGCTGCGCGACAGGGCGGAATTGCTGTAGGCCGCCCGATGCGTGACCTCCGCCCCCACCCAGTCGGGAAGCGGAACGACTTGGTCGGCGTGGGACAGCTCGACCTCGGCGATCACAAGACCGGCGTTTTCGCCGCCGAACACGTCGATCTCCCAGCAGAGACCATGGTGATGAATCAGGTAACGGGTTTTCTCGATCAGCCCGCCCCGGCAGCTGTGGCGCAGAAGGCCAAGGGCAAGGTCGAGGGGAAGCGGATGCTCAATCTCTTCGCGGCACAGGCCGCGGCGGGGGCCTTTGACGGTCAGCGTGGCGTCCGGCCCCGCCACCCGCACCCGCACCGTTCGACCGTCGTCGGAAGGCAGATAGCCCTGGACGATGGACAGGCCGTTTCGGCACAGGGAACGGATGTCCCTCCGGACCAGAAAGCGCCGTTCGATCTCAACCGCCATGATATCGGCCTTTCGGCATATCGGACACCGCGGAGGATAATCGTCCGCCACGTTGCGGCGCAACCATGCCTCATACGCATGAAGTCCATTCCTGCGTTGCGGTATTACCATTTGGACACATCATCGAACAAGCGCCCACGACGCAGTCCCTGACGCTCCGTGGTGGGAGCGACCACCCGTTCTGGGGTAGCATGCCGCCATGGCACAAGACTTCGCACCCTGGCTGATCCTGTTCGCCCTTTACGGCGCGCCCCTCCTCCACGTGATGCTGTCACGGCGCGGCGGCCCGTGGCGTCCCCCGCCCGGCACGCGCTGCCCCTTCGGCCCACGGGCCGGCTGGGTGGTGATGGTGCTGATCCTCGGGCCGATCGGCTGGCTGATGTTCGTCATGCGCAACGGGCGCCGTTCCCGTCCCGGCCGCAGCCCCGGAGCGTGACGCCCAGAGGCCGGTGGCGGAACGGGAACGGCGCCCGCGCGTTGGATTGCCCGGACGGGTGGCCCGTCAGATGCGGCCCATCAGCAACAGCACGATCAGGACCAGCAGCAGCACGCCGAGGATGCCGCTCGGGCCATAGCCCCAACCGCGGCTGTGCGGCCAGGCCGGAACCGCGCCGATTAGAACGAGAATCAAAATGATGAGCAGAATGGTGCCGATGCTCATGACGTCCTCCCAAATGTGGAGCTTTCGCTGAGAAGAACGCGAGCTTGGCCGGCTGGTTCCTGCTGCAAGCCTGTTCTTTGGCGCCCGACCTCTCCATTCGGGGCAACAGGGCCCTACCCTTCCGGTCTTCCTGCAAATCCCGTTTCCAACGGTTCACAAGGGCGGTCCGGCGCGGCGACTCGGGCGCTCCCACACCTTGGCCAGCAGCGCCAGCTTGCTCCGCCCCGGCAGCCGTTCGTCCGACAGCGCTTCCAGGAAGTCGGCCAGACGCTTGGAGCGCATCACGCTGAAGGCGATCAGGCCGACCGTCGCCAGCAGGACGAACAGGAAGAACAGAACCCGCGTCGGCAGCGGGTCGTCGGCCATGGCGAGCAGATTCATGCCGAGGAAGCCGGTGACCAGCGTGCCGATGGTGCTGACCACCGTGACCACGGTCAGCCGCAGCACCGTGTTGGCCTGCCGCCGCAGCCCGTCGCTGTCGAGGTAATCGGACATGTCCTGAACCTCGTCCCGCACCTCGGCGTAGAGGCGGTCGGTGCCGAGATGCCCGGCCCACAGGCGGAACAGGTCGCGCAGCGGCCCCTGGATCGACAGCTCATGAAACCAGTAGCGGTGGGTGAAGCGCAGGAAGATCTCGAACACCTGCCGGATGTCGCGCTTGAACCGCTTCACCGACTCCACGGTGCCGATGTCGAGCTGGCTGACCGCCAGCACCAGCCGGTCGGACAGCATCACCAGCGCCGCCCGGTGGAAATGCACGACCAGCCCCAGCAGGAAATACTGGTGCCGGAACTGTCCGAGCAGCCCGGTTTCCGCATCGGTGAAGAAAGCGTCGCCCTCCGGCCCCACCATGACCAGCGAATGGCCGCAGCACAGGATGCGGCTGCGCGTCCAGGCGCCGGGCGCCCGCGGGTCCCAGTAGCGGTCGTAGCAGTAGCGCTGCTCGAACCCCTCCAGGAAAGCGGGGGCGAAGGGCATCACCTCGCGAGGTCCCAACCCGGGCGACGTGGCGAAGCCCAGCCGCACCCAGTCCGCCCGTTCCAGCCGTTCCGGCTCGTCCAGCGACAGATAGGCCATGGCCGGCATCCGCTGATATTCGAGCTGGCGGTAGCGCAGCAGCCCGGTCTCCTCCGAATGGTGGTGGACCAGGGGGCGCAGAAGGAACGACCAGTGGGCGGCGATGCGCGGCGCCCGGTGGCGGCACACGAAGGACAGGTAATCGGCCTTCCGCTCATAGTCGGAGACTGCGAGAACGGCGCCGTCAGCGCCGATCCATTCGACGCGGTGCGGACATTGCGCGGCGGCGCCGTCCGGCTCCCAGGCGGGCGGATAGGTGCGGCCCAACCGGAACAGCGTGTCCTGCACACGGTCCAGCGGCAGGTCCTCGCCGAACAGCTCGACGACGAGGATCGCCACATCGACGTCGTGGAAGAAATGCAGATCGACATGGGCGATGGCGAAGCGCAGCGGCGCCTGCCCCCGCCGCAGGGTGACCGCCAGCGCCGCCACGTCGCGCCGCCGGAAGACGCGGATCGGAGAGCCGCCATAGCCGGGCCGGTGGTCGCGCGATTCCCCCTCGCCATAAAGGAAGCGCTGCACATAGGGCAGGAAGGACACGAACTCGCTGTAATGGCGCTCGCTGAATTCGCCGGGGTCCTGGGTGAACTCGTCCGCCACCTCCTGCCAGGGGCAGCCCGGCCCGCCCAGCCACTCCCAATGGTTCTGGATCTGCGCGCGCGCCTTCAGCGGCATCAACTGCACCGGCCACAGCAGGATCTCGCGAAACCGGCGCACGCGGATCGGGCTCTCGTCCATGGCGCCCCTCCCCCTTGTCCTTCTTTTCCCACATCCTAGCAGAGTCCGGACCGGCGAAAACGCCGCACCAAGGTGGGATTGCCGGGCGTTTGCGCCACCCCATCGAACCGGACCATTAACCAGGACGAAAGCCCGGCCCTGGTAGCGTCCCCCGTTCAGATCATGCGCCGGAGGAGGATTCATTTGCCGATGACGCGCCGGATCGGGCTGTTCCTGTTGATGGCCGCGCTGGGAACGGCCACGTCCGCCCTGGCCGTGGAGGCCCCGGCCTCCAACACTGTCTCCGATGCCGTCTGCGCCGGAGAAGGCGCCGGGCGGCGCTGCACCGTGTCAGCCGTCCAGCCCTTCCCCGACAACCGCGGCGGTCTCGGCGAGCTGAGCATCAGCGCGGTGCGCGACGCGGCCTGCACCTCCCTCTACATCGTGTTCGACGAGCCCATCGCGCTCGCCCGCTCCATCACGTTGACGGTGGACGGCGCTCCGCCGCAGCGTTTCTACACACCGCGGCAGCTCTCCGACCTCGCCGATGCACTCGACGAAGCAGGCCAGCCGGACACGGCGCAAGAAGGGGCGCCACCCGAATTCACGCGCTTCCTGATTCAGGTGGCCGAGGGCGCTATCGCTGACGAGGACGCCGGAACGGAGATGCTGAGGCGCTTCGCCGCCATCAAGGAGCCGCGGCGCATCGGCCTGACCTGCGGCCCGATGGAGCGCCTGATGCCGCTGATCCGCTCGGACCGCCCGCTGCGGCTGGAGTTCCAAAAGCAGGCCGGCGGCGCGACGCAGGTCTATCACTGGCCGCGGCTCGACCGGCGGACCGTGGAGTTCCGACTGGGCGGCCTGCTGGAGACGCTGGACCGCGCCATGCCTGGTTCCTGACCGCACCACTTGGATTAACCATTCAGGCCGCTTGACCGCACCCACTCTTTGCCGTCCGACTCGCCCCATGAGGATGAATTCGGTAAAGGCGGTCCGGGCAAGCGGGTGTCCGACTTGAGTGCGCGCACCGTCATCCCCATCCTGTGAAGGCAGGATCCACTCATCGAGGACGGAGGAGAGCGGAGCGTGTTCGGCTTTGCGCGCAAACTGTGGTCGGACCCGGAACCCACCGCGAGCCATGTGCCGCGGGGCGTGCGCGTCTACGCGGTGGGCGACATCCACGGCCGCCTGGATCTGCTGGACCAGTTGCTGGCGCAGATCGACCGCGACGCGGTGAGCGGCGCCGACCTTGTCAAATATCTGGTTTTTCTCGGCGACTATGTGGACCGCGGTCCGGATTCCGCGATGGTCATCGAACGGCTGTGCCGGGAGCCCCTGCCCGGCTTCGGCGCCATCCACCTGCGCGGCAACCACGAGGCCGCGATGATGGACTTCATCGAGAAGCCGGAGGCCGGGCCGGACTGGCTGGAGTATGGCGGGCGGGCGACGCTGGCCAGCTACGGCGTGCCGGCCCCCGCCGAGGACGCGCCGCCGGAGCATGTGGACGAAGCCCGCCAGCGCTTCGCCGCGGCCCTGCCGCCCCATCACCGGGCCTTCCTGGCCGGGCTGCGCTCCAGCGTCGCCATCGGCGATTATCTGTTCGTCCATGCCGGCATCCGCCCCGGCCTGCCGTTGCACCGCCAGCGGGACGAGGATCTGCTGTGGATCCGGCGGGAATTCCTGACCTCCCACCTCGACCATGGCAAGCTCGTCGTGCACGGCCACACCATCGTCGAGCAGCCGGACATCCGCTCCAACCGCATCGGCATCGACACCGGGGCCTATGCTTCCAACCGGCTGACCGCGCTGGTTCTGGAGGGCGGGGAGCGCCGCTTCCTCTGCACCGTCTGACGCCTCACGTGCACCATCTGACGCCTCACGGCGCGGCGGCCTGACGGCGCCAGTCCTTGAGGAAGTCGAGGAAGGCGCGCAGCGACGCCGGGGGCTGGCGCCGCGAGGGGTAGTAGAGGAAAGGGCCGGGGAAGCTCTGGCTCCAGTCCTCCAGAACGGCGACGAGGCGACCGGCGGCGATGTGTTCCCGCACATACTCGTCGAAGGTCATCAGAAACCCCAACCCGTCCAGCGCCGCCCGCAACTGGATGCCGGTGTGGCCGGCGTGGAAGGGTCCGCCGGGCTGGATGCGCACGATGCGGCCGTCCTTCTCGAACTCCCAGGGCGGGTGGGCGCCGCTGGCATAGACGGTTGAGACGCTCGGCTTGCCCAGCAGGTCCTCGGGCCGCTCCGGCACCCCGAAACGGTTCAGCACGGGCGGCGCCGCGCACAGCACGAAGCGCTGCGGCGGGCCGAGCGGCACCGCGATCATGTCCTGCGCCAGATGTTCCTCGTAGCGCACGCCCGCGTCGTAGCCCTGCGCCACGATGTCGATCAGGGCGATGTCGACGGTGATTTCCAGTTCCACATCCGGAAAGCGGGTCAGGAAAGGCGTGACCATCGGGGCCAGCACGAGATCGACCGCCGGGGCCGGCGCGTTGATGCGCAGCCGCCCCGCCGGCCGCCCCTGGCGCTCCCGCAGGTCGGACAGGGCGCCGGCCACCTCGCCCAGGGCCGGTTCCAGCCGGCGGAGAAGCTGCTCCCCGGCTTCGGTCGGAGCGACGCTGCGGGTGGTGCGGTTCAGCAGGCGGACGCCGAGGTGCTCTTCCAGCTCCCGCATCCGCTGGCTGAGGCTGGAGACGGACACGCGCTGCTCCAGCGCCGCGCGGCGGAAGCTGCGGTGGCGGGCGACGGCGGCGAAGGCTTGCAGGTCGCGCAGGTCGGTGTCGTCCATTCCCTGGCTCCGATTGTTCGATGCAGTGAACAGCCTATTCGGCATTGTCCATCTTATCGGATCAATGGAGGCGGGTCATCATCCAGGGCAAGGCGGCGCTGCAATGGCGCCGCGACGGACGGAGAGGATCAGGACCATGGAACAGCGCACGCTCGGGGCTGCCGGCCCCGTCAGCTCGGTCATCGGTCTCGGCTGCATGGGCATGTCGGACTTTTACGGCCCCGCCGACCAGGAGGAGAGCATCGCCACCATCCACGCGGCGCTCGACGCCGGGATCACCCTGCTCGACACCGGCGACTTCTACGGCATGGGGCACAATGAACTGCTCATCCGCGACGCCCTGCGCGGGCGCGACCGCGACGGGCTGCTCATCAGCGTCAAGTTCGGCGCCCTGCGCGACCCGCAGATGGGCTGGAACGGCTACGACTCCCGCCCGGCGGCGGTGAAGAACTTCCTGACCTACTCGCTGCGCCGGCTGGGGGTGGACCACATCGACATCTACCGCCCGGCGCGGCTCGACCCGAGTGTTCCCATCGAGGACACGGTCGGCGCCATGGCCGACATGGTCAAGGCCGGCTACATCCGCCACATCGGCCTGTCGGAGGTCGGTCCGGAGACCATCCGCCGCGCCGCCGCGGTGCACCCGATCAGCGACCTGCAGATCGAATACTCCCTGATCTCCCGCGGCATTGAGGAGGCCATCCTGCCCACCTGCCGGGAGCTTGGCATCGGCGTCACCGCCTACGGCGTGCTGTCGCGCGGCCTGATCAGCGGCCATTGGAGCAAGGACCGCACGGGACAGGATTTCCGCAGCCGCAGCCCGCGCTTCCAGGGCGAAAACCTGGACCGGAACTTGGCGCTGGTGGAGCGTTTGCGGGACATCGCCCAGCGCATCGGCGGTTCGGTCGCCCAGGTCGCCATCGCCTGGGTGGCGGCTCAGGGCCGCGACATCGTCCCGCTGGTCGGCGCCCGCCGCCGTGACCGTCTGTCCGAGGCGCTGGGCGCCCCGGACCTCACCCTGTCGGCGGAGGATCTGGCGCAGCTGGCCGAAGCCCTGCCGCCCGGCGCCGCAGCGGGCGAGCGCTACCCGGCGGCGCAGCTCGCCCATATGGACAGCGAGACGTACAAGAAGCCGTAAGGTTTGCCCCCACCCCGGCCCTCCCCCCGCTTTCGCGGGAGAGGGAGATTTGTCCCCTCCCCTGCGAAGCGGGGGAGGGTTAGGGAGGGGGCACCGTTGCCGGCGCCTTACCCCTCGACCTGCACCACGCGCAGGTTGTTGGTGGTCCCGGCCTGCGCGAAGGGAATGCCGGCCACCACGACCATCTGGTCGTTGGGCTTGGCAAAGCCCTCCTCCTTGGCGAAGCCCAGCGCCCGCTCGACCATCTCCTCGTAGGTGTGGATGTCGGCGGACAGGACGCTGTGCGCCCCCCACAGCAGGGACAGGCGGCGCGACACCGCGGCGTGCGGCGTGATCGCCAGGATCGGCACCGCCGGACGCCGGCGGGCGATGCGCGCCGCCGTGGTGCCGCTGGAGGTGTAGGCGACGATGGTCGATGCGTGGATCACCTCGGCCAGATCGGCGGCGGCGGCGGCCACCGCGTGCGGCGCCGTCTGCTCCTCGCCGGGGTCGGAGGCGTCGATGATCGAGCGGTAGAGCTTGTGCTGCTCGGTGCTGCGGATGATGCGGTCCATCATCTCCACGGCCTCCACCGGGAAGGCGCCGCTGGCCGATTCCGCCGACAGCATCACCGCGTCGGCGCCGTCATAAATGGCGGTCGCCACGTCGGACGCCTCGGCCCGCGTCGGGGTCGGCGCGTTGACCATGGAATCGAGCATCTGCGTCGCCACGATCACCGGCTTCACGGCGAGGCGGCAGGCGCGCACCAGCTCCTTCTGGCGGCCCGGCACCTCCTCATGCGGGATCTCGACGCCCAGGTCGCCGCGGGCGACCATGACCGAATCCGACAGGCGGATGATGTCGTCGATGCGGTCGAGCGCCGCCGGTTTCTCGATCTTCGACATCAGCCCGGCGCGGTCGCCGATCAGCCCGCGGGCCTCCAGCAGGTCCGCCGGCTTCTGCACGAAGGACATCGCCACCCAGTCGACGCCCAGTTCCAGCCCGAAGGCGAGGTCGACGCGGTCCTTGGCGGTCAGCGGCGACAGTTCCAGCACCGTGTCGGGCAGATTGACGCCCTTGCGGTTGGAGATGGTTCCACCGATCACCACCTTGGCGTCGATGTAATCGTCGCCCAGCCCGGTCACGGCGACGCGCACGCGCCCGTCGTCGATCAGCAGATTGTGGCCCGGCATCACCGCGGCGAAGATTTCCGGATGGGGCAGCGGGATCGCGGTCTTGTCGCCGTCGGCGCCGGACAGGACGAAGCGGATTGATTCACCGGCGGCGACGGTGATCTTGCCGTCACGGATGGTGCCGACGCGGATCTTCGGGCCCTGCAGGTCCTGAAGGATGCCGATGGGACGGCCCATCTCGGCCTCAAGGGCGCGGATGGCGGCGTGGACCTTAGCGTGATCCTCGTGCGTCCCATGGCTGAAATTCAGGCGGAAGGTATCGACGCCGGCCAGGAACAGCCGCTTCAGCATCTCGGGGGTGTTGCTGGCGGGACCGACCGTGGCAACGATCTTCGCGCGGCGGTGACGACGCATATAATTTCGGCCTCTTCGGGCCGCCTCCTTGATGGAGTGTCGAACGGCGGGCATGCCGGGTGGGAAGCGGGCGGTCATGGATCCGCCCGGCTGCCGTTCACATTGGTGGATGAACGCCCGCTGACAACCACCAGGGCCGCAATAATGCCCGGCTGTGGCCTCGCCGCCGCCGGGCTCCGCTTCATGTGGCCGCGCGCTGCGCGCACCCTTGCTGATGAATGCCTCCCACATGGCAACCGATCCGACGCCGGACAGACGGGGCATTAGGCGGGGCATTCGGAAGGTCAGGCGGTCAGGTGGCGTCGCACCGCAAGGGCGGCCTGCAGAAGGCGAGACCGAGGGCAAGATTGGACCCGGCGGAGTCGCCGCCCACCGCGATCCGGTCCGGGTCGATGCCATGCGCGCCCTCCGGCGGCAACCCAGCGCAGGGCGGCCAGAGCCTCCTCATGCTGATGCGGAAAGCGGCGCTCCGGCGCCAGGCTGTAGCGCACCGCGCAGACCACCGCGCCGCTGTGCCGGGCGAGCATCCGCAACAGCCGGTCACGATCACCTCCGTCACGTCCGTGCGAAGCGGCGTGGGGCCGTTCAGAAAGGCGTGGTAACGCTCCGCCGCCGCGCGGGCTTCGGCGAGCGGGAGGCTCAAGGGATCGGCGGGGGCGGCACCGAGACGGGCCGCCGCCTCGTTCATCGCGATCACCTGCGGGTCCGGGCGTTCCACCGCGGGCCGCAAAATCGGGTCCGGCATGACGTCCTCCCTCACAACCGAAGCGACGGCCAGCGGCCGCGCGAACCGGGAGCGATGCCGGCCCACCGGAAACGCCTCCGGCTGCCGGGTCGGAATCAACACTGGACTTCATGATAGACCCATTTAATCTATCATTGGAATATGTTTTATGGTTCTATATTGACTTACTAGTATTGTATTTATGCGGAGAGGCATTCCCTCGCGCTCCGGCGCAGGAGAGCCAGCGCGGCGTCCGCGCATTGGCTGCGCAGTTCGGGCACCGCGGTCATCTCCCAGAACGGTGCCCGGCTGACCGGGCCGAGCGCGAAGAGGCGATCGGACACCGCTCCGCCCTCCCCGATCAACGCTCCCTCCTCCGTGACGTCGAGGCCGAGGCGCAGCGGATCGGGACGGGCCAGACCCTGCTGGAGCAAGGCGCGCATCAGCGGATGGCGGATGCGCCCGAAGTCGCATTCGGTGCCGGTCGCGTTGACGATGGCGCCCACGGTCCGCGTCCATAGCGCGTCTTCGGCACCCCGCGCGCGGACCGTCGCCTCCACCCCGTCGGAGGTCGGTGCCAGCGACTGGAGGCGGCCGGCACGGACGGTCAGCTGTCCGCTCGCGCGCAGGGCCTCGACGCGGGCGGCCACCTCCGGCGCCATGCGGTGGCGGTGGACTTCCCAATAGGGCCGGGCGTGGCGCAGGAAGCGTTGCCGCTCCTCCATCGGCAGATGCTTCCAGATCAGCGGATGGAAGGGCCGCAGCGAATCGAAGGCGGCGCGCCAGTCCAGTCCTTCCTCCCGCGCGCGGCGGACGTCGGCCTTCAGGGCGATCAGCACGTCCAGCACCGTGCCGGGCATCGTCTGGGGATGGACGAAGCTCTTGAAGGGACGCGTCTCCAGATGGGTGGTGGGCAGCAGCCCGCGGCGCGACAGCGCCAGGATCGGCCCGCGGTGGCCCTGGTTCTCCAGGGACAGCACCACGTCGACCATCGTCAGCCCGGTGCCCAGGATCAGCACCGGCGCGTCCGGGTCGATGGCGGCGACGGCCTCGCGGTTCCAGGGATCGCCGACGAAGCGCTCCGACGCGAAGACCTCCGGCGCCGCGATGCGCGGCGGCGACGGCGGAAAATGCCCGACGCAGAGCACCGCCCGACCCACCGCAAGGCTCGTCCCGTCGGCGAGGCTCAATCGGACGCCGCCCTCCACCGCCGCATCGACGGCCTCCGCCCGCACCGTGTCGAGCGTCACATGGGCGGGGGCCTCCGCCAGCGCCTCGCGCAGGACGTCCTGGATGTACTCGCCATAGAGGCGGCGCGACACGAAGGCGTGGCCGCTGGGCGGCACGTCGCCACCGAGGTCCTTCGCCCACAGCCAGCGCAGGAAATGGCGCGGGTCGTCGGGATAGGCACTCATGTTGTAGGCGCGCACGTTCAGCAGATGCGCCGCGCTGCCGGTGGAATAGGCCAGCCCGGTGCCGAGCGTGCCGGCGCGTTCGATCAGATGGATGCGCGTCGGCTCCTCCGCCTTGCGCAGAAGGTGGGCCGCCAGGATACTGCCGGTGAAGCCGGCGCCGACGATGGCGATGCTGTGCGCGGTGTCATGGGACGGCATGCTCGTCGTTCCTCTCCCTGTGTCCAGCACCCCGCGGGGCGCCCCCGAATTGACATCATTAGAGCACCATGAATTCCTATTTAACAAGTTGGCATTTGCCGCATCGCATGTGCTTTCATATGCTGTGCGCCAAAAACAACTTGTAGAATTTGTTGATTCCCCTCGACCATCAGGACCCGGACCGCAGAATGACCATGGGCAAGCGTGCACCCTTCGTCGTCGGAATCACCGACCACATGATCCCCCCGCCGGACCTGGAGGCGGCGGTTCTTGACGGCTGTGCCGAGGTGGATTTCCTCGACACCCGCCGGGAGGAGGATCTGGACCCGGAGCGTCTGGCCCGGCTCGACGCGCTGCTGGTGTGGAGCACCCGCATCGGCCCGGCGACGGTGGCCAAACTGCCGCGCTGCCACATCGTCGTGCGGTTCGGGGTCGGCTACGACAAGGTCGACGTGGCGGCGCTGGAGGCCGCGGGCATTCCTTTCTGCAACAACCCGGATTACGGGACGGAGGAGGTGGCCGACCATGCCGTCTCCCTGCTGCTCTCCCTACAGCGCCGCCTGTGGGAGCATGACGCCCGCGCCCGCGGCTACAGCACGACGTGGCAGGCCAACACCCTGTCCCCGCTGCGGCGGTCGAGCGCGGCGACGGTCGGCGTCGTCGGCGTGGGGCGGATCGGCACGGCGGTGGTGAACCGGCTGAAGCCCTTCGGCTACCGCATCCTCGGCTACGATCCGCAGCAGCCCGCCGGGCACGAGAAGGCGGTCGGCTACCGCCGCGTCCGCCGGCTGGACGAGTTGCTGGCCGAATCCGACATCGTGACCTTCCATTGTCCGCTGACGCCGGAGACCCGCGGCCTGATCGACGCGGACTTCCTGGCGAAGCTGAAGCCCGGCGCCCTGCTGGTCAACACGGCGCGCGGTGAGATGTTCGCCGGCCTCGACCCGCTGGAGGCGGCGCTGCGCAGCGGCCAGGTCGCCGCGGTGGGGACGGACGTGCTGCCGACCGAACCGCCCGCCCCTCACCCGCTGTTGGACGCGTGGCGCCGGCGGGAGTCCTGGCTGGAAGGCCGTCTCGTGATCACGCCGCACAACGCCTTCCATTCCGACGAAGCGGCGATCGAGATGCGCCGCAACGCCGCCGAGACCGCCCGCCTGTTCCTGGAGGACGGGGTTCTGCGCAACCGCATCCTGCCCTGACCCCATCCGGTCAGGTCTCCAGGAAAGCCGGAACGTCGAGGCCGAGCGCGCTCCCGATGTCGTGCAAGGCGCGCACGGTATCGGGGTCGAGCGTGATGCCGTGCTCCGCGGCCAGCGCCCGGCTCCGCCGCTCCGGCCCGCCGGGCACCAGCACGCCGTCACCGCCCGGCACCGGCGGGGTGTCCTGGATGTGGTCCAGCACCGCGTCGGTCAACGCCTGCCAGCCGCCGTTCCCCGCGTTGGCCCCCGCCTCGGCCACCCGCGCCGGGTCGATCAGGAAGGCCAGCGCGTTGTTCACCACCCGGCCTGGACGCAGATTCTCCGGCAGGGCCGGAAGTCCGCCGGCCAAGGCCCCGGCGAGGATCTCGCAGGCCAGCGCCAGCCCGTAACCCTTATGCCCGCCAAAGGGCAGGATGGCGCCGGTCGGGTCGCGGAACATCACGCCGGGGTCGCGCGTCGGCGCGCCCCGCTCGTCGATCAGCAGGCCATCGGCGACCTCCTTGCCGGACGCGGCGGCGACGCGGCACTTGTTGGCCGCCACCGCGCTGGTCGCGAAATCCAGCAGGAAGGGCGGATGGCCCGGTGTGGCGGGAACGGCGATGCAGATCGGGTTGGTGCCCAGCCGCGGCCGCCCGCCGCCATGGGGTGCGGCCAGCGGGCGGCTGACCACGTTGACGAAGAAGACGCCGATCACGCCGGCCGCGATGCACTGCTCGCCATAGGCGCCGACGCGCCCGATGTGGTGAGCGTTGCGCAGGGCGAGCACACAGGCCCCGCCGGCCTTGGCCCGCTTGATGGCGAGGTCCGTCGCCTCCCGCGCGATCACCTGCCCATAGCCGACATCGCCTTCGACCACCAGGAACGGCACCTCGTCGCGGACGACGCGGGCGTGCCGGTTGGGTTGCAGGTGGCCCAGCTCCAGGCTCTTCGCGTAGACGGCGATCTGGCACACGCCGTGGCTGGCGTGACCGGTGGCGTCGGAGTCCACGAGGTTGGCGGCGACGATGGCCGCCTCCTCCGGGCTGCTGCCGGATCGTTGCAGGATGGCGTCGAGAAGAGCCACCAGACGGTCCGCCGCGTAAGGACCACTCATCCTCAGAACACCGAATAGTCGATGGGCTGGTGGCGGTCGAGCGTCCGGTGAACGGGCGGCAGCGGGTATTTCAGCCCGGTCGCGCAGTTGAACAGCACGGCGCGCTCGTCGCGGCCCACCCGCCCATCGGCCAGCGCCTGCTTGTAGGCGGCGTAGGTGGCGGCGCCCTCCGGGCAGAGCAGGAATCCCTCCTCCCGCGCCGCCTCGTCCAGGGCCGCCTGGATGGCCTCGTCGGGCACGGCGACGGCGAAGCCGCCGCTCTCCCGCACCGCGCGCAGGATCAGGAAATCGCCCACCGCCTGCGGCACGCGGATGCCGGACGCGATGGTGTGAGCGTCCTGCCACCGCGGCGCGTGCTCCTCGCCGGCCTCGTACGCACGGACCATCGGGGCGCAGCCGGCGGCCTGAACGGCGACCATGCGCGGGCGCTTGGACCCGATGAAGCCGATGGCCTCCAGCTCCGCGAAGGCCTTCCACATGCCGATCAGGCCGGTGCCGCCGCCGGTCGGGTAGAAGATGACGTCCGGCACCTCCCAGCCGAGCTGCTCGGCCAGCTCAAGCCCCATGGTCTTCTTGCCCTCGATCCGGTAGGGCTCCTTCAGTGTGGAGACGTCGAACCAGCCGGCCTTGGCCTTGCCCTCCCCCACGATCTTGCCGCAGTCGTCGATCAGCCCGTTGACCCGGTAGACGGTGGCGCCCTGGAGTTCGATCTCGGAGACGTTGACCTCCGGCGTGTCCTCCGGGCAGAAGATCGTCGTCTTGATGCCCGCCCGCGTCGCGTAGGCGGCCAGCGCTGCGCCGGCGTTGCCGTTGGTCGGCATGGCCATGTGCGCGATGCCGAAGGCCTTCGCCATGGACACCGCCATGACCAGCCCGCGCGCCTTGAAGGAACCGGTGGGCAGACGCCCCTCGTCCTTCACCAGCAGTTCCGCCGCTCCCAGCTTGGCGGCGAGCTTGGGCAGCGCGACCAGCGGGGTCACCGCCTCGCCCAGGCTGACGATGTCCTCCACATGGCGCACCGGCAGCAGTTCACGATAGCGCCACAGATCCTGCGGGCGTTCGGCCAGCGCGTCCTTGGTCAGCGCGCCGCGCACCCCCTCCAGATCGTAGCGGACCAGCAGCGGCTTGCCGGCCTTGGACAGGTTGTGGACGGTGTCGGCCTCGTACCGCTCGCCGGTGTAGGCGCATTCCAGATGCGTGACGAAGGTCGGGCGCTCGGTGGTCAGGTTGCTGTCGAAAGGCACGGATGGATTTCCTTGCTGAAGAATCCCCTCTCCCGCCCCGGGAGAGGGTGCCCGCGAAGCGGGCGGGTGAGGGTCGCGCAAGGATCGAACCACTGATCCGCGCCGGCACCCTCACCCTCCCGCCGCGGAGCGGCAGGCCCCTCCCTCTCCCGGGGCGGGAGAGGGGTTTTGGTTGCTAGCGGACCATGCCCCACTTGCGGACGGTGTGGGTCTCGATCCAGCGGAAGACGACGTTCTCGACGACGAGGCCGATCAGGATCACGGTGACGAGCCCGGCGAACACCTTGTCGATGTACAGCTCGTTGCGGTTCTGGAAGATGAACCAGCCCAGCCCGCCCTTGCCCGACGAGACGCCGAACACCAGCTCCGCCGCGATCAGCGTCCGCCAGGCGAAGGCCCAGCCGACCTTCAGCCCGGTCAGGATCGCCGGAAAGGCCGCTGGAATCAGCATCGTGACGACGTAGCGGATGCCGCTCAGTCCGTAATTCCGCCCGGCCATGCGCAGCGTCTCCGACACCGAGGTGAAGCCGGCGTGGGTGTTCAGCGCCAGCGGCCACAGCACGGCGTGGACCAGAACGAAGGTCAGGCTGACCGCGCCCAGCCCGAACCACAGCATGGCGATGGGCAGCAGCGCGATGGCCGGCAGCGGGTTGAACATCGAGGTCAGGGTGGACAGCACGTCGTTGCCGATGCGCGTGGACACCGCGAAGCTGGTCAGCAGCACGGCCAGCACCACGGCGATGGCGTAGCCCTTCAGCAGGACCGACAGCGACACCCAGGCCATCGACAACAGGTTCTCCCGCCAGATCGCCTCCCACAGCGCGGTGACGGTGGCGGTGAAGGTCGGGAACATCAGCGGGTTGTTCTGCCACGTCGCGGCGATCTGCCAGAGCAGCGCCACCGCGGCCAGAACGGCGAAGCGGCGGAGCGCGGTGACGTTGCCGACCCGCTCCCACGGGGACAATGGGCGGGCCACGTCGCCGATGGGGCCGGTGGTGGCGACCGTCCGTTCATACTCCGGACGGACGGGGGGCACGCGGCGGCCTTGCGAAGCCAGGGACAGGCCGGTCATGAGCGCAGCCCCTTCACCGTTTCCACCTCGTCGGCGAACAGCATGGTGTGGATGCGCTGGGCGGTGTCCTGGAACGCCGGGCTGCCCACCGCAAAATGGTCGTAGCCGTCGCAGTTCAGCTCCGCCTTCACCTGCCCGGGGTGCGGCGACAGCACCAGGATGCGCGAACCGACGACCAGCGCCTCCTCGATGGAGTGGGTGACGAACAGCACGGTGAAGCGCAGATCGTCCCAGAGCTGGAGCAGCTCCTCCTGCATCTTGCGGCGGGTCAGCGCGTCCAGCGCCGCGAAGGGCTCGTCCATCAGCAGGATGTCCGGCTCCATCGCCATGGCGCGGGCTATGGCGACGCGCTGCTTCATCCCGCCCGACAGCATGTGCGGATGCACGTCGGCGAACTTGGACAGGTTCACCCGCGCGATGCAGTCCAGCGCCTTCTCCTCGGCCTCCCGGCGCGACGCCTTGCCGCTGGCGAGCAGCGGGAACATGACGTTCTGCTTGACCGTCTTCCAGGGCGGAAGCTGGTCGAACTCCTGGAACACCATCATGCGGTCCGGCCCCGGCCCGGTCACTGTGCGACCGTTCAGGCGAATGGCGCCCTCAACCGGCGCCAGGAAGCCGCCCACCGCCTTCAACAGCGAAGACTTGCCGCAACCGGACGGCCCCAGCAGGACGTAGCGTTCCGCCTGGAACACCTGGAAATCGACCCGGTAGGTCGCGGTCACCAGATGGCGGCGCGTCTTGTACTGGAGCGTCACGCCGGACACGTCCAGCAGCGGGCGTTCGGACACGCTGGCGGTGCCCACACTGTCGGTGTCCACGCTGGCGGGATAGGTGAAGGCGTTCATCGGCTCAGCTCCCGGTTTCGCCGTGCAGGTCTTCGAAGAACAGATCCTTCCAGGAGGCCGGCTTGTTCTTCATGGCGCCGACCTTGTGCATGAAGTCGGCGAAGGCGCCGACGCGGGCGGGGGCGACGGTGAACTGGTTGTCCGGGTCGTCGAGGATGCTGATGACGAAGGCCTTGTCGAGGTCGCCCCGGTTCTGCGCCAGATAAATGTCCGCCGCCACGGAATGGTCGGCGTTGATGACGTCCATCGCCTCCTTCAGCGCGCCCAGAAAGGCCTGATAGGTCTTGGGATTCTTGGTCCGGAAGGCTTCCTTCGCCCAGATCAGGTTGAAGGTGTGCAGCCCGCCCAGCACGTCGTAGGAGCTGAAGACCTTGTGGATCTTCGGATCGCGGAGCTGCTGGTACTGGAACGGCGGACCGGAGATGTGGCCGGTGATCTCCGACGAGCCGGACAGCAGGGCGGCGGTGGCGTCCGGGTGCGGCAGCGAGACGGTCAGCTTGTCGAGCGCGTCGAACTTGCCCTCACCGAACTCCTTCTCCACGGCCATCTGGAGCACGCGGGCCTGGACGCCGACCTTCACCGCCGGCAGGGCGATCTTGTCCTTGTCGGTGAAGTCCTTGAGCGTCTTGACGGTCTGGTTGGTGGTGGTCAGGAACAGCGGCATGCTGTTCAGGGCGGCGATGGCCTTGACGTTGGCGTTGCCCTTGGTGCGGTCCCAGATGGTCAGCAGCGGACCGACGCCCGCCGACCCCAGATCGATGCTGTCCGACAGCAGCGCGTCGTTCATCGCCGCGCCGCCGGAGAGCTGCACCCACTCCACGGTGACGTCGAGACCCAGCTCCTTGCCGTGCTTCTCGATCAGCTTCTGGTGGCGCAGCACATGGAGCGGCAGATAGCCCAGCCCATATTGTTCGGCGATCCGTATCCGGCCTTCCGCCGCCGCCGGACCGGCCAGCGCTGCGGCGGCAAGCCCCAGCCCGGCCAAGGCGCAGAGCGCATGGCGGATGACACGTCCAGGGTGGAACATACGAACCTCCGAAAATTTTACCTAATCTCTAGTAGGAAAATGACATCATGATTCCACGAATGATTCAACAGCGAAAATAGTCAATAAATACATATATATCATGTTATTTATGCACGAAAGAGAGTCGCGGAACCCGCGCGCCAGCCCGCCGGTTCCGCGACTCTCCGGTCCGGCACGGAGGGCGTGGCCCCTATGCCGGACCCGGCAGGATGTCAGGCGGCGAGGCTCGGCTTGCGGCCGAGCACGCGGGTCACGCTGGGACGGCCATCGACGCCGACCACCACATCACCGGCCACCGTCGTGCGGCGGACGACGCGGGGGCGGTCGCCATAATCGTCCACGGCGCGGTGGATGGTGGCGCGGTTGTCCCAGATCGCCACGTCGCCCGGCGACCAGTGCCAGCGCACCGTGTTTTCCGGGCGGGTGGCGTGGTCGGTGAAGATGCCGATCAGCCGGTTGGAATCGGAGGTGCCGAAGCCGATCAGCCGTTGCAGGAAATGCCCGACCAGCAGCGTGCGCTCGCCGGTGATCGGGTGCACGGAGACCAGCGGATGCTCCGTCTCGTAGACGGTGGAGGTGAAGACCTCGTTGAAGCGCTTCAGCCCGTCCTCATGGACGTTCCCGCGGTCGCCCACGTAATCGTACTGGTTGGTGTGGATCGCCCGCAGCTTGTCGGCCAGTTCGCGCAACGGCTCCGGCAGTTCGGCGTAGGCCGCCGCCGTGTTGCCCCACAGCGTGTCGCCGCCGCGGTCCGGCAGTTCATGCGGGCGCAGGATGGTGATGCTGGGATAATCGCCGAGGAAGGTGATGTCGGCGTGCCAGGAACTGGCGCGTTCCCCGCGGGAGCCGTCCACATCCAGGATGCCTTCGGTCCCGCCGAGCGACGGAACGGTCGGATGGCCGACCAGCTTGCCCCACAGCCGCCCGAACGCTTCCTGCTGGGCATCGTCGATGTGGTGCTGGTCGCGGATGAAGATCACCTTATGTTCATAAACGGCGTCCTGGATCGCCTTCAGCACCGCCGGATGCAGATCGCCGGACAAGGTGATGCCGCGCAGTTCGGCGCCGATGTTGCCGTTGATGGGCTTGATGTCGAAACCGTTGGAAAGGCTCATTGGAATGGCTCCATTATCAAGTATGGAATGACGTGAAGGCGGTGAACGGGCAGAGAGAGAACAGTCAGCAAGAAAAATACCGGCGCCAAGTCAGCTCCCTGTTTCGCCGTGCAGGAGCGGGAAGGTGTAGTCCTTCCATGATACCGGCTTGTTCTTGATCGAGCCGACGCGGTGCATGAAATCGGCGATCACACCGGTGTTGTGCGGAACCTGGGAGTAACTGATGTCCGGGTTGTTGAGCAGCGCCACGACCTCGTCCTGGGTCAGCTTGCTGCGCTCCTCCGCCAGATAGATACGGGCGGCCTCGGCCTTATCGTGCTTGATCAACGCAAAGCCGTCGCCCAGCGCCTTCACCACGGCGGCGGTGAGTTTCGGGTTCTCGTCGTAAAATGTCTGCGTGGCGTAGGACAGCACCAGAGTCGCTTCGCCGATCACGTCGCGCGAGTTCAGAATGCGGTGGACATTCGAATAGGCGAGTTGCTGCGACCCGTAGGTCGGGCTGGTGATATGGCCGGTGATTTCCGTCTTGCCGGAGACGAGCGCCGCGGTAGCGTCCGGGGGGCTCAGCGTCGTGGTCAGCGACTCGAAATCATATTGGTGACCTGGCCCGAATTCCTTCTCCGCCGCGATCTGAAGAATGACCGAATTGATGGAAACCTTCACCGCCGGCACCGCGATGCGGTCCTTGTCGCTCAGGTCACGGATGCTGCGGACGTTCGGGTTGTTGCTGTTGATCCAATAGGCCGAGGAATCCAACCCGGAGATGGCCTTCACGCCGATGCCGCCGCGCGTCTTGTCCCAGACGGTCAGCAGCGGCGCGATACCGGCGGAGACGATGTGGGCATTGCCGCTCAGAAGCGCGTCGTTGGCGGCCACGCCGCCGTTCAACACCAACCAGTTGACCTTGACCGGCCCGATCCCCTGCGCCTCCGCGTACTTTTCGATCAGCCCCTGATTCTTCGCGATCATCAGCGGCAGGTAGCCGAGCCCGTACTGGATGGCGATGGTCAGATCCGCCACCTCGGCCCGCCCGCTGCCGGCAGAGGCAAGGGCGACGCCCGTCACCAGGGTCAGACCGAGAAAAGCCCGCCTTGCGGTGGACCCGATCCGTTTCACCCGTGCTGTCATTGAAGCCCCCGAGATTGCGCGCCAGGATTGATTCACCCCTCGATCAGACCAATCCCGCGATGCTTCGTCAATCAAAATCTACTATTTTTATAGATTTATTCCTCCGTGAATAACTTTTAATTTTTGTCTTTTACGGAAACTGCTGCATCCCCCTTGGTGGGATGGTCACCGGTTTGCGCCGCTGTTGGACTGGCCGGCGGCATGGGGCACGACCGATACGGTCTGTATCGTGACATTCGGAGGAGAGAGATTGTCGGCTACGATGCTTGGATGGGCTGCACAGCCAGCCGGGGGCCGTCGTGGTGCAACTTGATGCGTCTTGTGCATCACAGCAGATCGATGCGCGCAGCGGCGCCCGATTGCCGGACGCTCGGTGATCGACATGGCGGGAGAGCCGGCCGCTCCGAGGCGTGGAATGCGCCACGGTCCGATTATCGCCTTCTATCCACCACCCTTCCCCTTTTCTTTCGGCACCGCCGCGGTCTGAGTCATGAATTCCGCGGTCTGAAGGCCGTAGACCTGCGGGGTGGACTCCGGCTCAGAGCGGAGGAGTTTCAAGGGCGCAGGTCAACATCGTTTTGCGACGGACACGGGCTAAAAACAAGAACGCCAGCAACCCTCTTGGATTGCTGGCTAATTTGGTTGCGGGGGGGACGCAATGGCCGAGAAAGACATTCCCTACGCTTATCTATCTGAATACCGAAGGGGAGCGCAGCCGCTCGAGATCGGTCACATCCTGCCGGCGCTGCTCCACACGACGGTCGTAACCGGCTTGGTTCTTGGTTCCGATCAGGGTGTAAGGCCGGCCCCGCCGCTCCGTAGCCACGTCCAGATCGGCCTGGGCGTTCAGGATCACCGTCTCGGCATGGGAACGGGCCTGCTCGGCGGCCTTCAGCGCCCAGCGTTCGCGCGAGGGATCGGCAAGGAAGGCGGCAAGCTCGCGGCACTGGGGGCAGTGGCAGGGCAGGCCGCTGGCTCGCCGCCAGTCCTTCGGCGGCTCCAAGGGTTCGACGATACGGGCGAGCAGGTGGTCCACCACGGCGTTCCGCAACCTTTCGACCACCGCGAGGTTCCGCGCCTCCGGCCGATCCATGAGATCGAAGACGGCGGGCTTGACCACCGCATCCAGCCCGTAATCCTTCGGTGCGGCCAGCATCCGCCCGGCCAACCGTTCGGCCAGCGGCGGCGCGATCAGTTCCAGCGCAGCCAGCGCGTCGGCGACCAGATGCGGCGTCACCGGCAAGGACCGCTCCCACCGGACAACGGGCCAGGCATCGCGCCGGGCATCGGGCGGTGCCGCCGGCCGGCCGTTCGCCTCGGGAAAGGCGTCGAGCAGCCGCTCCGCCGCGCCGGCAAGAGCGCCGCGCGCGGCCGGCGTGAAAGCCCGCGCCACGCCCAGCAGCAGGGCGCAGCAGGCTTCCCGCGCGCGGCCGGACGCTCCGGCGACGATGGCCGCGATCCGGGCGTCGGCACGCTCCGGCTCCAGCAGGCCGCAGGCCGTGGCGATGGCGGGGGCGTCCTCGACGGTCAGTGAATCGCCGTCGGCGATGCGGCCGAGCAGCGTCTTGATTCCCTCGGCATCGCCCAGCCGGGTCAGCAGGACCAGCAGCCGGCCATGACCGTTCCAGCCGCTGCCGGGCCAATCGGCCAGGATGGCCCCGGCCAGGGCCCCCGCCTCCGCGCGCAGAGGGGAGGCGGGATCGCCGCCCTCCCCCTCCCAGCGCGCGGCGAGGTCGTCCAGATACGGCAGGGCGACGGCCGGGCCGCCCTGGCTCAGCACCGCGAAGAACCGACCGCGCGGCCAAAGCACCAGCGCCGCCCCGCGGTAGCTGCGTTCAAAGGACGCCCCGGCGTTGCCGGTGGCTTCCTGGAAATGCTCCTCGTCCGGGACCAGATCGTCCAGCGCGCCGGGCGGAGACACCTCGGAGTCCTCCTCCACCGGCAGCGGCCCGAGCGCCCCCGGCGTACCGTCCGGACGGCGCCAGCCGGTCAGGCTGGCGAGGCGGTCGATGACCTCGACGACCTCGAACTCGCCCTCCTCCTCCTCCTCCCAGCGCCGCCGGTAGGAATAGGAGCCGCTGTGTTCGGCGGACCCGTTCTCCTCGATCGACAACAGCGCCAGATGCAGGTCGCAGCCGGCCGGTGGGGCGGCGGCGGCGAGAACCCCGGCCACGGCCGCGTCCGCCCCCTTCAGCGTCGCGAAATCCAGCTCCGCCAGGGTGTAGGCGTGCTCCAGCGGGTAGACCAGCTTGCGCGGTCCGGCGGCGGCGCCCCAACTCTTCAGGAAGACGGTCACCCGCTCCGCGTCCCGCCTGTAGTCCGGCGGCTGCGGCGGACGCTCCGTTCCGGGACGGACGAGGTTGTAGATCAGGGCGAGGCGATGGCCGGCGGTCACCGGCAGCACCTCGTGAACGCAATCGGCGTAGAAGGCGGCGAAGGCAAGCTCGGAGGGATCGCCGCCGCGCAGGTCGAGCCGCTTCTCCCGCCCCTTGTGCCGCACCACCAGCTCGCCGCCGGCCGACAGGGAGGGCAGCACGATCACCAGCGTGGCGAACATGCCAGGTTCCTTCTCGGTGTCGCGGTGCTCCAGGAAGAAGTCGCCCGGACCATAGACCAGCATCTTGTACAGTTCGGCGAACACCGGACCGGACACGCCCAGCCCAGCCGCCACGCGCCCGACAATGTCTTCCAGCATTGGCGGCCAGTGTCGGCCACCGATCCGCACGCGCACGGCGTCGACCTGCCACGTCCGCCGCACCGATTCGTCGCGCAGCGTCTGCGGCCCGCGTCCGTAGGGCGCACGCTCGGCGGCAGCGGTCAGTTGCTCGGCCTGGATAGGCAGCAGCGGCAGGGCGATGGGGCCGACCCCGTCCACCTCGATCAGTGGCGTCATCAGCGCGGCCGTGCCGGCGGTGACGAAATCTCCAGGCCGCTGAACGCCGGACAGGAGCGCGGCGAAGGTGGCTGGGATCGTGGTCATGGGATTGGCACCGTGAGTCGGTTGGCAGCCAAGCCGCCATTGCGGCACCAAACCATCGTAGAGTAAAGCACTTTGCTCATCTCAAGAAATTACGCTCATCTCAAGAAATTACCATACATAGAAGAATCAAACTGCCATACATGGAAATTCGGATCATCATCGCACCCAGCGAACAGGGAGTGCGCGCAACATCCCACGCCCTCACCTGACAGAAACAGGTGGCTCAAGCGTAGCGTTTACAATAAGACGCCAGCCCCCAAGAATACAGTTTCCGTACAAACGACAATGATTGTCGATCGTACGGAAACCCGCCTCTTCGGAGGCGTCGATTGAAATTATGTTTGGTATTTTCTCTGAGTGGAGCCCTCTCCGAATTCAAAATTCGGAGAGGTTTCTTCCTACCGCCACGAAAAGGATATTCGCCCCACCACGAAGACACAGGATGCCCCATGAAGCCCTATGTCGTTGAACTCGAAGTGTCCGGCCCGCTCGCGATGTTCGCGCGGCCCGACACGGGCGCCACCCCGACCAGCTATCCGGCCCCCACATGGTCCGCCGCCAAGGGCCTGCTGGAATCCATCGCCCGCCTGTCCGACGGCCGGGCGTGGCTGCACCCGACCCGCGTGGAGATCTGCCGGCACCGCGACGCCCAAGGCGGCGCCGTGACCTACCAGCGCTACGCGACCAACTATGGCGGCCCCCTGCGCAAGGAGCAGAACGTCCGCAGCGGCACCGGCATGCAGGTCTTCGCCAACGTCCTGTCGAACGTCTGCTACCGCATCCACGCCGATATCCGGGGGGTGAGGAGCGATGGGCGTGAAAACCCGCGCCATCATCTCCAGGACCTGTTCCTGCGCCGCCTGCGCCAGGGCCATTGTTACCGCACCCCGGCGCTCGGCCTGTCCGAATTCACCTGCGACTATTGGGGGCCGCCCCGCCCCGACTGGGGGATCGACGACGCGCTCGACCTGGAGGTGCCGTCGATGCTGTCGAGCGTCTGGGACCGGCCGCAGGACGGCGGCTACGCCCCGCGCTTCGTCCAGAACGTCCGCATCGAGAAGGGCGTGCTGAGCTATGCTGAATGATCTCTCACTGGTCGAACGTGGGCTGGCGGCGCATGGCGTCCCTCTCGCCGACCGCCATCCCGACGTCAAGGAGATGGCCAAGGGGCAGACGCTCCGCATCCGACTGGCCGCCGACGGCACGATCGACGACGTCGAGCGCATCGGCGAGACGGGAAACGGCGCCGTCTGGACGCTGCGGGACGGCCAGCACAACGGCTTTCCCGGCCTGAAGACCGACGCCGGCCTGCTGCCGCTCGACGAAGCGGCGCACGAGGCGCATCAGCGGGCCTGGAGCGCCGACAAGTCGCCCGCCGCCCGCCGGGGCGAACTCGAACGCCTGGTCGCCGCCAGCGGGCCGCCGCGTCTCCAGAATGACGCTTGGCCGAAGCCCGGTCATCGCAAGCGCATCGCCGAACGGCTCGACCAGCTCCGGCCGCTGGCCGACGACCCGCGGGCCGCGTCGGTGCCGGCCTGCATGGAGCGCTTCCTGCAAGGGCTGCCGGCCTTCCTGCCGAATCTGGCCGAGGCTCTATTCAAGAAACTGGCCGATGGCGACGACGGCTGGCTCGACATCGTGCAGGCCGCCCTCACCGGGCCGGTCCCGCTGGTTATCGACGTCGCAATGGACGATTTCACCCTCGATGCCAGCGATCCCCGGCAGATCGCCGCCGTCAGCGCCGCGCTGAGCCGCCCGGCCGCAATGAGCGGCGACGATGCCGCGCCGTCCGGCTTCTGCGCGCTGAGCGGCCGGACGACCGCGCTGCACAGAGGCAACTTCCCGCAGCCCAACCTGCCGGCCCTCGGCCAGAGCTATATCTTCGCGCGCAACGGCGACATCCCGTCGCTCGCCCGCTACGGCCGGGCGGGGTCGGCGTCCTTTCCCCTTGCCGCCGACCTCGCGCCGCGCTTCAACGCCGTTTGCGACGTCCTGACCGCCCCGGACGCCAAGGGCCGGACATGGCGCCTGATCCCGCCTGAGACCGGCGACAAACCCGACCTGCTCATCGTCAGCCTGCCGGCCGTCGCCGGGGAGCCGGTGGCCGACGCGCTGGCCGAGGACAGCCGGGAGGATGATGTCGACGGGGAAACGGACGGCGCCGCCCCCGTCGGCGGCATGGACCTCCTGCGCGAACTCGCGTCGCGGGTCATCGCGCACAGCCATGGCGAGGACCGCCACGGCCACGCGGAACGCGCCATGACCGTCCTGATCCTGCGGGCGGTGGATCCCGCCAACCGCAAGGCCATCTATCACCGCCGGACCGACGCGCAGGCGCTCTTCGACGCCGCCGAGCGGTGGCAAGCGGCGACCGCCAACGTCCCGGACGGAATCGTCTTTCCCGTTCCGGTCAAGGGACGGCGGGTGCCGGTCCCGCGCGGCCCCTTCCCCGTCGCGCCGCTGTCGATCACGCGCCTGTCGCGCATGCAGTTCGTCAACGGCGGACGCCGCCGCCTCAGCGTGGCCGGCACCCCGGCGGGGGACGCCTTCGAGCTGTTCCTCGGCAACGGCGCGGTGGAGCGGCGCGCGCGCACCCTGCTGCGCCTGCTGCTCCGGCGGCATTCCGCCCTGCTCGGCGGGCTGGCGGCGGCCCGCAGCAGGGGTCCCGACCATCTCAAGGACTTCGACCCGAAGGCCGACCTGCGCCGCGACGCCCTGCGGTCGGTCACCTGGATCGGCGTCCTTCTCCACCTGCTCGGCCGCCCAAAGGAGGATTACATGGCAGGCACCGCCGCAAGCGCCGCCTTTCGCCTCGGTCAGTTGCTTGCCGGGGCCGACACGCTCCACATCGGCTATTGCGCGGACCTGAGGAACGGGGACGTGCCGCCGAGCCTGATCGGCAACGCCGTGCTCACCATCGCCGGAAACCGGCCGCAACGCGCCCTGGCCATCCTCCAGAGCCGCCTCAAGCCCTATCTCGCCTGGGCGAGGCGCGAGGAATATCTGGAAAAGAGAACCCGTGAGCTGTGGGTCGAGAAACCGGCGGACAGGACCCGGACAATGAGCGAGGCCCAGAAGAAGAGCCTGCGGCTGTACTGGGCGATCAGGAAAGGCGCCGCCTCCGCCCCCCGGCTGACCGGACTCGTGGGCGACCTCCTGAAGGAGGATCTGGGCAAACGTCCGGACGACGAATTCAAGGCCGAACTGCTGCTGGGCTATCTGGCCGGGCTTCCGCGACCGGCCGGCGAGAAGTCCGGCACCTCGAACGACAACACCGAAACCGATCCGAACGGGGAGACCGCGTCATGAGCACGACCTTCAACCGGGGCACCGGACTTCTCGTCATCAACGTCGTCAACTCCAACCCCAACGGCGACCCGGATGCCGAGAGCGAGCCGCGCACCTTCGAGAGCGACGGGCGCGGCCTGATCTCGCCGGTGTCGTTCAAGCGCAAGCTCCGCGACCTGATGGAGGACGAGGAGGGCGAGGTCCGCGCGGCGGCTCTCGCCGCCGCCGCCGTGGCGGGCGCGGGCGCGGGCGGGCCACAGTCCTCCGCGCAGTCCTTCGGCATCCTCGAAAGCCGTGGCCGCAGCCGCGAGGCCATCGGCGCCATGCCGCTGGAGGCGTTCCGCGCCGCCTATTGGGACGGGCGGGTGTTCGGCAACACCTTCGTCGAGAAGAAGGACAAGGGGAAGTTCATCACCACCGGCGTCGTGCAGGTCGGCCCCGGCGTCAGCGTGTCCCCGGTGCAGATCGAGCGGCTGACACTGACCAACAAGGCCGGGGTGGAGGGCGACAAGGATCGCGGCATGGCCCCGCTGGCCTTCCGCGTCGTGCGCCACGGCCTGTACGTGATGCCTTTCTTCGTGAATCCCAGCGCCGCGCGCAAGAGCGGCTGCGACGCGCGCGACATCGACGTCCTGAAGTTCCTCATCCCGCACGCCTACGCCCACACCGCCTCGGGCATCCGGCCGCAGGTGGAGGTCGTCCACGCCTGGTACGCCGAGCACAAGAGCGCACTCGGCTCCTGCCCGGATCCCCTGTTGCTGGCCGCCCTGAAGCCCAGACGGCGGAACGGGGCGGACGGCGAGGAGCCCTCGCACGCCATCGACGACTACGACATCCCGACCACGCTGCCGGACGAACTGCGCGCACGCCTCGCCTCGTTCGAGGATCTGACGCTCAAGGACTGGTCGCTCCGCGCGGCGGCGTGATCCCATGCCGGACGCGCCGCTCGCCCATTCCGCGCCCGGTCCCGGCAGGGCCCCGCACCCCTACCCTGACCATATCGGCGGGACCAGGGCCGGCGCGTTGCGCTGCGCCGACGCGATGCTCCTCCATCAACCGGACGCGGTCTTGAAGGCGGCGATGCGGGCAGCGGTCGGCGACGCCGTCCTGTTCCACGACCTCGGCAAGCTCGACCCGCAGACGCAGGCCGCGCTCCGCCGGGGCCGCGACGCCAAGCTGCCCTGGGACCACATCGACGCCGGCGTCGCCCATCTCAGTTCCTGCAAGGCCATGACCGCGGCGTGGGTGGTGCGGGGCCACCACGCGCCGGGCCTGCCGTCACGGCCGCATCATTTCACCGGCCCGAACGACCGGAAGCTGCGCGGCCGCCGGCACGACGACGCCCGGCCGGACACGCACCGCGCGCAGATCGACCGCACCGATGGAGAGTTGCCGGCGTTGCTGGCACTCCACGAGGCGCTGCTCGGCCCGCACCGGCCGACCCCCGGCAAGGCGCTGCACGGCTTGCGCCTGAGGCTGGCGCTGTCCTGCGTGGTGGATGGCGACCACGGCGACAGCGCCGGATTCACCAGGGGATGGGCACCACCCCAACCGCCGAAGCCACGCTGGGAGGAACGGCGCGACGCGCTCGACGCTTATGTGAAAACGCTGAGCGAGAGCGGGCAACGCAACGCGTTGCGGCGCGCCTTCTACGACGCGTGCATCAACAGCACCCTCAATGCACCGCTGGTCGCCTGTGAGGGACCGGTCGGAATCGGCAAGACCACGGCGGTGACCGCCTGGCTGCTGCGGCGGGCGATCGCGACCGGAGCCCGGCGGCTCTTCGTCGTCGCCCCGCAGACGACCATCCTGACGCAAACGGCGGAAACGCTGCGCAAGGCCCTGGTTCTGGACGGGGAGCGGCCCGACGCGGTCGTCGCCGAGCATCACCACCGCGCCGATTTCGACCACATCTCCGCGCGCGACCTCGCCACGCTGTGGAGCGCGCCCATCATCCTCACCACTTCGGTGCAGTTCTTCGAGACGCTGTCGTCGAACCGGCCGTCGGTCCTGAGGAAGCTGCACGCCCTGCCGGGATCGGTGGTGTTCCTCGACGAAGCGCACGCCATGCTTCCCGTGTCCGGCACGCGGACGCGGGCGTCGGGCAGTGGGACCGAGCGCGTCGCGACGGCCATTCTGCCGCAGAACTGGCGATGGATTGGCGAGCTTGCGCGGGAGTGGTCCTGCAGTTTCGTTCTCGCCAGCGGCTCCCTCGCACGATTCTGGGAGTTCGACGGCATCACCGATGGAACGTGCCCGCCGCTTCCAGATCTCGTTCCCGCGACCCTGACAAAGCCGCTCCGGCAGGCCGAGGCGGAGCGGGTCCGCTATGTCCACGCCGGGCGCTTTTTCGGCCCCGCCGCGCTGGCGGATGCCGTGGCAGCGCAACCGGGACCGCGCCTGCTCATCATGAACACGGTCCAGAGCGCCGCCGTCATGGCATGGCGCATGAGAAAGGCCGGCGATGATGTCCTGCATCTCTCCACCGCGCTCTGCCCACGCGACCGAACCGCCATCCTCGCGGAAATCCAGCGGCGGCTCTCTCCGGAATCGGCCTATCCGACCAAGTGGACGCTAGTCGGAACCAGCCTTCTGGAGGCGGGTCTCGACCTGTCCTTCCGCACAGCCTTTCGTGAACGCTTCGGTACGGCTTCGCTGATCCAGGTCGGCGGCCGTGTGAACCGCGACGGCGAATGGTCCGACGGCGGAACCGTCCATGATTTTCTCGTCTCGCCCACAGACGGCTTGACCGCGCACCCGGAAGCCCGCACCTCATCGGAGGTGTTGGGGCGCTTGTTCGAGAGCGGCGCCTTGGACGGCTCGCTCGCCCCCGCCGATCTGGTGACCCGCGCCATGCGCCGCGAACTCCGGTCGGGCGGAGGTCCCCTCCCCGATCATCTCGGCCAAGCGGAAAAGAGCATGAACTATCCGGACGTCACGAGTCTCGGGCGGGTGATCGACACCGAAACGGAACTGGTCGTGGTCGATCCCGTTCTGGCGGAGCGGATTGCAGCCGGAGCCTCGCCACCAGCCACGGATATTCTTGCCGGCAGCGTGCAGATCCGTTCGGCCAGGATCGACCGCCTCGGCTTGTTGGAAATATCGGGACGGCGCGGGATCTACCATTGGACCCATGGTTACGACCCGGCGTTCCTGGGTTACATGCACGGCCTTTTGTCGATCAGCGATGATGATCCATAAGCCTTAGCACTACTTTGGCAATTTCTGGGTAATGGAGTGAACTGAAACCTGTTGTACGGCTGAGGAGGCGATCTTGGCCGGAGGCGCTCATGCTGGACGTGCGGGAGTGGGAAGCCGAGTTGGCGGAGTGGCTGGAGTCGTTTCCAAGTGCCTTGGGCCACAAGACACGGCAGCGGTGGGCCGGGGTGTACATCCGGGGGCTGCTCGGGCGCACGGAGCGCAAGAGCGTGCAACCGATGGCGGCGGATCTGACGCCGGACGACTACGACCAATGGCACAACTTCATCGCCAGCCGGTCGTGGGATGGTGCCCGGCTGGAGACGATCCTTGCCGACAAGGCCGATGCCCTGGTTGGCGGCAAAGGCGCCATCTTGGTCATCGACGACGTTGCCCTGCCCAAGAAGGGCCGCCACTCGGTCGGCGTTGCCCACCAGTACTGCGGCGCACTCGGCAAGCAGACCACCTGTCAGGTGGTGGTCTCCCTGACCCTGGCCCGCGACAACGTTCCCGTGCCGGTGGCTCTGCGCCTGTTCCTGCCGGACGACTGGGCCACGAACGCTGAGCGCTGCCGTCGAGCCGGTGTGCCTGCGGATCGCTTGGGCGAGCGTACCAAGTCGCAGATTGCGCTGGACGAACTGGACCGCGTACGGGCGGGGGGCGTGCGTTTCGACATGGTCGTCGCCGATGCCGGGTACGGCGACGGCGCCGCCTTCCGCAAGGGGCTGAGCGCGCGCGGCCTGACCTGGGCGATCGGCATCCAGTGCACGCAGTCGGTCTACAACACCGCTGTGACGGTAACGTGGCCGGTCGCCCCGGTCGGTCGGCCGCGCAAACACGCCGTCGCCAGCGAAAAGCCGGTCGCCGCGGCAGCGATGCTGGAGACGGCGACGTGGCAGCGCCTGACGTGGCGAACCGGCACCAAGGGGCCGCATCAGCGCGGAATTCGCCGCGGTGCGGGTGCGCGTCGCCGAAGGCCCGCCGCAGAGCAATCGCACGCCCCTGCCCGGTGACGAGACTTGGCTGATCGGCGAGCGCCGAAACACCGGCGAGCGCAAATACTACCTGAGTGACCTGCCCCCCGACCTGCTAATTACCCACATCGTCATTCAGGCCGGGCGGGTTGGGCGGCACACCGGTCTCTGACACTTCGAGCAGCGGGCTGTTGGCATCGGAAAGAGGTCTGGGAGGGACCGATGACCGATGCTTCAAGGAACTGGATCGACATTGAAGTCGCCGGCTCCCATCTGGTCGACCGGCGCCTGGATCGGCGGCTGCGTCGGGTGCTGGAGCACTTGGCAGGCGCCCTGGGCAAGAGCCTTCCTCTGGCGTGCCAGGACTGGGCCAACACCAAGGCGGCCTACCGGTTTTTCTCCAACGACCGGGTCGGCGAGGGGGACATTCTGGCGGGCCAATTCGAAGCGACGCGCCGCCGCGTCGCTGCCGCGCTCGGCATCATCCTCGTTCTCCAGGACACGACTGAATTCTCCTTCGAGCGCGAGCGTCCCGACCGGGTCGGCTCGACCTACACAGGCAACGGCAACAATCATCGGCAGGGCGGCGTGCGCCCCTACACCGCCTGTGGGCTGCTGATGCACTCCAGCTTGACGATCACGACGGACGGCCTGCCGCTCGGCCTGGGCGCGGTCAAATTCTGGACCCGCAAGACGTTCAATGGAACCGGCGCCCTGAAGAGGCACATCAATCCGACGCGGGTTCCGATTGAGGGGAAGGAAAGTATCCGCTGGCTGGACAACATGCGGCGGACCGCAGAGTTGTTCGGGGACCCGGCCCGCTGTGTCCATATTGGCGACCGCGAGAACGACATCTACGAGTTCTTCTGCCTTGCACGCGATCTCGGCACCCACTTCCTGGTCCGGACGTGTGTCGACCGGTTCGCAGGGGACGGCACCACCACGGTCGCCCGCCTGATGGGCGAGGTGGCCGTGGGGGGCCGACACCGCATCGCCGTCCGGGACGCCGCCGGGCGTATCGAAACCGCGGAACTCGAACTCACCTACGCCACCTTGCACGTCCGACCGCCGATCGGGAAAGAGAAAGGATACCTGGCGCTCGACCTGACGATCCTGCACGCCCGGGAGTTGGAGCAGCCGGAGAACCGCCCGCGCATCGACTGGAAGCTCGCCACCGACTTGGCGGTCGCCGACACCGCAGCCGCCGTGGAGAAACTGCGCTGGTACGCCCTGCGCTGGCGCGTGGAGGAATTCCACAAGATTTTGAAATCGGGGTGCAAGGTGGAGGCGGCGCGGCTCCGGACGGCCGAGCGCTTGGTGAAGCTGATCGCCATCCTGTGCATCGTGGGCTGGCGCGTCTTCTGGCTGCGGATGATGAACCGGATCGTGCCGGATGTTGAGCCCGGCATCGCCTTGACCGGCATTGAAACCGCGGTCCTCAACCGCGTGGTCCCCGACCCAACCCCCAACCCGTCGGGAATCCGCGATTTGGCCCGCTACGTCCGGAAGATCGCAAGACTGGGCGGCTGGCTTGCCCGAGCCGGGGACTCACCGCCCGGCGACCAAGTCCTGTGGCGCGGCATGGCACGCTTGGCCGACATCGTGCTCGGCGCGACCCTCGCTCTCGACGATGTGGGTAATTAGCAGCCGCCGAGCTACGCGGCTTCGGCGTTTCCGGTGCCTTCAGCGACCGTGGTCCAGTTCCAGGGCAGCAGTTCGTCGATGCGGGTGATCTTGTGATCGGCGATGCGGGCGCTCAGGTCGCGCAGGTATGCCTCGGGATCGAGCCCGTTGAGCTTGGCCGTCTCGATGAGCGTGTACATGGCCGCGACCCGTTCACCCCCGACATCGGCGCCGGCGAACAGCCAGTTCTTGCGCCCCAGTGCGATGGTGCGTTCATTCTGCCCCTCTTCTTCAAGTGTCTGGAAACATTGAAAGTTGATCCTTGGAACCGAGGCGACACGGCTCGCCTTTGCGTCCAACCGCGGCAAGGACACGCTGATCCTGAAGGTCCGAGGCACGGATCCCCTGCCGGTGACGCCGGCACCGCGTGTCATCGGCATCGACGATTGGGCATGGCGGCGTGGTCAGCGCTACGGGACGATCATCGTCGATCTGGAGCGCAATCGTCCCATCGAGCTGCTGCCCGACCGCCACGCCGAGACGGTGGCCGCCTGGCTGAAGGCCGATCCCGGTATTGAAGTCGTCGCCCGGGATCGGGGCGGCGCCTACGCCGAAGGCGTCCGGACGGGTGCGCCGAACGCCGTTCAGGTGGTCGATCGGTGGCATCTGCTGCGCAATCTCGGCGACGCTCTGGCCGGGAGCCGCCGAACCGCATTGGACATTTCATCGTGGTCGAGGATGAAGGTCGGGGTTGCCCGTCATGCACCAGACCGTTGCAGATGTGGATCAGGGTGACCGGGAGCATTTCCTGACCATCGCGGCGTGCGAGATCGAGACGTGCCGCACCGTCAACGAGTCGGCTGGTCCGCTCGTTGAAAATCAGCGGCTTCACCAAGCCGACATGATCCAAGGCCGCCCGGAGCGCGTTGCGCTGTTTCTCCGGATGCTTGCGCCAAGCCTTTGGATTGTCGAGAATTTCCGATACCGGCATGAGCCGGTATGCAACGATGCGGATGCGCCAGGGGCCGCTACCGCTATTTGTGGTACTACTTTCGTGTGACATTCGTACACAGCTCTGCGACTATACCCCGTCGCTCTGCAGGCGATGACGGGATGGCCGGGTCAACCGGCTCTGGTCTGGCTGTGCGTGCTTACCTCACGCGGCGAAACGGGGCGGCTACCCCGCAGTCTCCTAACCTTCGAGGAGGCGACGGGAACTGAAGGCCGGGCCGCCATGCTGCGACCCGGCACGAATTCCATAGCTGCTGGTCAGGATTGAAGCCGGGGCCACCCGAGCCGCACCACACAGCTTCCAGCGCCTGTGCACCGGCTCTGCGGCTGTGGCTGTTGGCGGGACTGCCGCCCCTGCTTCGTGAACCTTCCGGCTTTGCTCTTTCCCCGCTGGTGCCGACACGGATGCGACGCTCCGGCGGGGCGCTTTCGGTGATGATCGCAGCGGACACAACGCGCATGCCTGCTGACCTGGGTCTGGGATCGGTGGTGCGGGCGCTACCCGCTTGGACTACAGCACGGCACACCTCCTGTTGGAGTGAGGGAACCGGCCGGACGCCCCCTGCCCTGCCCTACTGGCGGGCCGGCGGCAGGCCGTTGACCAGATTGCTCCGGATTGCCCAGACCACGGGGCGGCTATAGGGATCGACGGGCTCGGCCCAGACCTTCACCGTGGCGTGGCCGAGGCGGTGCCAGTGGCCTTCGATGCGGTGGCCAACGCCTTGGCCTCGCCCTCGGTCATGAGGTCGCGCGACGCGGCTGCGGCACCGGTTTCGGCGCCGTGGATATCGGGCATTCGTGTTGTCCCTGGCGGAAGTGGTCCGGCGCGGACAGCGCTGTTTCAGCCGGCGGACAAAGACGGCCAGCGGGGCGAAACCGAGTTGGAATCTGGAGGAGATGAATTTTGGGCGGGCACACTACGCCCGTCAGGAGTTGGATATGTCATTTCGCGGCGCGCGGTCAACACGTCATACGAGTCCAATATGAATTTTGTACGACTCAAAGTGAGTTGTGGAAAATTCAGAAAAGCCGCGTCATTGAACACCCACCTCGACGGGACGGGGGGAGGGCTTCAGGATGCTGGGGTCCGAGTAGCAGCAGAACAGAAAGTCCGATTGGACCGGGATGCCGTACGGAAAACCTCTCTGCGACGGTTTCCGTACGGCCGTTCAATCCGACAGGGTTTCTCGGTTACGCTTCTGAGGCTCTGGGGCGGTTAATTGTGTGATGGCGGAACGTTGTTGGGATCCGGTGTGTTGGGGCATCCAGGAATATGGCTGGATGTTCGCGGGGCTTGCCCGGGCGCGCCATGTCAAACGGAGCAAGGGCGCACAGCGGTCCGTCGCCGCCATGACGAGCCCCAAACCCCCGGCCGCGCTGATCCCGGTCAACCCCACCGCCGCCCTTTGGGCGGTGGCCCGCCAGGGCCAGGGTTGACGGGGAGCACGGGCCGGGGATCATGACCAAGGCGGCGATCGCAGGCTCCGTGGCTTCCATGGAGGGGCCGCCATGTACCAGATCCATCCCAACGCCCGAACCACGCCGGCCGTGCGTGCCGCCATCGCGGCGTCCACCGAGTCCTCGGGCGTGCTGGCCAAGCGCTATGGGGTCAGCACCGAGACCATTCGCAAATGGCGCACGCGCGGTGCTGCCGACGTTCAGGACCACTCCTCGCGGCCGCAGCACCTGCGCTGGCGGGCGACCGAGGAAGAGCGCGCCATCGTCTGCGAGCTGCGCCGGAGCACCGGCTTCCCGCTCGACGACCTCACCTTCACGGTGCGCCACTTCCTGCCCCACCTGAACCGGGATTCGATCTACCGCATCCTCAAGGCGGAAGGGCTGAACCGCTTGCCACCGCGGCCGTCCACCATGCCGGCCAAGCCGACCAAAAAGTTCAAGACCTACGACCTTGGCTTCCTCCACGTCGACATCAAGCACCTGCCCAAGCTGCAAACCGCCGATGGCGAGCGGCGCAAACGTTACCTCTACGTCGCCATCGATCGCGCCTCCCGCATGGTCCACCTGGCCGTCAAAGACGAAGAGAACGAAGCCTGCGCGAGCGCGTTTCTGAAGGAGGCCGTAGCCGCTTTTCCCTTCACGATCACTCACGGGCTCACCGATAACGGCAACTGCTTCACCGCCGACGCCTTCGAGCGACGCCTTCGAGAAGACCTGTCGCGACCTCGGCATCGCACACCGCCGCACCAAGCCCTACACGCCCAAGACGAATGGCATGGTGGAGCGCTTCAACGGCCGCATCGGCCGCGACGTGCTCGTCATCACCGTCGGCACCCACCGCTCACTGGAGCGCCTGCTGCAGGGCTACAACGTCGCTTACAACGCCCGTCGGCAGCGCGTGCTCGAGGGCAAAGCGCCCAACGACATCGTCAAGGCGCGCCTGCGCCGCAAGCCCGAACTGGCCAATCCTCATTACCGACCGCCTGACGATCCCTGTCGCCTCCCCAAAGCGATGGTGGTGGTCGAACGCGCCAAGGAGGTGTCGCATCCGGACAACTTAAGATACCCACCGCCCGCACATGTCGGAAAACACATGTTTTCCAACGGCTATACCAGCGGTCGGGGCTATACCAGCGGTCGGGCACTGAATTTGATTACCTGCTCTATTGCTACTTTGCCTCCAACTTCAACCGCTCCTTCACTGCCTGGGACAAATCCATTAGGGCGCCTGGAATTGCGGGGACAGACATGAAAAGAACAAGAACACCGACCACCACTACTAACGCAGTTATAGTGGCAGGCGCAAGCGCACCCCCTATAAAAGTTGACATGGCAACGCCCAATGGTTTTGAAAACGCTACCCCCACGCCAGCCATAGCTCCTGAAGTCATAGTCACCAAGGCTTTAGATGCCTTTCCTTCTGTATCCCACTTCTCTAACACATCACTTTTCAGATTTTCTAGAATTTGTTTTCTGTCAAGAAGAAAAGACTTTACTTGGCAAAACAATCTTATTGCTTCATCTTTGGCGCACCCGAGGAAGTCAGAAGCCCAATGCACTCTACTGCTTTCTGCATCCGTGAGTATAGCCTTTGGGAACTCGCACGTGCTTTCCATCGATTTGCTCCGCAGATTGGGCTTGTAACCAAAAGCCTCCCCGCCGCGACTCTTCGTGCAGTGTAAGCGTCGCGAGCGCACCCTTCGGTTTGGGTTGGGCAATCACCGCATCGCTCTGTGGCGGCGGCCCTTGAAGTGTTCGCGGAGGTCGAGGATGGCCT